>JBBRBO010000097.1:0-16047 GCA_038205805.1 Desulfomonilales bacterium
TTGCAATTGCCGAAAGCGGCTTTTCTCAAGGAGAAAATGCCGCTTTCGGCGACTATCACAAATGTCTTAGAAAGAGGTTGGAAAAACCTGCTTTGCAAAAAAAGATCCGCCGATCTTACTTTTTTGAAAGCACATCGGTATGAGACGGCTTTCAACCCATTGCAACTGTAAGGGGTGGGCCGGCGGTGGTAACCGGTATAGCGATTCGCCATTAAAAGTAAGATTGGTGAAGGTCTTTTTTGCAAAGTAGGTTTTCCCCAATATTACCTCTTTAATTCTGAAGAAACACAATCAGCGTATGCACGCTGTCGAGGAGGAATGAATGTCGAGAAAATATTGGGATGTAAAATACGAGACCATGAAGGAGTCCGAACTGAAGGCCTTCCAATTGGCGCAGCTCAAGGAAACCGTTCAGTGGGCGTACGATAGAGTCCCTTTCTATAAAAAGGCGTTTGACGACCGTGGGATTAAGCCTTCCGACCTAGTGAACCTCGAGGATTTGGCGAAGTTTCCCCTGACAGCCAAGACCGATTTACGGGATAATTATCCCTTTGGTATGTGCGCCGTGCCCATGTCGGAAGTAGTGAGGATTCACGCCTCATCCGGGACCACGGGCAAGCCCACCACCGGCCCGTACACGAAAGCGGATCTCGATCAGTGGATGGAGTGCATGGCCCGCAGCCTGTGGGCTCAGGAGGTTCGCACCGACAGCGTGCTTCAGAACGCCTTTGGTATGGGCTTATTCACGGGCGGCCTCGGGGTCCTGCAAGGCGCCATGCGTTTGGGATGCGCAGTCGTACCCACGGGAACAGGGCTCACCGAGCGCCAAATCATGCTCATCCAGGACTTCGGCGTGACGTCGATCTGCTGTACTCCTACCTATTGTCTCACCATCATTGAGCGGGCGGAACAAATGGGCTTTGATCTGCGCAAGAGCCAACTCAGAACGGGCCATTTCGGCGCCGAGCCCTGGACCACGGAAATGCGAGACACCATCGAGAGCAGAGGCGGCATCCGCGCATACGAACTCTATGGGCTCACGGAAATGATGGGTCCGGGCGTGTCCTTCGACTGCGAGCACCACAACATCCATGTGAACGAAGACCACGTGCTGCCCGAAATCGTGGATCCTACTACACTCGAGGTATTGCCCGAAGGTGAAGAAGGCGAACTCATCTTTACCGCTCTTCGGAGGCGAGCCCTGCCGTTGATTCGTTACCGCACCCGCGACCTGTGTAGTCTCCATCGCAAGAAATGCGAATGCGGTCGCACGCTTATCACCATGAACAAGATCCTGGGTCGCACGGACGACATGATGATCGTCAGCGGCGTGAATGTCTTCCCCACACAGGTCGAGTCCGTGTTGATGGAGTTCGCTGAAATCGAGCCCTTGTACCAAATTCGTTTGAGAAAGAAGGGCTATATCGACAGAATGACCGTGGAAACGGAAGTGAAACCCGCAGTCTACGACGCCGGCCAAGAGGCGCTGGACCGACTCGCCCGCCGGATATCCCAGCGTATCCACGCCGTGATCGGTATCAACATACCCGTGACGATCCTCCCGAAGGGCGCCATTGAACGCAGCGTAGGCAAGGCCCGGAGAATCATCGACGAACGCAATCTTTAGTCAAAGAAGTAATAGTGGGGAGAACCTTCTTGAAAGAAGTTTCTCCCTAAACCCCTCTCCAAGACCTTTTGCAATGAAAGCTCCACCTATAGTGCTTTTTTGAAAGCATCGGTATTACGCTCGATGAAGTATACTGGACAAGGGCCGCTTCCCAGACGAATTGGTTTATTACGTATGAGCCTCGCACAACGGGAGAATACCTATGTCGGATAATGACAACAAAGACTCACCGCCGGTGAAGAACGGGAAACCATCGGACACGCGCCTTGGGATAGCGCCGCCGCCCAACCGGCCGGCGGAACCGGACCCGGATCTCAACAAGAACGCATCCGCTACCGGTGAGGAGGTCTTGCCGGACGCGGAGTCGAATTCTTCAGCGTCCGCGGAGTCCTCGACGGATGGGACGACCTTGAAGGCCGGCTCAGGGACGGAGCGTGCAGCCGCGCCGTTCACCCAAGAGGTCGGAGCGGCAGTGGTGGATCTCTTTCGCAGGTTGCTCGAGGGCTCCGAGGCGGGCTTTGGGACACAGGCGAATCCCGCCGGTCTCAGGGCTGATGCGGTCCGTGTGAGCGCAGAATTGCAGAAAATTACCAAAGGTCTGCACCTCTCTTTTTTGGAAACGAACAAACGGGTTGAAAGCATCAGGGCAGTAGGAATTCCTGATCTCAGCAAGCGCTTTGACGATGTGCAGAAGTTCCAAAGTGAGGCATTACACGCCCAGTTGCAGGGGCTGGAAAAACTGGCGGTGTTTTTGCGTGACAAATTCGCTTCCATGCAGGATCTCGCTCAAAAAACGCAGGGCCTGACGGATGCCGTGGCGGCTCTGGACAAGACCTTTGATCGTGTTTACCATCGGGTGGAGGCCCTTGAAACCAAGGTGGATCAGCAACGCCGGATAGCCGTGGATTCATCACTGGGATTCAAATTCCTGGCCATGAGATCACATTACGCCGATTTGATCGGCAAAATGGCCCAGGAACGAAAGATTCCCGCGGAAATTTCCCCTTCAGCGGCGATGTTGCTATCCCTTCGGCCCCTGTATTCGCACCTGCCGGCTCTGTGTCCGCCTGGAGCCGCTCGAGAGGCCGCGAAGTCCCTGAAGGACTTTGTGGATGACAAGGCCCCAAGGTCGACGGATTGGGGGGAGATCGAACGGCAGGTAATGGAGATCATTCCACCGCCGAGCAAAGAGGCCTCGGCATACATCAATGCAATGCTGGACGGCGCCAAGCAGGAAGACTCTTGCTGCTCGACGAAGATTGCTCCATTGTTCGGCGATCTGGAACGTAAAACACTGGAGTTCTACGAAGGCAAAGTCCTGAACCTGTTGAACGGGGCAATCAATGAGAAACCGGCGCCCGTGAACCAAGAGACGATCACGGAGCTTGAGCGCAGAACCATAGAACTGGCGGGCTACTCGGCAACGGAAATCGCTGATGAACAGGCTCGATCAACGGTGAACGCCAAGATGCGACAAATACTCAGCGTGCTGGGGATCGAAGAGCTTCCCGTCGAGCCGGGACAAACCCCCTATGACGCAAATCTTCACGTCATCACGGGAACAAGAGCGGCTGAAGCCGGACCCATGACCATCCTGGAAACCGTTCGCAACGGTTACCGACGCCGAGACGGAACCATCACCAAAGCCGAGGTCATCGTAGCGGAAAGCCCCGAGAACCGGGCTTCGGAGGAGGAAAAAGCCTCCACAGAATGAAATGCGGCCTACCGGAAGGTCTTCTCCAGTTCAAACTTGGGGAGTTGAAGGCGCTTGAGATGGGCGGGTACGGACTCCTTGTACTTGTCGGGAATCTGCAAACTCGTCCCGTCAATGAGACCGGCGTCCGGGTAATTGTCGCCCATGTACTTGAAGAAGATCCACAGGCGTTCCTCGAAGTCCGGTGTGACCTCGGCTATCTGCTTCATCACGGAACCGAAGTTTTCCAAGGTTCGCTGCGAGAGGAACTGGTCGCTGAACGTCGTCCACAGACCGAAGTTCGCCATGTCGGGCTTGAAGCCGCATTTGTCGCATGCGTTCAGTGGGCCGGGGTGTAATTCCCCGCAATTGAAGCACATGGCCATGGTAGCGTAAGCGTTCACGCACGAAAAGATCAAAAAGATCAGGGTAATGAGAAGGGTTTTTTTCCTCAATATTCCTCCGGACGTGATAGCGTCGATTGTTCTGGTTGTAATTGAGTCGTAGCGCGGAAGTAACGCATTGAAATTAGAGTATATTATTCTGCTCCCATAGTCAAGCGAGCGCCGGAGCGACGTGCCGAGAAGCCTTCTTTCGAGAAGATTCCCCCGTGGATTCCGGTTCAGGAGGGATCGTGTTGTCTCATACCAATGTGCTGTCGAACGAGGAATATAGGTGAAGGACATTTTTGTAAGAGCAGGTTTCCCTAACTACTATCAAAGAATGTTTAAATGCACCGCAAGTGGCTTTCTCTCCTTGAGAAAAGGCACTTGCGGCTATTTTGAAAGTTCTTGGAGAGGGGTTTGGCGAGAAACTTCTTTCAAGAAGGTTCTCTCCAATATTACTTCTTTTATTGCACATTCGTATCAAGCAGTCGTTTCAGCCGATAGTTCAACTCGTCTCCAGAAGAGTCGCCTGACGTACGCCTTTCTGGCGTTCTCAGCGGCCTTGGTGTTCTATACGGCATGGGGGACGGGACTAACGTTTCGGTTTAGCGAAGTCAATGCTTGGCCGAACTACACTATGCTCGCCCGGGCGTTCGCCGAGGGTCATACGTGGATTACGGAGGCGCCTCTCGAGGACTTCATAGCGTTCAACGGCAAGAGGTATCTCTATTACGGGCCGGTTCCTGCGCTCGTGCGTTTGCCCTTTGCGTTTGCGGGGGCCGCAATCCCCACCGGGTTCATGGTTTGTCTTGCCTGCGCCCTGTGCGTGGGGGCCGTCACTCTGCTGCTGTCGAGCGTTTTGGGGGAAGAGGGAAACGCCGTGACCATTGGGCTCGTCATCTTCTTTGCCGTGAACGGCTTGAGCCTTTTTATGACGGCAGTTCCATCTATTCACCATGAGGCCATTGCGTGGGCGATGTTCTTTTTGCTCGTGGGGCTAAACCTGCTGCGCGACATGAGCGAAGACGAGCATCCGCTGGGGCCGGCTCGTTCGGCGGCGTTGGCGTTGGTCTTAAGTTTATCCGTGGGCAGTCGTGTGTCGTATGTGTTTTCGGCGGTCTTTGTAGCGATTGCGTTCCTTTGGCGGCTTTGGAGAACTCGAGAAGCGGACCCGCGCAGGGCAGCGCTGTCTCTGGGGGCGTTTTTGCTCCCTGCGGCCGTGTTTGCTGCAATGCTCCTGGGGTATAACTACTTGCGGTTCGGCGCCATCTTGGACTTTGGGATAACGCGTCAGGTGTCGCTGTTCGAGCACGCCTTGTTCTTGGACTATCGTCACATCCCGTATCATCTTTGGTCCATCTTCGCCGGCCCGCCCGTTTGGAGCGACGTATTTCCTTATATGACGCTACCGAATTACAAACTGGTGATCCAAAGTGTGGGCGTGCCGCAGTTTAGGTTTACGTACACGAACGAGCTGTCCGTTTCGATCTTTCTCTTGGCGCCCATTACCCTTGCGGCGTTTGCTCCACTTTTCGGGGTTCGTTATCGGTCAACCAAACCGACCCATGCGTTTGGGTTTGCGGCAGGTCTGGCGGCGCTTCAACTGCTCTCCATCTCTCTGGGAATACTTACCGCCCCTCGATTCTACTACGATTTCCTGCCCATTCTCCTTGTGATGACGGCTTGCGGCCTTATGGGGATGAGTCTGCGGACGCGAGCGGTGCTTTTGCCGACTGGAGTGGCCCTATCGGTCATGTTGAGCGCTCTCTTGCTGCTTGGGAGTCTACCGGGGCACTTGGCGGAAATCGAGTACGTCTCGCCGCTCCTGCGCTGGTTGCGGTGAAGGCTGGCCGGCGGGGCTTTCCGTGGGCGCTTAGGAAGGCAGAGGAGTCATAGGCGTTTGAAGAGGAAGTCTTCGCCCATAGTGAGAGCAGGGTAGGGTGGGGATCGGCGTCCCTACGGCTCAAGTCCGGAAGCTCACAAAGTGATGGAGGAAGCCTCGGGTGAAGCTTCCTCAGTTATCAAGATGCTACTTCAGGTGAAGTTAGGCGATTGTTATCTCCCTGCCATGTACTTGTAGTACTTGGCGGGATCGTCCGTTACGACATAGATGACACGCACTTCGTCGGCGTTTACCGCCTTGGCGTCGGGAAATTTCTTCTTGAGTCCGTCTACGGTCTTGCCCACCAGCTCCAGGATTTCTTCTCGAGGGCCAAAGGTCATAGCGCCTGTAGGGCACGATTTCACACATGCGGGAATCATGTTGTTGGTGATGCGGTCGAAGCACAGGGTGCACTTGGCGATCAGCTTGGATTTTTCATCCTGCCGAGGCACATCAAAGGGACAGCCTTCGCGAACCGCGTTGAAATCTAAGTCTTTGGTTTTGGGAGTGTAAAGGACCGCTCCGGTTTTCTCGTCCTGGATAATTTCACCGTTTTCGACGGTGGCCATACAGCCTGGGCTTAAGCAGTGTCTGCATTGGTCCGTCATGAAATACCAGAAGGCTTTACCGTCCGGTTGTGAACCTTCGCTGAACCGAACGACTTTATACGTGTTAAAATTAAAATCAGGTGGATTCTGGTGAGTGCCCAGGTTTCTTGTCTCAGTTCCGGGAAGCACGTTCCACTGTTTACAAGCAATCTGGCATCCACGGCAGGCAGTACACTTGGAGGTATCCACCATTATCGAATAACCCGGCATCGGCGCCTCCTTATGACTTTATTACGTTGACCATGAACGCCTTTGATTCCGGGATCATGGTGTTGGGGTCCCCAATGTTGGGCGTCAACAGGTTGACGCTTTCCCCGCCGTCTTTGGGCGTTATCCAACCGAAGCTCCAGGGCATCCCCACTTCATGGACTTCGATGCCCGCCACCTTGAACGGCCTGAATCGCGTGGTGACTATGGCGATGCAACCCACTTCACCACGTGGGGAAGAGACCTTGACCTTGTCGCCGTTGTTGATTCCCCGCATCTTGGCGAGTTCGATGCTCATTTCCACAAACATTTGAGGCTCGGCCTCGATCAACCACGGCTGCCATCTCGTCATGACGCCGGTCTGCCAGTGTTCGGTCACCCTGTAGGTTGTCGCTACAAAGGGGAACCTGGGATCACAGGTGAGATGCTGATCCATCTTCCCTGAGAAGATCTTGGCGGTGGGGTTGATGTACTGCTTGTTCATGGGATTATTAGGAATAGGACATTCCAGGGGCTCATAGTGCTCGGGAAATGGTCCATCCTGAAGGCCCGGTCCAAATACGCGACCGAAACCCTCCGCCGTCATGATGAAGGGGTACTTGGTTTTTTCTTTGTCCGACATGGGCGGCCAAGGTCCATCGGGCACGTCGCCGACCCACTTGCCTTCCTTCCACTCGATGATGGCCTTGTTGGGGCTCCACGGCTTGCCGCTTGCGTCCACTGAGGCCCTGTTGTAGAGGATCCTGCGGTTTACGGGCCACGCCCAGCCCCACTTGGGATAGAGTCCCATGCCTGTGGGATCGTCTTTGCCTCTGCGGGCCATATTGTTGCCGTCCGCGTTAAAGCTCTGGGTGTACAGCCAGTTACCGGCCGATGTCGACCCGTCCGCCTGGAGCAAACCGAAAGCGGGTACGAGATCGCCCTTCTTGAACTGCTTGCCGGCTATCTCTTTGTCTTGGAGGAAGAATCCGTTGATTTGCTTTGCCGCGGCGATGGGATCGAACTCGCCGTGCGCGTCAACGTAGTCCCACTTGAGATTCAAGATGGGATCAGGGAACTTGCCGCCGGCCTTGTAGAGCTTTTTCACTCTCAGCATAAGGTCGGTCAGGATATCGCCGTCGGGTCGCGCATCCCCCGGAGCATTCACGGCCTTGTAGCGCCACTGCGCCCAGCGTCCGCTGTTCGTTATGCTGCCGGCTTTTTCCATTGATGCGGCGCAGGGCAGCATGAAGACCTCGGTCTTGATCGTCTTAGGGTCTTGACCCGGGGCTTTCCAGAATGAACCGGTTTCGTTGTCGAAGATATTGACGTTTACGAGCCAATCGAGCTTCGCCAGCGCTGCCCGCACCTTATTGGCGTTGGCTCCGCTGCATGCGGGGTTTTGACCCCAAGCGAAGAAACCTTTGATCTTGCCGTCATACATGGCGTCAAACAGGTTTAACCAAGAGAAGTTTTGACCGGGGTCGATCTTCGGCAGCCATCCGTACCCAAAGTCATTCTCTTTTTTCGCCGCGTCGCCCCACATAGCCGTGAGTAGGCTTGTGCTGTACTTGGGATAATTCTGCCACCAATTAGCAGACATCGGGTCATTGGAGACGGGAGCGGATGCCTTGTTGTAAGCCTCGAGGGTCTGGAACGTGGAGACGGGCGTCTTGAGATATCCCGGAAGGATGTGGAACAACAAGGCGTGGTCGGTCGAGCCCTGCACGTTGGATTCGCCGCGGAGTGCGTTCACGCCGCCGCCGGGTATACCGATGTTGCCGAGCAGCAACTGGATCATGGACATGGCGCGGATGTTCTGCACGCCTACCGTGTGCTGAGTCCAGCCCATGGCGTACATGATCGTACCGGCTTTGTCCTTGACTCCCGTTTGCGAATAGATGTCATACACCTTGAGGAGATCTTCAACCGGGGTTCCCGTAATGCCCGACACCTGCTCAGGAGCGTACCGTGAATAATGTTTCTTCATTAACTGAAAAACGCATCTGGGGTTCTGAAGCGTGGGATCCTTCTCGATTGTCCCTTTATCGTTCTTCTTGTAGGCCCAGGTAGACTTATCGTAGCTGCGTTTTTCTTTATTGTACCCGGAAAAAAGACCGTCGGCGAAATCAAATTTATCGCCTACGATGAATGAGGCGTTGGTGTACTCAGCCACATACTCTTTAAAGTAGCGATTATTGTTAACGATGTAGTTAATCATTCCGCCGAGGAACGCCACATCCGTTCCTGATCGAAGGGCGGTGTAGAAGTCGGCCTTTGCGGAGGTTTGGGTAAAACGCGGATCAACGGACAGAAGCACTGCGCCTTTGTCTTTCGCCCTTTGCACCCATTTCATCGAAATTGGGTGGTTGGCTGCGGCATTGCTGCCCATAACCAAGATGCAGTCGCTGTTTTTAAGGTCGATCCAATGATTCGTCATAGCGCCACGTCCGAACGACTCTCCCAGAGCCGCAACAGTAGCGCTGTGTCATATTCGGGCCTGGTGTTCTATATAAACCAGCCCGAGCGCCCTCATCATGGCCTGAAGAGGCCACAACTCTTCGTTATCCAAAGCGGCGCTGCCGATATGGGCGATGGTTTCAACCCGGTTGACCACTTCGCCCTTGGCGTTCTTTTCCATGAAGCCGGCGTCGCGAGTGGCTTTCAGGTTCTTGGCGATCTTATCCAAGGCCCATTCCCAGGACTTTTCTTCCCACTTGTCGCTGTTGGGCGCCCGGTAGAGCACCTTCTTGAGGCGATTGGGGTTATTCGCCGATGTTTGGAAGAGGCCGGCTCCCTTGGCGCAGAGTGATCCTTCGCTGATGGGGTGATCCGGATCTCCTTCCGTATTAATGATTGTCTGCGAATTGGGATCAACGCTCACGATAAGGCCGCATCCAACGGCGCAGTAAGGACAAATTGTTGTGGACTGTTTGGCGGATTTCACCTTGTCGATCTTTCGTACTTCCTCGGCGTAAGCCTTTGCAGGACCAAGATCAACACCCAGCGAGGAGAGAGCCAGGCCGGCGCCGACAACACCCGAGACAGCTAAAAACTCTCGGCGCGTCAAAGACATGCAAGCACTCCTTTCAGGTGGAAGACGGGCGAAACTGATGACCGAAACGCGGTAACTGCAAACGTATACGTTTGACTCGAATAATAAACCGAATAGGTGGTCGGGGGTTGTCGCCCTTGTGAAAAAGTGGTGGAATAAACTACACTTATTGATAAAAATACTAAAGGATGGGACTGGAACACGTCAACGGGTCCGGAAGAGAGGTAAACGTAACCAGTAAATATTGCATGTGAATTGACGCAAAAAAAAGTGCGAAATCATGTCGTTTTTGACATAACCTCAAGGCTTTTTGACCTTTTATACCAATGCCTAATCAAGAAATAATAGTTGGAAGGACCTTCTTGGAAGATAAGGATGAGTCCCAAACCCCTCTCCAAGAACGACCATGACTTATCGTCACAACGGACCATGAAAATATTCCATCATTTGAAGTACTTTGCAGGATTAAACCCCCTGTATCCCCCTTGTCGGGGGGATGTGCATATTACTGCCCGACAACCCTTTAACTCGGCGCCGACACTTACCCCCCTGACAAGGGAGGTTGGGGATTTTCAACTCCCATACCGAAAATCTTTACCATGTGGTCGTTATACGGCGCATCCCGAACGTGAGACTTTCATGCGAACTTTTGCAATGGCCGAAACCGGCTATTGTCCAGAAGAAAATGTCGCTTTCGGCCATTATCACAAATTTCTTAGAAAGAGGTCTGAAAAACCTGCTTTGCAATAAAAGCTCCACCGATCCTCCCTTTTTTTTAAGCACATCGGTATAAGTATGCTGGTAATTTGCTTTGTAAACCAACCACATCCACTCCTCTCATACCAATGTGCTGTCGAACGAGGAATATAGGTGAAGGACATTTTTGTAAGAGCAGGTTTCCCTAACTACTATGAAAGAATGTTTAAATGCGCCGCAAGTGGCATTTTCTCCTTGAGAAAAGGCACTTGCGGCTATTTTGAAAGTTCTTGGAGAGGGGTTTGGGGAGAAACTTCTTTCAAGAAGGTTCTCTCCAATATTACTTCTTTTATTGCGCATTCGTATCAATGGATGGGCGGCGGGGCTCCCTTGCCTACGGGCGGTTTCTTGATGATGAAGATCAGCGGCAAGAGGATCGCAAAGATCAGGGCCTCGGCGTAGAAGGTATCTAAGAACGCGAGGGCGTTGGCTTGGCGGAGCAACTCCTGGTAGATGAATCCGGTGGCCATTTCCGCATTGTTCGCAAATTCCCCATATTTCGTCGCAAGCATTTGCTGGATCGCCTGCAAATTGAACGTATAACCGGGATTAAACTGGTTTAGGTTTTCCACGAGGCGGAATTGATGAAACTGCGCCCGCCGAGCGATGAACGTGGTCACGAAGGCCACTCCAAAGGAAGCCCCCAGGTTACGCAGCAGGTTGAATATGGCCGAGGCGTTGTTCATTTCCGGCTTGGGAATGTACGCCATTGCCAGGAACGAGCACGACACGAACACAAACGGCATCCCCACACCCTGGATCGCCCTGCTGACAACCGCGGTGTGAAAATCGGTGCCCAAGCTGAATCCCGACATGTAATACACCGAATACCCTGAGACAATAAGCCCCACCCCCAAAAGATACCGTGCGTCGATGCGTTCCGTGACCTTACCGATCAGGGGCAGCATGAGCATGGAGATTGCCCCGCCCGGCCCAAGCACCCATCCGGCTAGATAGGCCGTATACCCAAGGAGAGTTTGGAGATACAACGGCAAGAGCACTATGGACCCAAAAAACGCAAAGAACGCCAGGAACATCACAAGATTGCCCGTGGCGAAGCTTCGGTCTTTGAATACCCGCAAATCCAGGATGGGGTTCTCGTGCTTGAGTTCCCAGTAAATGAGAAACGACAGGCAAAACACGGCGCAGACCGTCAAAAAGATGATGAAATCGGAATTGAACCAGTCTTCAATTTGCCCCTTGTCCAAGACGATTTGGAGACAGCCCAATCCCAGGCACAACAAAACCAATCCCATATAATCAATTGATTCCCCGGACTTGCGCTGCTTAAGGTATGAAGGGTCAAAGACGTAATTCACAATCATGAAAAGCGCAAGAATACCGATGGGAAGATTGATGTAGAAGATCCAGCGCCAGGTGTAGTTGTCCGTCAAATACCCACCTAGGAGCGGCCCCAAAATAGGCCCTACAACTACGCCCATGCCGAACACTCCCATTGCGAGCCCCCGCTGATGAGGAGGGAAGGTCTCCATGAGAATGGCTTGGGACATGGGTTGCAAACCGCCGCCCCCAACCCCCTGGAGTATGCGGTAGAAGACCAATCCTCCCAGGGATGTGGCGGCTCCGCACAGCATGGACGCAATGGTAAAGACAATAAGCGATCCTATGAGATAACGCTTGCGGCCGAACAACCGAGCCAACCAGCCGCTCATGGGGATGACTACGGCGTTCGCCACGAGGTAGGAGGTCAAGACCCACGTGACCTCTTCCTGACCCGCTGAGAGGCTACCCTGGATGTGCGTGAGCGAGACATTGGCCACCGAGGTGTCCAGGATCTCGATGAGAGTCGGGATCATAACGGCCAGGGTTGTGAGCCATTTATTGACTTTCGGCGGATCGGACCTGTTCATCGGCGCCCCGTCGGTTCGTGTCGATAGTAGGAATGACGCTCAGGCCGATACGCAAATGCGGAATGGCGCTCCGGCTGTTTTCGTCAAAGCGGATCTTTACCGGCACCCGTTGAACCACCTTGACGTAGTTGCCGGATGCGTTCTCCGGCGGAAAGAGGGAAAAAACGGCTCCCGTGCCCGCCATGATGGAATCCACCACTCCGGTCAGGGCGTGCTCGGGAAAGGTGTCTACTTCTATTTTCACCGATTGACCCGGACGAACGTCCGTGAGCTGGGTCTCTTTGAAGTTGGCCGTCACCCAAATGTCTTCCGGGGTTAGAGGGACTACGGTGAACAGCGCTTGTCCCCGAGACACCATGACACCGGCCTCGATCTTCTTGCGTGTGACGAACCCGTCCGTCGGCGACGTGATGGTGGTGTAACTCAGGTTGAGTTTCGCTTGATTGAGCCTTGCCTTGGCAAGATCAATACGGGCCTTTTGCGCCTGGGACTGCTTCTCGCGGATCTTGGCCTGCTCCCCGCCGGTTTCCGCCAGGTGGATGTTGGCGTTGAGGCGTACCATATCCGAACGTAGGGCTGTAATTTGGTTACGGGCCGCTTGAAGCTTGGCTTCCGCTGCCCCGACCTGAGCAATTGTGGTTCTGCGGCGTGTCTCGGTCTCATCCATTGCGGATTGTGAAATAGCGCGACTCTTGCGCAATTCGGTCATGCGTTGCCAGTCGAGTTCCGCTTTATCGCGCTCGGCCATTGTGCGCTGGAGTTCCTGAGCGGCCGCCGCCTCGTCTTGTTGCCTCACGGCGAGGTTGTTGTGGAGCGTTTCCAGCTCCGCCTGAGCGCCTTTTACCTTGTACTCCGTCTGGCTAAGTTCCAGGGGGACGCCGATTTGCAGAGAGGTCTGGGTGAACTCCGCTTCCGCGACATTGGCTTTGGCTTCAGCCATGGCTACTTCGTACTCGGTGGGGTCCAACTGCACGAGCTTTTGGCCTTTCTCGACCTTCTGGTTGTCCTCAACCAACAACTCGGTGATGTAGCCCGCCACACGTGGGGTGATGGTGTAGACCCTGCCGTCAACAAATGCGTCGTCCGTGGAAATAAGCCCGCGAGTGATATACAGGTATATTCCGCCTGACGTGAGTATCCCTATGACGAGTATGGCGCCTATGATCTTAAATTTATGTGATTTGGATTCCAGCTGTTCCGCGTCTTGATCCACGCGTCCTCCATACATTTCCTGTTATGCGCATCGGGTTGAGGCGGCTGCACGTTGGATGCGAGTTTATCCTCATCAGCGTATAATACCAATGCGCAGCCAAAGAAGTAATATCGGGGAGAACCTTCTTGAAAGAATGCTTCTCCCCGAACCCCACTCCAAGAACTTTTAAATGGCCGAAACCGGCTTTTCTCAAGGAGAAAAGGCCGCTTTCGGCGATTATACAAATTCGTTAGACAGAGGTTGGAAAAACCTACCTTCCCAAAAAAAAGTCATCACCAATGTTACTCGTTGGAAAGCACTTTGGTATTAGGCACATCCCAATCCGCAGATGTCCCAGATGCTCGCAGATAAAACAGTCGGAAAAACGCAGGAAAACGAGCTTTCTTGTTCGCAACTGCGCTAATCGGCGCAATCTGTGGATGAACCAAACGCTCTTAGGTTGGAGCGTGCGCGGTTCACGCCGCGGGTAAAGATGTCCGCTCGGGCGGCTCACCGGCCGACCGTTTCCTTCTCATGATCTTGGAATACACCGTGGTGAAAACCACTCCGGTCATGAGCATGGAGAGTTCAATTCCACGATAGAACCACTCACCCAGTTCGCTATAATGAGGCTTAGCGACGTTTACCAACACATTCGCTAAGAATATCATCCCCCAAAAACCGGTCACGGTGTAACCGCTCCGGATGAAAGCGGGTGAATCCCATAGCTCTTTGGGTGTATGCTCGCGGGCGTAACTCTCCGTGAATGGGCGAGCAATGATTATCGACACCATTGCGGCCGTGAACAGCGTGCCGCTTGCCAGTATGCCCAAGCGTTGAATTACCCACGGATTTTTGAGCAACACCACCGCCACGAGAGCGAATGCGAAGAAAACTACGCCGGCCCAGAGGATAAGACCGCGGTGGAGCCCGGTTATTCCCATCCCGATCACCATTATCGCCGCGACGCACACGCCCACCTGCAATCGGAGCATAGAATGGCCCCCTGCAATAAGCCAAAAGGCAATCCAAGGTGAAAAGGCTAGGGTCAACTTGAGAGCGTCCATGCTTCCTCCAAGGTGTTCGAATATATGCTGATCTGAGTGGTTCCGCCTCATTTGAAGCTGCGCCACGTTTAGTGACGAATAGCGAAAACTCGTCTTCCCGCGGGATCACTGTATCGCGACCGAGGCCGTTGCGGCAAGCTCGGTGAACCATTGCGGCGGATATGACAGGGCGCCGAAGTAAGTGCGAACGTAATCTACACAGGAATGTCTCCTCTATGCAACAGGAGATAGCGAAATTATGAGCAGAGAAAACGACGGCAAACTTGGATTGTGGCCGGTGGTGGCCATCGGCGTAGGGGGCATGGTTGGGGGCGGTATTTTCGCCGTGTTGGGACTGGCCGTGGAGCTGGCGCACGGCGGCACTCCAGTGGCTTTCGCCTTGGCCGGCGTGGTGGCGCTGTTGACCACCTATTCCTACGCAAAGCTCTCGGTGACGTATCCCAGCCGAGGGGGAACGGTTACCTTCCTGAACAAATCGTTCGGCGCCGGCATGTTCACAGGGAGTTTTAATGTGTTGTTGTGGTTGAGCTACGTGGTGATGCTGTCGTTGTACGCCTACGCCTTTGGCGGATACGGCGCGACATTCCTTCCTGAGGCGTGGCAAGCTATTGGTAAACATGTCTTGATCTCCTTCAGCATAGTGACCATCGCCGGACTAAACCTCATGAGCGCCGACATCATCGGCAAAGCGGAGGACTGGATCGTCGGCTTGAAGATCGCTATTCTCTTGTTCTTTGTGGGCGTGGGATTCACCGGCGTTCAGACGGCGCGGATCATGCCCGAGACATGGACTCCGTCGCTGCAACTGGCGGCCGGCGGGATGATAATCTTTGTCGCTTACGAGGGCTTCGAGCTGATCGCCAACACCGCCCATGACGTGCAGGATGTAAAGCGAACGCTGCCCCGCGCCTACTACACGGCTGTGGGATTCGTGATGGCGCTCTATGTGCTGGTTGCGCTCGTCACCGTCGGGAATCTCCCTGTGGATAAAATTGTAGCTGCAAAGGACTACGCCTTAGCGGAAGCGGCGCGGCCCTTTCTCGGGCAAGCGGGCTTCACGCTCATAGCCGTAGCGGCCATGCTGTCCACCGCGTCGGCGATCAATGCCACGCTCTACGGCTCGGCGCGACTGAGTTACAGCATTGCACGCTCCGGCGAATTACCCGCAGTCTTGGAGCGCAAGGTGTGGGGCCAACCGGTAGAAGGGGTGTTGATCACCGCCGTTCTAACCCTCTTCACGGCGAATGTGTTTGATCTGACCGCCATCTCAACTATGGGCAGCGCGGGGTTCTTGTTGATCTTCGCTGCCGTGAACGCCGCTAATGCGCTCCATGCGTCGCATACGAAGAGCCGCGCCTGGATATCATTCATCGGGGCCGGGGCATGTGCAGCGGCACTAGGGGCCTTGATTTGGCAGACTGCGCGAACGTCTCCTGGGAAGCTGTGGGTGCTTGTGGCGATGGTAGCTCTCGCGGTCGGCATCGAGGGAGCATACCGGCTCGCTAAACGGGAAATCCATCTCGATGACTGATACGCATACATGCTAAGCGCCAAACGCAATCAAAGAAGTAATATTGGGGAGGACCTTCTTGAAAGAAGGTCCTCCCCAAACCCCCATAGGCGCTAACTTTTAATTTGACCTATTTGTTTTGCGTGTCTATCTTTTATAGAAAATCCTGGAGGGAGATCGATGCAAGGGCTAGACACGTATGAGCGAGAAGATT
>JBBRBO010000098.1:0-15919 GCA_038205805.1 Desulfomonilales bacterium
AAATCCCAAACTAGTGAATTCGATAACATATTTCCCTTACTTAAGAGTTACCTGAAATGAAACGAACTGGTATCAACGGTCGCGTGACACGTAATGCGCTGGTGAAGCACATTCCGGAAGAGGAGTTGCAGACGGAAATAACGAAGGTGGTCGAGTCGCTTCTGGTGGACTAAACACTGATGCCAAATAGGGAGAATCCTACGGTCACCGCGCTCAATACGATGAGGAAAATTACGCAGGTCCATGATATAATGTTAAGGAGTAGTCCATTCTTGTGCTCTCGCATGATGCTTTTGTCATTCATCAGCAAGAGCATAAACACGAGCACCACTGGCAAAACGAGACCGTTCAGCACCTGGGACAAAAACATTAATTTCACCAGTGGCAGCGAAGGAATTAATATCAGTAACCCCGAAAAGATCACGATGAAACAATATAAGCCATAGAATTGTGGCGCCTCGGAGAATTTCTTATCCAGGCTGGATTCCCAGCCGAAGGCTTCACACACTGTGTATGCCGTGGAAAGGGGAAGTATGGCAGCGGCGAACATGGAAGCGTTGAATAAACCTGCAGCGAAGAGCCAGGAAGAATATTCACCTGCGAGAGGTTTTAAGGCCAAAGCCGCTTCTTCGGCTTTTTCGATTCTGATTCCCGCTTTGTAAAGGGTAGCTGCGCAAGCCAAAATTATAAAGAACGCTACGATATTGACGAGTACCGACCCCACAGTGACATCCAATCGCACTGCCCCTAAATCCTTGGCGCCGAGCCCTTTGTCAACAATCGAAGCCTGAAGATAAAATTGCATCCACGGCGCTATCGTAGTTCCCACCAAGCCTGTCAACATGAGGAGAAACTCCGGCTCCATTTTTATTGATGGGGTGAGGAACGCATGCGCGACTTCGGTCCAGTCCGGTTTCGCGAGAAAACCCGTGAAAACGTACGCAATATAGACGACGCAGGCCCAAAGAAAAATTCTTTCAACAGACCTGTAGGTCCCCTTAACCGTTAGCCACAACAGAAAGAGAATACTTAACGGGATGGTCAAATAGCGGGAGAGTCCGAAAATCTCCAAAGATGCGGCTATGCCGGCGAACTCCGCTAAGGTGTTACCTAGATTTGTCAAAACAAGCATTATCATCAGATAAAAGGTGAGTTTAACACCAAAACGCTCACGGATGAGATCCGAAAGCCCCTTTCCGGAAATGACACCCATCCGAGCGCACATTTCCTGCACCAAAATCAAGATAAACGTGATCGGAATCAAGGTCCAGAGCATTGAAAGCCCATAGTGGGCTCCGGCCAATGAATACGTCGTAATTCCGCCGGCGTCATTATCCACATTGGAGGTAATGATACCTGGTCCCATAAGAACGATGAGAGCCCAAAGCGCGATGAGTCGCCGACGTATGGGGGATGATTCGGATTTGACGCCGACGGCGTTAGTTTTCCACATGACGTCGCTCCACCTAGCGGCCCAGATGGGGGGCTAAGATTTCAAGGATGGTCTTGAATCTTATGACGCCAACCATTCGTTTTTCTTCATCTAAAACTGGGATAGCTCGAAAGCCGTACTTAGCGAACATGTCGGCCAAAGTCTCAGCGTCGTCGGTAATTTGCGCAGTAATGAGGCGATCAGTCATAATACGCTCGAGAGGAGTGAATATTTCGTTCGATAACAATTCTCGTAGGTTTATTACACCCCGGAGCTGCGAATCCTTACTAATGATGTAAATATAGTAGATTACATCGACTTCGTCCGCGTGTCTGCGAATGTGCGCAAGAGCGTCCACAATGGTTTTGTCCCCCGCAAACGCAAGAAACTGGTTTGTCATCAGTCCGCCGGCTTCATCCTCTTCATGGGCGAGCAAACCTCTGACGGTGGCTTGATAGTCATGATCCATCTCCTCGAAGATATTTTGGACTGTCTCTGTCGGGAGGTCCGCAATGAGATCCGCAGCTTCGTCGGGAGACATCTCTTCAAGAATATCGGCCGCTTTTTCGGGTCCGAGGCTGCGCATGATTGAGATCTGGACTTTCGGATCCATTTCTTCCATGGCTTCCGCAACCACTTCGTCCTCGAGGCTTTCTACCACGGCGGCTCTCTCGTGAACATCCAAATCTTCCATGATGTCGGCGAGATCAGCCGGGTGAAGCTCAGCTAATTTGCTCTGGGGAATTTGTAGTTTCAACCGATCAGGATAAGCCAGCGGCTGAACATATTGCCAGTTAATGTACTTATCGCGTAGTCTATAATCGAAAAACCATTGAAAAAAACGGTCCACCGGGCTTTCAAATCCTAATCGGCGTAGCAAGCCGCGCAATCCCACATCTACCTGCACTAATCCCAGCTTGCCGTCCAGGCGGGAAAAAAGAAGATCATTAACGCGAACTACCTTAGCGCCGTGAACATCGACAATCTGCTTGTCCAAAAGAACATCGCGCAGAAAAACACGATGACCGTTAGTTTCCTGAGTGCGGGATAAGCTGAGAGGAGTTACGCCGGATTTGAGTACGACTTCGGATGTAGATACCTTTGCCACGTCTTTCCATAAGGCTGCGAGGCATTTTCGTGAGCCATTCTTGCGAAACACCACACTGGTGATCTCCGGCACTTGTTTGTCCAGTTCGACTTCTACGTCGCTCACTCGTCCCAAAACGGTCCCGTCCGCAGACATGACTCTAAACGAGAGTAAGTCGCTGGAATAATACTGACCGGAAGCAAAATTCGCCACTCAAGCCTCCATTATTCCGTAGCATGGCCTTCAACTCATCCGCAATGCAGCGCAGGAGCAAATATGTCACGTGTAACCGATTCGTTAAGATACCTCAGCTTATATGCCGAGATTATACTCTCTAAAGCTATGAATACAACCTCTGCGTTTTTAAAGGAATAGAAGCAGTTGCTTATGCGAGTCTCTACTTTATTGTTGACCCTATTGTCGGAAGCACTATTATGGTCCTTAAAACAGCCGATAAGGGAGTGAAGTATGCCCGTTAAAAAACAGTTAGAGGTGATGTTGTCCGACGCGCCGGGAGAACTCGCTAAATTCACCTGTGTATTGAAAGATGAGCACATTAACATAGAGGCCATGGCAATACAGGATGCCAACGAATATCTGTTGGCGCTTTATGATGTGAGAAGCCGGACTGGGCGTAGAGTAGCGCCGCGTGACTACTATCAAGCAATTCTCAAAGAGAGTGCAAAATACTCAATGATCCGTCTCATCGTGGATGATCCTGAACGAGCGATAGGTATTTTGAACCGTGCAGGCTATCAAACAAAGGCGCAAGAAGTTATAGGATTTGTCCTAGACAATCGGCCGGGAATTCTTCATACGATTTCTCAAAAATTTGGCGACGCCGGTATAAACATATCCTACACATACGGCGCCGGTTTTTCCGACAGCAACGCTGCGCTATTCATATTCAAAGTATCCGATCTACAGAAGGCATTGGCTTTGTTTCCTGAGGCAACGGCGTAGGATATGACCATGGCTGTTTCAGGCGCATGTATGATGAGTTTGCTAATACCATCAGCGCCTGTGTGCAAACGATACCATCAATATAGCACTTGGCGGCAAACTCTTTCTCGCTGTTTACTGAGCTTCGGACTGCGACGCGGATGGTTGTTCACGAAGGTGGTTAACGATTCGACTACGGGTAACTGCGTAGCATCCGTGTACTGCTATGTGAGCCGTATACCCGAAAGCGTGCTTCCTCCGAAGTCGGACGACATGGAACAAAATACAAAAAGCGAATGGTACGAGGTTCGCGTCATTGACAATGATCACAATACCTACGATGAAGTCATACGGATCTGTTCGTTGGCTCTGGAAATCAGTGCTGCCGAGGCATATCGCATAGCGTGGGAAGTCGATCACCTAGGGTCGTGTGCAGCAGCGCACAGTTCGCTTGATGAAGCAACCCGAATAGCTGAAATTATCCGGAGCATCGGGATAGATGTTAAGGTCACGCAACTATGAGCCACGCAGATGTTGCGATAACGAATATTATGTTAAATTATCGCCGGGTTCAGTTTTATCTTGCATCCTGTTCGAGAGAATCATGAACGTGAGTGATCCTACACCCCAAACAACCGGCACTCGCCCATTACTCAGCGTCACGGTAATCACAAAGAATGAGGCTGATCGCATAGGGCGCTTGTTGGACAGTGTGGCGAGCGTGACGGAGGTCGTAGTTGTCGATTCTGGGAGCGACGACGACACAGTAAGGATTAGCCGAACCAAAGGCGCGGTCGTTATTCATCACGATTGGCACGGCTACGCAGTTCAGAAGCAGTTCGCGATGAAGTCCGTATCCGGAGAATGGATACTCAATTTGGACGCGGATGAAGTGGTTTCGCACGAGTCTCTTCAGGAAATCTATGCGGCCATTAAGACTTGTCCGTCCGATGTGGCTGCGTTTTCTATGCCTCGCCTTAGCTGCTACTTGAATAGATGGATTCATCACGGCGGATGGTATCCTGATCGCAAGACACGCCTGGTACGGCGAGGAATGGGCCGCTGGGTCGGTGACGGTCTGCATGAGAAGCTAGTGGTTAACGGGAAGACTGCGCGATTAGAGCTTCCACTCTTTCATTATGTGTATCGAGGTATATCCGATCAAATAAGAACGATTAATTCATTTTCGAGTTTGTTCGCAGAACATCGAGTCAGCGCAGGGTCCGCAACATATTTAGTATGGGGGCTGTTTCACGCCACAGGAAAGTTCCTCGAATGCGCAGTATGGAAGTTGGGAATTTTAGACGGCCTTCCGGGACTCATTATTGCAGTGAACAGCGCCTTTTACATTTTTCTCAAACACGCAAAGTTGTGGGAAAAGAGCCTCGAAAACAAACCACCTCCGGACGCTAACCGCTGATGGTAACGTTATTGCAGCGACCCATGCAGAAAACGACAATCAATGGGCTGTTTCTTCTCAGGTTCGACGTGTTCACCAACTTGACAGAAGAACTCCTGATCCTATAGGCTTGCCTCATCCTGAATATTCTCTCCTTGGCGTTGGTGTCGGACTGCTCGCGCCGCGCCGGTGCGTCTCATTTCCCGGCTGCTAACGCAAGAGAGCGAGGACTAGCCAAATTGAGTATTAAGCAAGCCGTTCGGGCTACCGTCAACAGGAATGCTCTCCTCCGCTCGTGGTTTGTAACGTTTTGTGCACGCTATTCCAGCCGTCTTTTCGCGTTACAAAGTTATTTAAGTTTACAAGACCTACGGAGCAAGTTTCGAGCTAGATTGTGGAATAAAGTCCTTGCCCTATTGGAAAAAAGGGATCTCGAAAAGGTCGTTTTTTCACAAGGAAAATCTATATTTTATTATGAAGATGGCTGCGCCTATTTTGTCGAGACTAGAAAGCAGTCAGTGAGCGCCTCGTTATTTACCACCGGCTCTTACGAGATAAATGAAACAAATTTTGTTTCTAAGATTGTCAAGCCTGGCTGGGTAATTATTGACGCAGGCGCCAACTTCGGTTGGTATGCGGTGCGTTTTGCACGATTGGTTCAGCCGGACGGTAAAGTGCATGCATTTGAGCCCGTACCTGAAACGCATCGGGAATTGGTCGCGAATGTGAATCTTAATCGATGTGCAAATCTTGCAGCCTATAATATAGCTCTCGGGAGCATCCAAGGCACTGTATCTATGTTTGTCCCCAATATCCGATTCGGCGCTGGAGCGGCTTCGCAGTTTCTTGATGGCGGTAAAAAACTTGTAGTTCCTATGCTCAAGCTGGACGATTTTTTGGGTCAACATCAGATTGCTCATATTGATTTCATTAAGGCCGACATCGAAGGCGGAGAGTTGAACCTCTTGCGTGGAGCTGAAGAGATACTGGCTAAGTGTCGGCCTAATATTTTGCTTGAAATCAGCGATATTCACTGCGCAAGGTTTGGACATACTCCTCAGGATGTGATTCAGTTCCTTGAGCGTCGCGGCTATAACGGAAAATATATGAACGAGGAAGGCAATCTCGAAGACTTCCAAATGGCCCATCCTCCAAACGGAAATTACTTTTTCGAGAACAAGTGTGATACACTAAACTAGCGCCTACTCACGAATCGTGCTATGCAAGTACTGGGAAGCTATCCTCTTGGCATCTACACGTTGTTTCAGCGTGTCCGGGTATGTAAACGAATCAAATGAATGACCCAAGTAACCTCATGTGAAACACCACGACTCTTGCTGTTCCCGATCTACTTAATTCGGAATATTACAGACTACACTTCCGTGTCCGGAGGCGCCGCTATGACGGCCTTGTCCTATTATTTTGAAATGGCTAAAAAAGCCCGGCCCTTGAAAGTGGCGCCCAAGCTTTGGAATTACTTGAAATTCAGGTCGTTAAAGCGCGAGACGCGCATGACGGTGCGACGATATACACCCCAAATTGGGGCTTTAGTGGTCACGATGCGGTGCAATCTTAAGTGCGGGTATTGCAACATGGCCAAGATGCTGACAGAGACAAAGAAGCAGTGGCAAGAGTACGAGGCTACTCTGGAGAAAGTGCAGGGAATCTTCCAAAACCCATTGTTTTCAGAATGCGTCTTAGTGGATCTATTAGGTGGTGAACCGCTTCTGGTGCGTGACTTGGATCGCATCGTAAACTATTTATCTCGTGGTGGCCATCTCATAAACACGTCTACAAACGGAATTCTCTTGGCGGACCGTATCGCTGAGCTGAAAAAGGCCGGCATTTCGAGAATCAATGTTTCCTTATATGAGACGAATCGTGCCATTTTGGAGCGGAACATCCAAAATATCAATCGTGTTTTTCCCGTTCATATGAGTTACGTCCTCCTACGAAGTCAACTGGAGCATAAACCTGAAGCCATAGTCGAGGCAGCAAGATTCGCTCGCGAGACTGGGTGTCGAAGCATACGATTTTGGATGTACCGCCCTATGGGAGAGGCGCCTAATTTCAGCGAAATTATTGACGACAAGAACCCCGCTTATGTTGCGGTAAAAAATGGAATCGATTCAATGTTCCCTAACTATTGCCTATGGCCGCCGCCGCTTCAAACAGGCAGGATACACAAACTCTGTCCTCAGGTATGGCAACGTGTTGGTTGCAATATGCTGGGAGATATGGGTATTTGTTGCGGATCTGAGGAAAATTTGCGGGGTCTGCATAGCAATTTGTTCGAGGCGTCTGCGGACGAGGTTTTTAATCACCCCAGACTAGTGGAAATGCGGAAACAATTATTAGATCCGAAGTCCGAGCCTCCAGGGATATGCAAAACATGTAATTTGTTGGGAGATCCCGGTTGGTGAGCGCCCTTGCGACGTCGGCGTTATGTGTGGCTACTTCGCGTACTACCACTCAGTCGATCCGCTACGGTCACAAACTCATCCACGTGGAGATCGAGGAGTCCCCCTGCGCAGTGAGCTTCCGTACCTCCGTCTTGCTGCCTCATGAATTAACCGCCAGTTTAGCGTATTTGTACATCTCTCCTATTTATTGACTCCGAAACTCTGCGCTATAAGTAGACGTATTAGCACCAGCAACGCGGAAACATTTCAAAGTTCATTACTGTAAATTAGCCGGTAGCCTTGTGCGGATCTTAAGCTATACGTGAATAATCTGAATGCCAATCCTTTCAACTTGAGACCAACCGGCGATTGCAGCTTCCTCCTGATAACCATACGTAGAGTTCCAGCTGCAATTGCAGTTTAGTTTGCGGTGTGGCTATTCTTAATAAGATCGACCAGCCCCATAGCCCCGCTTACCAATAGTGGTCTGTTACATTTAAAAGTTGACAATCAATGCAACAGGTCAAGGCGTAAACACATTGCTGTAACGCCGGCAACCTGTTGACGGATTACCAACTTTCATCAGGAGCGATTCACTATTAAGAATCATCCCCCTCTTTAATGAAAAGTCAGCACGTAAATGTTTTTCTAGCCGTTTCAGATGAGACCCATGAGTGCACGTCGACATCAAGGACTGAGCTCAGCAAGAGCCGCCTATGTATTCGTGCCGTTTTTCTATGGTTGAGGGGCAGAGATACAGGAGCTACTGCTCGGCAAATTTAATTGACTTGGCGACGGCTACAAATCGGCAAACGCACGTGAACATCCTCACACCCAAATACTAGGAGGTAATTTGAGGGTGCGTGAACACCGCGCCTTCCCAAAGGCTTAAAGCTACAATGGCGCGGCTACATTTCTGGTGATATTCTAAATGAGATAACCCTGAGGAAACTGGTGGGAGATTTGATTTGCGCCTATTGGATAAGTTAACCGACACGCTTCGGCTGGTGAAGAATTGTTTTAATTTGTAGACGCGCCTAAACACCCTGATATAAATGGGCATCAAGACAAGGATGTAAGCTGATTCCATGGAAAACGCCACAAACCATAAACCGTACAGCATCGCTCTTACCATCGAAAACTTCAGCCGACAGGGGGGGGGCGCAGAATCATACGCTATTGGGTTGGCTGAAATGCTCGTGGCACACGGCTGGGATGTGCATTTATTCGGGTACGCATGGGACGGTCATCCCGAAAAAGCCATTTTTCACCGCATCAAACCGCTTCCAAAATGGGCTCCATCTTTTCTGAGAATACTTCATTTTGCGATGCGACACCGAAAGATGGTGAGAGCCCACCCTTTTAATGTAATTGTAGGGTTTGGCGCTACTCTGCAAATGAATGTGTATCAAAGTCACGGCGGGGTCCATCACCTTAGCTCCGAGCGTAAAATCTTTGCCCTCAAATCAGCTATCTTTCGTCAGGCTAAGAGACTCGGGCAGGCGCTATCACCTAAGTACCACGCGCGCTCGTGGATTGAAGGAGCGGCGTTTCGGTTGAACCCTCGCCCCACTATAGTAGCTATTTCGGATATGGTACGAGAAGACATGGCTTCCACCTTCGGCATTTCTAAGGACCGGATTATGTTGGTGTACAACGGCATTGATCCCCTCACCTTTGCATCAGCCCAAGGTGATCCTCATTTGCGCCGACAACTCGGCTTTGCAGCTAATCAACGGCTTTTCCTTTTCATGGGATACGATTTCCGCAAAAAGGGTGTTCAGCAGTTGGTCGAAGCATCTGCCCTGCTCAAGAAGAAGCACGGCAAAGACACTTTTGGAGTCGTAATAGTCGGAGGGAAACTCAGCGGTGGCTTGGCAGCTTTAATGAAGCGGGAAGGATTGGAAGATGTCGTCAAGTTTCCCGGCCCGACGAAGAACCCGCAAGAATACTATGCGGCCTGTGACGTCTTCGTCTTGCCTACTTTTTACGATGCGTGCTCTTTGGTGATCTTTGAGGCTATGACGGCAGGGCTACCGTGCATCACGACTAAGTGGAATGGAGCAGCCGGTATAATAGAGCACGGTGTAGATGGAATCACTCTGGATGATCCACAGGACGTGGGCACGTTGGCGCAGGCAATGAGCCGTTTTCTAGACGCCTCATATCTACAAACCCTGTCCGTAGCTGCGAGAGTCAAGGCTCGACAATACACGGTCGGAGCAAATCACGAGCACATGCTTGCCATTTTGACTGAAGTAGCGGAAAAAGGCTACGAACAGTAGATGTAAAAGTTCCCGACCCTAGCTGAACAATTGTAGCACATTCATGAGCCTGACAATTCACAACGCGGCGCACAAAAGCCTTGCCGCGGGCATAGCGCCCCTTACGCTCAGGCTATTATGAGCTGTCGGCTGGAAAGACCCGCAAGCTGCCGCAACGCAAGCCTCGAACTACCCCCTTAAGCGCCGACCTGCCACCCGCCCCATGCAACCACTTCACTTTCCCTAGCTAATGACGCTGCGAGAGACGAACGTGTGGCTCAACATTGCGGTTGACTGTAAAACTTCCGCAACGCGGCTAACAGTCCAGGCACTGTGTACTCCTCGGCTTCGATGTCAACGGGGAGGCCCTGTTTCCTCAGTGTTTCAGAAGTAATAGGACCTATAGACGCAAGGCGCACGCCGTCGAGTAGTTTACCCAGGTTTTCACCCTTCAGCATGTCTTTAAAATGAGTTACTGTTGAAGACGACGTAAAGGTGATTGCATCGACTGCCTTGTGCGTCAGGAGATCTACGATGTGGGCTACGTTGGTCCGTTCAGGAGCCACTGTGCGGTAAACGCTCACCACATGCGCCTCACCGCCACGTGCTTTCAAACCTTCCGGTAAGGCTTCTCGTGCGGTTTCCGCTCGTGGAATGAGGAAGCGTTTACCGCGTATGGCGTCATCAGAGAGCGCATCCAGCACACCCTCGGCGATAAACTGCTTCGCCAAGAGGTCCACTTTCAGGCCCAGTTTTGTAAGAGTCTGAGCCGTAATTGGCCCTATTGCGCCGATTTTTGGACCCCATAGCGAGCGAATATCGGCGTTCAACTCGAAGAGGCGAGCAAAAAAGCGTTCCACACCGTTTACGGAAGTAAAAATAATCCAGTCGTATGTCGAGGCATGCTTGATTGCCTCATCAACAGGACCGAAATCATTGGGCGCGACGATTTCGATAGTCGGAAAAAGTATGGGATCACCGCCTTGCTCCGTAATGAACTCGGCCATTTTTCGTGACTGCTCGCGACCGCGCGTGACAAGTATTCGTTTCCCAAAGAGCGGCTTTTGTTCAAACCAACCCAACTCAGTGTGAAGGGCTGCCACGGAACCCACCACCAGGACCGCAGGGGCTTTGATGCCCTTTTTGACGGCGTCCATAGGTATGTCGCCCAGTGTAGAGAAAAGTGAGACCTGTCGTGGTGTTGTGCCCCACCGTACAAGAGCGGCCGGCAAATCCGGCGCTTTTCCGTGCTGAATGAGCGAATTGGAAATCGTTGGAAGATTCTTTACTCCCATTAGGAAGACCAGCGTACCCGGACAGGCCGCCAGGTAAGACCAGTCCACAGAAGACGTCGCTTTAGTGGGGTCCTCATGACCAGTAACAAATGTCACCATAGAAGCGTGATCTCGATGTGTGACCGGAATACCGGCGTATGCGGGCGCCGCCACCGCTGAGGTCACACCCGGCACAATCTCGAAGGGAACGCCTGCTGCGCGTAAATCCTGGGCTTCCTCCCCTCCCCGGCCGAAAACGTAAGGATCGCCACCCTTTAAGCGAACGATGGTTTTTCCTTCACGGGCTTTTTGGATAAGAAGCGTATTAATTTGCGCCTGTTCCAGAGTGTGACGAGCGCCCTTTTTGCCCACATAAATCAGCTCCGCATGATTAGACGCTTGCCCAACGATCTCGCCGGCTGCTAAGTAATCATAAACTAAGACATCCGCGCTCTGCACTTTGCGAAGTCCCTTGACAGTTATTAGTCCGGGATCTCCCGGACCCGCGCCCACCAGGTAAACTATGCCGGATGTAGTCCCCTCTTTTCCATATCGTGTATCCATTCATTCTCCTGCTACCGGGTTAGTTATTATGAACCACGGCGCAATATGTCCTTGTGCCAATTTCAGCTAAGTGAATAAAATAGCTTACAAAGAGGGCTCAGCCGAAAATACCTGTGCTAGTATTCTATCCGCCCCTTCGGCCAATAGAGTGTTGGCCAAGGCGGTACCCACCTCAGGTGTGGCCTCTCGGCACACGATCGAGCGCCTTATCGAGGGCAAACCGTCGGGATGGATGACGGCTCCGTGAACCTCCAGCCCGTGCGGGCCACGACGGCAATGAGCCGCTATCGGCACTTGGCAGCCTCCTCCCATGCGTCCAAGAAACGCTCGTTCCACACCGACGCATTGAGCCGTCGAAGGATGGTGAAGAAAAGAGACGACTTCTGCTGTTGCCGCATCGTTTTCCCGAGCCTCCAGAGCTAACGCTCCCTGTGAGGTAGCGGGAACCATGATCTCGATGGGCAGGTATTCGCTTATCTGATCGGCAAAGCCCATGCGTTTAACCCCCGCTGCGGCAAGGATTACTCCTGCCAAATTCTCTGTATGTAGCTTACGGAGCCTTGTGTCCACGTTGCCTCGGATGGAAACGATTTCGAGATGCGGAAATGCGTTTAGCAAGAATGCGCGTCGCCGCAAGCTGGACGTCCCTATGCGGTCGCCCTTACCTAAGTCTTTAAGAGTCCGGCCATCCGCAGAAATCAATACGTCACGAGCGTCTTCTCGTTTGAGAATGGCTGGTATGACTAATCCGGCCGGCAAATCAGTGGGTAAGTCCTTCATGGAATGGACTGCCAGATCCACCGACCCCTCCAGCAAAGCGTCTTCAATCTCTTTGGTAAAAAGGCCCTTTGAGCCGATGCGTGCCAGTGGCACATCGAGAATCTTATCGCCTTGAGTCTTGATGACACGTAACTCCACGTGCACGTTATTATGCTCCGATTCTATGAGCGATGCGACATGCCGCGCCTGCCAAAGGGCCAGCTTACTGCCCCGCGTACCTATGGTAAACTTCATGGTTTGCAAACCTTATCCCCGGAGTTTTCGACTTCGGGGCAGTTCTCAAGGCAAAAGAGGCGCTGGGTCACATCCAGATATTCTTTACTCTTGCCGCCGACGGAGTTCTTTTTTAGAAAGGTAATCGGTTCATGGGCGATTTTATTTATCATGGCTTTTGTGAGAATTTCTATGGCCTCTCGCTGCTCGGTACTTAAATGAGATAGTTTCCCGTTCAATCGCGATATCTCCCTGGTACGAATGGACTCCAATTTGTCCAGAAACGAAATAATTGTGGGTGTGGATTCCAAGGTGTCCACCCAATGAATAAATTTTGTTACTTCCTCCTCTATAATTACCCCGGCCTTTTTGGCCTCTCCACGACGGTCCTCCAGATTTTCCGCCGCCACCGATTGCAGATCGTCAATATTGTAGACGTAAACGTTGTCAATATCATTGACATCTACGGCCACATCTCGCGGAATGGCTATATCTACAAAGAAAATCGGACGGTTTTTTCGCAATTTCATTACTTTTTGCATTTGGTCCGCACGAACGACAGGTTCACAGCTGGAGGTGGATGTAACGACCACATCCGCTTGCGCGAGAGCGGTTTGCAAATGCTCTATTTCCATCGCTTGTCCTGAAAATTGAGCGGCTAGACAACAGGCGTTCTCAAAGGTGCGATTTACAACGGTGAGCGGTTTCCGCACTTGGTTCGACAGGAGCCGTGCAGCTAATTCGGCCATTTCTCCGGCGCCCACTAGGAGGATCCATTTGTCGATCAGATCACCCAAAATCTTCTTGGCTAAATCGATTGCTACACATGCGACGGAAACCGCCGAAGCGCCGATGTCCGTTTCCGTGCGCACCCGTTTAGCCGTGAAAAAGGAGCGATGAAGCATTCGATTGAGTATAGGGCCGGTGGTCTTTGCGTCAGAGGCCTTGCGGTAAGCTCCTTTGACCTGCCCAAGTATCTGCGGCTCTCCGAGCACCATTGAATCAAGACTTGCCGTAACACTGAAGAGGTGCTCGACAGCTTCAACATTCGTATACACATAAAGGTATCCTAGCAACTCGGACGCCTCGAGCTTGTGAATCGAAGCCATTCGGCGAATAATGCGATCCCGAGTTTCGATGGACCCGTCGGTGACCGCCATAATCTCAGCCCTATTGCACGTGGACAGGATGACTACCTCATCCACTCCCGGCAAAGCGGCAAACATCTTTGTGAGCGCCCCTTGCTCGTCTCCCGGAAAGGTGATGCGCTCGCGGACTTTCACTGATGCGGTGCTGTGGTTCAATCCTATAATGACAATTGCGCCGTTCATATTCCCGAGCCTCTAAATGAGGTTCCACCTATGCCGGCATGATGTCCGCCGAGGAAAAGATTCACTCCTATCATGGTGAATATCACTAGGGCGAAGCCGATCAAGGCGGCAATAGCGGCCTTGCGACCCCTACTTCCGAAGCGAAACCGCTGATAAACCACGATTGCATAGAGAAACCATGTCACCAACGTGAGAATCTCCTTGGGATCCCAGGACCAGTAGGCTCCCCACGCTCGATGCGCCCACAGCATGCCGCTCACGGTCGCCACCGTGTGAAGAAAAAAACCTATTGGTATAGCCAGTCTATTTATGTCGTCCAAAGTAATTAAGGAAGGCAAAAGCCGGTACATTGGTCCTAAACGTTTCGCCTTTATAAACGACTCCTGCAGGATATACATCATGCCGGCTATGGCGGCTAAGGCGAAGAAACCGTATGCCACAAGCGCCAAAAACACATGCATGGGCAACCACCATGTCCTGAGAACAGGCGCTGTGGGTGGTGCAATCCGGTACGAAAAAGCGACTGCCAGACCGCACAGTACTGCCGCCATTGGAGCGGCTATGGCTCCGAAAATGGGGCTGGGATCTCGATGGCGCATTACCAAGAGGAGCAATATCACTATCCAGCCGAAAAGGGACAGAGCATCCGTAAGTGTGGTGAGAGGAAAATACTGCGAAAATATGGCCCTGTGCAATATGGACAAAGAGTGCAGAGCGAACGCAGCTACGGTCAGCATGAACCCCCATAGCGGTTTGATCCTCGAGGGTATGAGTACAAAAACCAAATAGCCTAGGGATCCGAGCAAATAAAAAATGACGGCGCTTTTCAAGAAAAAAAGATCCACGTTACAGCCTTTTACCTTGGGGAGTTAATTGCGGGCCTCCCGGAAGAGGAATACAGCCATATGCCAAGGATAATCATGTCATCAGTGTGGTGTCAACGGTTCTATAGGTATTTACAAAGAGTCACAGAGCGACGCGGGCGGTTCCGCCCCGGGGACTGGTGAAGGTGGGTGCCCTGCCCGTTGCTCCCTGGCGCTGTTCACTCACCTTTGCTTTGATGCTCTTGTAAGACTTGGCTCGGGTCAATTTCGGTAGGCAAAATGTCTCTCAGAATCTCCCTTATGCGGTCCCGATCATTGCTACGTATTGCGGTCAATAGCTCCGAGTCTACCACTCTCAAGAACAATTCTTTGTTTTCTTCAGAGGCGCCGCCTGCTCGCAAAATGATTTTTCGTAGCTCACCCATGAACCTAGTCATTTCGGCATATTCAGGACCATAACGATCACTGAGTTCTTCTCGTATACGACGGGCCAGAGCCGGTGATGAACCCGAGGTGCTGACCGCTATCATGAGGTCGCCCTGTGTAATGAGCGCAGGCACAATGAAGCTGCACAAGTCCGGCACATCGGCAATATTGCAAGGAATTTTGAGTGCAGTCGCAGTTTCGTAGATTGCTACGTTAACTTCCCGGTTGTTTGTGGCCCCAAATACAAGGATCGTGGAAGGCTGCCTGTGGATGTGCGACGGCGCGAAATTTTCCGCAATCCAGGTGATTTTTCCTGACTGCGCCAGCTTCTCGATTTGCGGCTTGATCTCAACGGCTACTACGGTGACAAAAGCGCCGCTTTCAAGTAGCCCCTGTATCTTACGATAGGCTACGCCACCGCCCCCTATCACGAGAACGGGTTTGTTTTCCAGATTCATCATGACGGGATAATGTCTCAAGGGCTCCTCCGCGAAAAGCCTTATTATACACCACACTTGTGGTTCGTCAAATACTCCCCGGAACCGTAAACTCCTCCGGGGGACATACATAGTGGGGATTACCAAATGCAAACTATGTAGCGGTTAAGCCACTCAGAGTGGATCTTCGGCAATTTGCAAAAGCAGCTGATCGCTCAACCATTAGATGCGGCCCCCTCAAATGGATCGATAAGATGACTTCCTGCCGACAGGATTAGTTACATCTTAGGCTTTTACCACAGTTACTCACGAGGAGACCTCATGCCTCTCATGCCCAACGACGCTCAGAAAGAGAGTAGGACCGGCCATTTGACAGCCTGGAGTGGGCTTTTGCGAGCCATCAGCACGGTAGTATGGTCGATCATCGGAATTATTATACTCTCCATATCCGGATTTTACTTTTTCATCACCGATACTCCCACGGATCCGCATCCAAGGCCGAAGCCGGGGCCGACACGTCCTGCGCCATTCCCGCCATTTCCCC
>JBBRBO010000099.1:0-15754 GCA_038205805.1 Desulfomonilales bacterium
ACCGCACGGCTGTTGACCACCGAAAGATCCTGCGTCCTTCAGGGGAGGAATCCTTTCCAATTCCTTCTCGAATCGATCATTGCTTACCGCAGTGGACTCCCAGGACCCTCTTTAATTTAGCTGTCGTGGTGAACGATTACAACCTTTATAAGAGTAGGTTTTACCTATTAACGATGTGCTTTCACAAAAGCACGATCGGCGGAGCTTTTCCAGCAAAGCAGGTTTTTACAACCCTTCCTGTCGTTTCAATGAGAAGCAATGTATATGCTCCAGGGAGATAGGTAGGGATTGGGAGGGTAATTCAGGTAGGCCCATACCGTCGGTCAATAGCGTCTACGCTCGTCCGAAGAGATGCGCAGGAGGGAAAGCCGCTTGGGCTTTTTGTGGGCTTTTACCTTGGTCTGAACCGCCCGTGCCGGTATGTTGATCTTTATCCCGGGCTTGAGTTTCTTGCTGAAGTTCACGTCCGGATTCAGTCCGGCAAGTTTGGTCTTCTTCAATCCATAGCGTTTCACGAGCTTGTTCAGCGTGTCGCCTCTGTGCGTCACATGCACGATGATGTTCGTTTTGCCCCGATCAGGCTTGATGTTATGGAGCTTCGCCAGTAGGACCGATTTTTTCCCTTTGGGGACTCGTAAGGCATGCGCAGGTGAGGGCGGTGTCGCTCCCCGGATGAGCGACGGGTTCAGTTCCACCAGATCGTCAAGCGGCGCGTGTATGGCTTGGGCCAAGGATTCAAGGGGATAGCTTCCTTCAATGGCTACCGTATCGTGATCCGTCCTATCGGTCGCATTCTTCAAGGGAGCAAAGCCATATTTTTCAGTATGCTTGGCTATATGTGCAATGGCTTGAAAGCGCGGGACGAACTCCTTCGTTTCCTTTTTGAGGTGTTTACTTGAGCATATTCCATCATATTCGTCGGAGTCTTCCTTGCACATGACATTGTTCAGCTTGTTTTCACCGGAATTATACGCCGACAGGGCCAAACGCCAACACCCGAACATGTCGTGGAGATCCTTCAGGTAACTGATGGCGGCCTGCGTGGATTTGCGCGGGTCAAGGCGCTCGTCCACCCAACTATCCACGCGTAGGCCGTAGTTTCTCGCGGTCGCCGGCATAAACTGCCACATCCCCAGGGCATTGGCCGGGGAACGCGCTTCAGGGTTTGCTCCGGATTCCAAGAGAAACAAATACGCCAAGTCCTTAGGCGCCTTTTCCTGAGCGCACGTGTTCTTGACCATGGGTAGAAATTGCTCTGCCTGAGCCAAATAGCGCTTCATGGTTTCTCGGCGGCCGTACGCATATTCCTTAATAAACGCTTTTACTCTGGGCGAAGATTCATCGAGTGGGACTTCCGCCGGGTCCGCTGACTTGCATTTTTCTGAATTCGAGGCAAAACACACGGCCCTGCTCAAAGCATTGGATAGGAGAGGCTGTGGGTTAAGGTTTTGTTTCACCAGACGGCCCGTAGAGCCGCAGCCGGAAAGGCACAGGATGATAATGAGGATTGCAGGCGCATACCCATATCGTAAACGGCCGACACTATGTGGTTCGGATATACCGAGCAGCCACGGGGGTCGCACAATACGCCTCCTCAACAAATCACATCCAAAAATCATAGATATTAAACGTGCGCCACTGAAGGGAACAACCAGTGGTCACGTTAAAGGTCCAGTTCAGTGTACGGGAGCTATGTCTACAGAATCGAGGCTTGTTCCGCGAAACGAGTTCATCGGCCGTTCGCCTCCTAGGTACGTATGGTAAGCTTCCTATCCAAGCCGTGTCAATGAAAACTTTCATAGGGCGGCTTACAGGGCGCGTAAGCGTTTAACGGCGGCGCCTTTCAAGCTTATACGTACGTTCGTATTTTGACGCAAAATCCGACTATACGCCTACTTGGAACTCGGTGTATCAGCGCGCAAACGTCACGGATAAGCCGTCCGCACTTATAGAAAAGGAACCGCCCCTCTGCTCCAGGAGCTGCAACGCACGATGTAGATCATTCGCAAGCGGATCCAGGTAGTAAGCGGGTTCATGCTCGCCGATGTCCCATGCCAGCTCGATAACGCCGCGGTCGTTTTCCGTAATGGTTTGCACATCCAGAACGTTCGAGTCGTCGGGCTGATTCTCCCCAAGCCGCTTACTCGCCTTGGTAAGCAGGTCCCGTGAGTACGCCAAACTAAGGGTAAGCGCCGTTTCAACGAACACAGGATCATCAACCGTAAACGAGCCCGAGCCGATGTGACGATGTTTCACCGTTATGCCGCGTGCGGCGAATTGCCGCGCCATGAGTGAGTATACTCGTGCGAACAACGCCGCAAGGTGAGCCCGATCCGTAGGGGGACTTTCGCCCTTCGCAAAAGAGCGCAAGCCTTCCACCATGTTTGCGGCCTTGCGAATATGGTTGGTAATAATGTCGACTCTCTCGGCAAGAAAACGTCGGTCCTCGGCGAGGATGGAAAGTTTATCGAGTTTCAATTCGAGAATGTGAGCGGCCATAAGCGAGGCGTGAAGCGGCTGATTCATATCATGCGAGAATCCCCCAAGGATTTCTCTCAGAGAAGAAAGTCGAAGGATTTCCTCGGGAGTGTTGGGTATTTGAGCGTTCATACTACTCGTCCGGCGCAGTAAAGGTGCGCGATCTCGGGAATACAAGCGGTGACATGAGAGTGACAATCCGCCGCAGATGGTTTCGGATCAGGAATCTGTCAATATAGCCACATTTTTCTTACATGTGAAGAGAGTCATGGATTTCTCAAAGAACCGGAGTAGTTCAAGTGGATGATTAGGGCTGTTACTCTACAGTTTATGCTTGATCCTGGGTAAAGGTAACGTCATACTCCGAGGGCGCCGTTCCGAGCCCGGTGAACTACGACACCATGCGCATCAAAACTCGGAATCAGGTGACGTATTCTACTGCAAAACCAGAGGCGCCGATCAGCCGGCGCAACGATGGCCGGTCCGGACGGGAGATATTCTCCCTCCCTTGGTAATAAGTACCAACTGGGACATACATTATGAAAGACGGCATGGAAGATACTGTTTTCGCCGACCCGACCTCTCGCATCATCCACCTTTCCGATCTGCATTTCGGCACGGTGATACCCGAATTATGCGACTCGTTACTCGATATTATCGAGTCATCCCAACCCACCGTGGTGGTTGTGAGCGGCGATCTTACTCAACGAGCTAAGGAAAGGCAGTTTCAAGAAGCGGCGGAATTCCTCAAGCGAATTACATTTCCGACCCTTGTGGTGCCCGGTAATCACGACGTTCCGTTGTGGAACATCTACTATCGCTTCTTTCACCCCTTGGACCGCTATAAGAGAATTATTACAAGCGACATGGCGCCCGTATTTCGGAACAAGAATTTGTTGGTCTTGGGGCTCAATTCGGCGCGCTCGTTTACCATAAAAGAAGGCGGCGTCTCGAAAGAACAAAGGGACATCATGCGCAAGGTCTTCGGTTCAGCGCCGGCAGACGTCTTCAAAGTGGTCGTATTCCATCATCCCCTTGTGGATTGCATGCCCGAGGATGATTTTGCCGTGATCGACGGCGCGGCCGAGGCTTTAGCGGTTCTGGAATCTATAGGGGTGGAAATGTCGCTCACCGGCCACTTACACCACCAATACGCATGCGAATCCGTCCATGAGCGCTCGATACTCATGATCCAAGCGGGTACAGCCCTGTCTCATCGCACACGAGATTTTCCCAATAGTTTCAACGTACTCGATGTGGAACCCGCGGCAGTTACGCTCACCATCTATGAATGGAACACCGCCGAAAACAAGTTTACACCCGGTCGCTTCATGCGCTTCGAGAAAGCCCCCCAATGGCGACCCGCGCCCGTTAAGGTGAAGGAACTGAAGAATGTTGTCGAAACGAGTTGACGTTATCATCAACCCCTCCGCGGGAACCGACGGCAAAGCTGAGGACGAGGAAACGGTTCATCTCCTGGAAGACGCCTTTGCTCGCCACTCCCACGTTGAGTGCCGCACACACCGCTGCGACGGCCCCGAGGGCTTCTCGGCGGAGGCGGAAAAGGCCTTGGCTGCGGGTGCGGAGACCGTCGTGGCCGCAGGTGGGGACGGCACGGTAAGCTGCGTCGCTCGCTCGCTGGTGCACAAGGACGCCGCCTTGGGCATCTTGCCGCTGGGCACGCTCAACCACTTGGCAAAGGACTTGGGTATCCCTGAGGATCTTAACGAGGCTGTGGACGTAATCTGCGCCGATTTCACGGCGGTTATAGATGTTGGCCGGGTTAACGATACCTATTTCATGAACAACGCAAGTGTGGGATTCTACCCCAAGCTTGTCACCATGAGGGAACGCCTGCGTCCCGCCGTCGGCAAGTGGCCCGCTATGCTGGCTGCGTCACTAAGTATTCTCTACCGCATGCCCTTTGTCCGTACCCGTATAGAATGGGATGGCGGCAGCGTATTGAAGCGTGCCCCGCTCATCTTCATTGGGAATAATGTTTATGAAACCGCATGGCCCAAGGTGGGGAAACGCTTGGGGCTAAATAACGGCACGTTGTGGTTGCTCTACCCTAAGAAAACGAATGTCTGGACGAATATCAAGGCCGCATGGAGGGCGCTCAAAGGTGAAATGGACGCCGCCGCAGAAGTTGAAGCCAAGGAACTGAAGAAGCTTACGCTGCGCTTTCGCAGGAAAAGCATATCACTGGGCCTGGATGGAGAAGTCGTCAAGCTGGAGACCCCTCTTGTGTTCGAGATCGTCCCCGACGCTCTCAAGGTGAAGGTTCCGCCCAAAGAAAGCAGAGAGATGCCCGTTGAGACCGGTTTGCAATCAAAAGAGTAAAAAACCGGGGAGGACTTCCTGAAAGAAGGATTTTCTTCGCAGCCCTCCCCAATATGGAGTGGGCTTTTCCGGTTCCCCTTCCCGAATTTCCGGGAAGACGGTAGGGCGTATTCTTTTGAGCCGCTATCTTGCGCGCGTCCTTCTAACGGCCTTGAGCTGTATGTTAGCGTCTAAGCCCCGAATTGGCTTTAGAAGAACAAACCTGATCACTCTTACCCCCTTGAAGCATCGGCGACACGATCTCATTAGACAAACTACTCCCTTGGGCTCTCTCGACGAAACCGAAAATGTTTGAACGGATCGTCGTGCGAGTCTTCGCTGAAAATGTTTCGTTTGTACACGAATCCTAAGTATCTAATTTCTATTATAAAATAAGTTTACAGCGTTGTAAAGCAATAACGTAAAAAGCCCTTTAGAATGATATATAGTCTCCCGAAAGCGAGATGACCTACACGTAAGTTGTGCTCCATTATGGAGCACGGATGGCTGCAAAAAGCGCCTTTTGCGCAAGTGTAAGCGTTACGACGACGCCATTACGCGCCGGAGCGCGTAGGCCGCGAATCTTATCCCCTGATATTCTAGTGTTATGCCATGGTAGTAGTACGCGCCGGAGCGCGTACGCGGCGCCGATCCTACCCTAACAGATACGCGTATGCGTTTCGTTTCTTCCGTTTGCGCTTGGCGGCCGCCCAATGGCGAATCAAACAGGGAATATTCGGGAGAACCTTACTAGAAAGAAAGGATGAGAGTCTCGAATCCCTTTCCAAGGCCCCTTTACACCGTTACGTTTACTCGATTGTACTTGCTTTGGTAGCGAGATCCATACGTCGTCGCGCTCCGTAGAGCGCAGCTTTACGGTTCATCGCCTATAGGCCTGGGGTCCCGCACGATGATTCCCATCACAATGCCGAGCACGGCCAGAGCGGCTGAAACCGCAATGGCCGCGTCGTACCCGCCCGTTTCGGTACGGATGTATCCACCTAAATAGGGGCCGAGGATTGCGGCTATAAGCAAGGGCGTCGTAGACAACCCGTAGTTCACGCCGAAATTTTTCGGGCCGAAGTTCGCCGAGATGAGCGAAGAGCTTATGGGGATCGCGCCGCCGTACGCAACCGCAATGAGGACAATGGCCGCAATGAGAGCCGGAAAACCCAAATGCGCCACCAAAATCCCGAGAATCAGTTGCCCGACGAGCATACACATAGCGGCAACGATCATAGTGCGATTGCGACCCACGGTATCCCACAAGAGCCCCACCGCTAGACGACCCAGCCCGTTACACAGAGAGAACACCGCCATTGCCGCCACCGCCGTAGGATTGGACAATCCGGTTTCCATGGCCAGCGGGACCACATGACCAATTATCATGAGCCCACCGGTAAGTATCACAACGTGAAAGACCCACCATACCCACCACGTGGATGTGGCGAACATCTGCCTCCAGGTGTAGTCGACGAAGGTTACTGCGGGGGCCGTAGCCGTCGGCTGTACCATCCCGGCCGGAGCCCAGCCCACCGGTGGAAACTTCAGGAACTGTGCGCCTACGAGACAGAAAACAAGACTGAGTATGCCGAACATCCTGAACGCCCATTCATACCCGGCGGTATTGATGACGTACCCGGCGGTCGATCCCAAGATAACGGCGGCTAAGCCGAATCCCATTACAAGGATTCCCGATATTAAGCCTCGTCTGTCGGGAAACCAGCGCATGCACACACCCATAGGAACCACATTGGCGTACCCTATCCCGAAGCCGCAGAGCACCCCGTACGACACATAGAGCGCCGATAGATTTTGCGCCATTGACGCGGCGAAGAATCCCACCGCAAGCGCAACAGCGCCAAGGCTTACCACGATGCGCGGCCCCTTTTTGTCACTGTGACGGCCACCCATAACCATCCCGAGCACAAAGAACACAATCGATATGGTAAACGCCATGGACGTCTGTGCGCGCGTCCAGCCGAATTGCCGTTCCAGCGGCGTCACGAAGATCGACCATGCGTACAGCAATCCGAGTATGAGGGAAATACCGAACCCAATAATGACGTAGAGCCACCGGTTATGTTCTCCCAAGAAGCCTCTCGTCGCGGGTTCGAGAGAGGAAAGGCTCAGTTTTGGGGTCTGTGCCGACATACAGTCTCCTTTGGTGTATACTTCGTATATCAGGCTTACCATTTTCCCGTGCTGGTGTTCAATGGGCTGAACACCAGTGCGGCGGGTAAAGTTTAGCCGTCCGAATACGAGGCAATCCTTTGTAAGGATGATTATTTGGATTGCTCGGATTGCGGTGAATAAAACCTTGACATTGAATTCGGGACGGCATAAAGTGATTGGTGAAGCTTAACTTGTGTTTCCCTACCGGATTCCTCTTGCTGGGACCATCGGGCGTGATACAAGGATTAAGATCCTAGGACATAGGCGCCCCGTGCCGCGGATTTTTTCAAGTTGAATTCCAACCGATTTATCCCGTCCACTTGAGCCCTTGTTCGTTGTCGTAAACGCACCGTCGCGCTTAGTGATTGTGCTAATTTTTCAGGAGTTAGAAAAGAATGGGAATTAACATTTACGTAGGTAACTTGTCTTTTGATTCAGGCGAAGAAGACCTTAAAAGCCTTTTTGAAGCCTACGGCCAGGTGGATTCAGCGAAGATCATAGTTGATCAGTTCACGAACAGATCAAGAGGATTCGGCTTTATCGAAATGCCTAATCGTGAAGAAGGCCTCCGGGCGATCAAGGAACTCGATTCCAAAGATCTGCATGGACGCACTCTGAAGGTAAACGAAGCTCGTCCAAAGAATTCGGGCGGCGGCGGCGGTGGTGGTGGCGGCGGCGGTGGCGGCGGCGGTCGTCGTGATTCAGGCGGCGGCGGCGGCAAGTCCCGCTGGTAGTCTTCTTCTTCACTTCATAAGTCACTAAAGGAAGGCAAGGGCTTCACAAAGTCCTTGCCTTTTCTTTTCGAGGCCTAACTCTTAGGAGGTCACGTGAGTACAACCTACAAACACGCCCTTTGCCTTCATCCCTACTTTCGTGACAGCCACTCCGGGTCGCTGGGATTGGCCGTTTTTCCGCCGGCCGGCCTCGAGTACATCGTGTCAGCCATCGAACCCCACGTGGACCGAGTCACGTTTGTAGATTTGCGTTTGCCCGGACCACTGCGTGAACTCCCAAAGCTCAAGCAATTCATTGCCGACGAAGTGGATCTCTTGTGCATCAGCGTAAATTGGGAATACCACTTCAAGGAAGTATGCGCCACCGTGAACGCCTTACCAAAAGACGTGTTCACCGTTGTCGGCGGCAAACAAGCCACGGATTCCATTGAAGAAGTCTTCGCTCAATGCCCCGCCGTTGACGTGGTCGTGCGAGGGGAGGGTGAAGAAGCCATAGCAGAGATCGCCGCCGGTAAGCCCTTGACGGATATTTTGGGTATTTCCTATCGCAACGGCGCCGAGATCATCCACAACGACAAGCGCACCTTGCAGAAAGTTGACACATACCGCCACCCAAACCGCAATCTGCGTAGCTCAAAATATCACATGAACATCAGCGACTTCGCCCTGCGCGGGGAAGAATTCGACATGCTTATCACTGCGCGCGGGTGTCCACACAAGTGTAAATTCTGCACATTCACCCTGAGCCCTTGGGGCCAGAAGCGCAACTACTCCGCCCGTTCCATTGATTCGGTGATAGAAGAACTACGACAAATTTCAGCCGGCATTATTCTCATCGGAGACGAAGACTTCTTCGTCAATCCCGCGAGGGCAAAAGCCCTGTGCGAACGAATCACCGCGGAGGGCATCACGAAACGCTTCGCAGTTCAGGCGCGAATAGAAATCTATAAGCATCCCGACGTCTTGGCTGCGGCTGTCGCAGCGGGCATCAAGCTCATACTCTTCGGAATAGAATCACCCACGGATCGCATCCTTGCGCAACTGGATAAGGGCTTCACCACTGATACCGTCCGCGAGGCCTTCGAGACGTTCCGCCAATACCCCATTTATTATCACGGGTACTTCATTTACGGGAATGTCACGGAAACGGACGAGGAGATGATGCAGATCCCCGTGTACGCTAAGGAACTCGGGCTGGACTCCATTACCTACCAGAAGCTCCGGATTGAACGATATTCACCACTCAAAGAGCTGGTGGAAACGACACCGGGCTGGTACATCGGCGACGACAATATCGTCTATCGAGAAGGCATCGGTCGCCCCGGGCTTAAGCGCATCAGCGCTCAAATCACGCGCAAGTTTTATACACCCAATCAACTCTTGAAGACGGGCTCCAAGATGGTCAAGGTGGGCCTTTTCACGCGGCGGAGCATAACTCCGCTCATGATTGCCGCGCCGTTTATCCTTGGCCACACGGTGCAGCGAAAGCTGGCCAAGAAGATGCGAGGTTTCGCCTTCTGGCGTCGTCTCACAGAGTCCGAGGCGTAGCAGGCGAGGAAAAACTTAGACGGCCGCAGCCTTACGCTTATCCTAATACCAATGCGTACTCGAGGACGTACTCTTAGGGAGAACCTTCTTGCAAGAAGTTTCTCTCCAAACCTCTCTCCAAGAACGTTCGCAATTGCGGGAATGGGCTTTTCTCAAGGGAAAAATGCCGCTTCCGGCGATTATCATGATCTTCTTAAAAGAGATTGTAAAAACCTGCTTTGTAAAAAAGCTCGGCCAATATTGAAAATATATTAGGAAAAGATTGCCGTCACGACAGTAAGAACTGGGGGAATCCTCGTGCAGGAAGGTTTGTCCCTTGACCACTTTCCGAGCACTCCAGCCTGCTCAAAATGCCGTTTCTTGAAGCCAAATGCCTTGCATCAAACAAACCTCTCGGCAAAAAAAAATCGGAATGTCCCATCTATTGGCAGATAGAGTTCATGCTTATCAGTACAAATTGTTCCAATCGTGTGATAATATTCAACCGCAGCGAGTCCCGAACGAGAGAAGAGGATTTACCAATGGCAGCCTTCTACAACGTACCTGTGGTTTGGTTGGACGGCACTCAAACAAGAGGCAGGGGTGTAGGAAACAACGCGGCTTGGTTGTGCAAATGCGGTGAGGTGCTGCTAGCCCCCCTATATACCCGATTGACCCATGCCCTGGCCCTCCTGGCGGTTCTCGCTGCGGTAGACGTTTCAGGGTCGTTCGTGGCACGGGTCCGCAGTTCGTTGATCGAGTCGAGGAAGAAATGGCCTAACAGCACGAATAGAGCATAAGACAGGGGTTGAATAAGAAGAGTCTGACTAGCACCTGTCGAGATATAGTGTGGGGCGGTTCAAGAAGATCCAAACGCACAGCGAGCGCGCCAGGAACGTCAGCGAAGATGGAGAAGGAAGAATCACTCTCCCCATCTAATTTCATGTCTTGTCCAGAAGATTTTGTGGAACTTGTTCTTGCATCGTGTGTATAAATAGGTACGATCAGTCTCATGGATAGTCGTGAGATCATAAAGAGGCTTAAAGAGGACGGATGGTACGAGGTTGACCAAGATGGAGATCACATTCAGTTCAAGCATGAGACCAAAAAGGGGCGCGTAACGGTCACCCACCCCGTCAAAGATATCCCCAAGGGGACTCTTGGAAACATCAGACGTCAATCGGGTTTAGATTTACGCCGACAGTTTGAAAACATATAGAGGTGAAAATGAAGACCTACTATGCACTGCTTCGCAAGGAAGAAGATACCGTCTATGGGGTGGATTTTCCTGATTTTCCCGGCTGTATCACGGCTGGTGAAACCCTGGACCAGGTTTGTAAGAGAGCGCCGGAAGTGTTGCGATTTCATATCAAGGGAATACTTGAAGATGGAGAGGAAATCCCAAATCCGACTTCTCTAGACGAAATAATAGCTGATCCCGATAACAAAGGTGCTGTTCCTTTTCCAGTCCAGGCGCCGGAGGGAAAAACCAAACGTATAAATATTACTGTCTCAGAGGATACGCTCAAGGAAATTGACGATTATGTTCGCAAACACAGTATGTCCCGGTCGGCTTTTCTGGCTAGTGCAGCTCTAAAAACTATCAAGACTGCTTGAGTTCTTCTTTTGTAGCGAAAGCAGGGCGACATTAGTAGAGATTGAATAGCAGGCGATTGCTTTTTTTTAGCCTTCTAAATCTCTTGGTCCTCTCCAGGTCTCTTAGGATGAGCCCTCGCAAACAATGACTCAAAACCCCGCCAGTTGGATGAGACCTGCATAAGAGTCACTACCTGAATGATTTGTTTCTCATGGTGAGGATTGCCCATACCCTTTCCAATGGGTTATAGCTCTCCCGCCGCACGTAACTGAAGGGTTACCTTGCATATCCGCTGAACTCGACGGTAATGACTGTGGCGCCCTTGATTTCAACATTACCCCGGATAAATCCGGAAAGGGTCTTTGCCTTGAGATTGCCTGCTACCATAGCCTTGACTCTGCCTCTACGTTCAGCAATTCCGACTACGGAAAACTTCTTTGTTCCACGACCACGCTTCACATCATCATCGGTGCTTCCATCATTGTGTTTTCTCGGCTTTCCTCCTACATAAGTCTCATCAGCTTCTACTATGCCGCTGAGAAGGTCCCTCTGCTCAACCGTTGCCTTACGGATCTCATCCCCATATACCAAGCAGTGTCTTTATTTACCCTAATGTCACGAGCAAGTTGACGAGCCGAGATGCCCTTCTTAGCATTGAGGATAAGAGATATAGCAAGGAACCACTTCTGAAGGTGTAACTTGGTATCATGAAAAACAGTGCCCACAGTAACAGAGTAGGAAGTATTACAGGAATTGCAGATATAACGGTGTTCTTTGGGGCGCGCTGTTGCCTTGTCGGAACCACAATAGGGACATCGCGGTCCCCCTGCCCATCGAACTCGTTCAAGATGAACAAGACAATCATTATCTGTTGGAAATTGGTGGTACATAGTCGTGATATCCATCGTAGCCTCGGCAGTTCACTGCCTTTATCTAGGACTAGAATATCAGACTTCGGAGGGCTTGTTACGGACAATCTGCCGATAGTTGGGACATTCCGAAAAAATGAGAATTTCCGAAACTTATTGATTGTGATATACTGAAGTCAGGCGTAGCGTACAAAATTAGTAATAGTTCATCGACGGCAAACCTACGTCGATCCGATGTGGCGCCCGCCTTGGGAACGAGCTGTAGTAAACATTCTCATAGACCGGCATAGTTGAAGCGACACAAATCCGAGTTTCCGGATTGATGTGGGTTGAATCCATACACTTCGGAGGCCATATTTACTTTTGCTGATTGCCCGACCCACATGGGGTCCTGAGTAAACCACCATGACCGAGAAGAAAGCAGATAGCGAGTTTTTAAAGCCGCAGTCCCATGATGGGAAAGCCGCTCTCGATGAGGGCGCTAAAACGCAACAGCTTTCGGATGACGGCGATGGGGACGGGAACGCGGCCTCGGAAGCGCACAAACCGCAGACAGCGCAGGGCGCCGACTCGAACGACGGAGACGAGACGGCTGAGTGTACTCACGATGAGAGCCCGCCCGTCGCCGCCCCTACGGCTTCCGATGATTTTCCCGTTGTAGGGATTGGCGCATCCGCAGGAGGGCTCGAGGCATTCGAGCGCTTTTTCACGGCCATGCCCCCGGACACCGGGGTAGCTTTCGTTATCATTCAGCACCTGGATCCTAAGCACAAAAGTATATTACCTGAACTCTTGCGGGGCTTCACTCGTATGCCGGTTCGAGAACCTACGCACGGGATGGCCATAGAACCGAATTCCGTGTACGTTATCGCGCCCGGTAAAGACATGACCATCAGAGATGGCCGTCTCTACTTGGAAGCTCAACCTGACGGCCGACCCCGACATCCCATAGACCGCTTCTTCCGTTCTTTGGCGGAATACAAGAGAGACAAGGCTATCGAGATTTTGCTCTCCGGCGCGGCCGCGGAAGGAACGCTCGGCCTGACCTTGCTCAAGGGCGAGGGAGGCATGATTATGGTGCAAGATCCCTCGTCGGCAAAGTTTGATGGAATGCCGCGGAGCGCAATCGCCACACGGCTCGTTGACATCATAGCGCCGCCCTCTCAAATGGCGGGAGAACTCATCGCGTACCTTAAACATCCCTTGAGAGCGCGAACAGCGGAATGCGCTCCTGTGGATGAGTTGCCTTCAGATTACCTTCAGAAGATATTTGCACTGGTGAAACACCAAACCCGACATGATTTCTCTCGATACAAGCACAGCACCATTATGCGCCGCGCCGAACGACGTATGGCGGTAAAGCAAATATCCTCATACAAAGACTACGTCACATTCCTTCAGGGTAATCCCTCGGAAGTGGAAACTCTCTTCTTCGAGTTGTTGATAGGGGTTACAAGCTTTTTTCGCGATTCTGAAGCCTTCGAAGTCCTTAAGACCGATGTCTTGACGCCCCTTGTGAAGAACGCAACATCGAGGGGCAGTGTTCGGGTGTGGGTCCCCGGTTGCTCCACGGGAGAAGAGGCCTATTCTATAGCGATCCTTCTTCAGGAAGTCCTCGATCAAATGCAGGTCGATATTGATATTCAGATATTCGCCACGGATATAGACAAGAACGCGATAGAGAAGGCCCGAACCGGCGCATATCCCCTGAGCGCGGCTGCGGACATAGAACCCGAGCGCTTGCAGCGCTTCTTTGTTCAGCGAGATAACCTCTATTACGTCAAGAAAGCCATTCGGGAAATGGTGGTCTTCGCAGACCAGAATGTCATAACTGATCCACCCTTCTCGAAACTGAATCTGGTGAGTTGTAGAAATCTTCTTATCTATCTCGGCGCAGATCTCCAAAAAAAGGTCTTCCCCATTTTTCATTTCGCCCTCAATAAAGATGGGTGTCTCTTTCTTGGGACATCCGAGACCACAGGGGAGTTCTCCGATCTATTTATCACCTTGGATCGCAAGTGGAAAATATTCGGTCGCAGAGAAGTAGTCGGCGGTAAAATATTCACAACGGAATTCTCCACGTCTCGGCTTTCCGATTCCGCTCCGCTCCTGGAAAACAAGAGTTCGCCGCCGCTTCCCGCCATGGCTGATTACCGTGAGATCGCCGAACGAGCGCTCCTTGACAACTACGGGGCGCTGGGTGTGCTGTTCAATGAACATCAGGATGTGCTGTACTTTCATGGGGCCACGGGAAAATTTTTGCAGCCCCCAACCGGAGAAGTGAGCTGGAATTTACTAGGCATGGCCAGGGAGGGGCTAAGAATCCACTTGGCCAACGCTATTCGCAAAGCCTCCGCCTACAATGAGCCGGCCCGACGCCGAAACATCGAGGTAAAAGCGGACGGCGGCGTCATGCTCGTAAACCTAACCGTTCGCCCAATTCTGGACCCGCCCGCACGACGCGGTTTGATGTTCGCAGTATTCGAAGAAGTGCGAGACCAAGAGGGGGTGCCCGCAACGGAGTCCCCCGAACCGGCGGAAAACGAAAACACCATAATGCGTGTGCGTCAGCTTGAACATGAACTGATGTCTACAAAGGAATATCTCCAGACTGCTATCGAGGAATTTGAGACCGCCAACGAAGAACTTAAGTCCACCAATGAGGAACTCCAGTCCGCCAACGAAGAACTCCAGAGCACCAATGAAGAACTGGAAATGGCGGATGAAGAGCAACAATCCATCAACGAAGAGTTGAATACCGTCAACGCTGAACTCCAGAATAAGATCGACGCCCTCTCAAAAGTCAACAACGACATGAACATCCTGTTGGCGAGCACGCAAATCGGCACGATATTTCTTGACACGGATCTGAATATTCAAAGATTCACTCCCACTGTGACAAAAATCATTAATCTCATTCAGACGGATATCGGCCGACCCATAAGCCACATCGTGTCCAATCTTCACTATGATAATTTGGTTACGGACGTTCATAACGTGCTTACTGACTTGGCGTCGAAGAAGATGGAGGTTCAGACCAAAAGCGGCGATTGGTATTTCATGAGCATCCTGCCCTACCGCACCACGGAAAACGTCATCGAAGGCGTCGCGGTGACTTTCGTGGATATAAGCGAACGTAAAAAAATTGAAGAGACCGCACAATTGGGGTTTACGCTTGCGGTAGCGACCTTGGAATGTTCACGATCCCCTATGGCGCTGTTGGATACGCAGGGCACGGTAATTTCTACAAACCGGCGATTTACCGAGATGTTTGGTGAATTCCAGGAAGACGCCTCAGGGAAGCGGCTGTATCAACATTCTCATCAGGGGACGTTCGCATTACCGTCCTGGAAAACCCTGCTGAAAGAACTCCTCCCCAATCACGATAAAGTGAATAACTTTAGTATACGGGATGACTCAACTTCTCCTCCAACAAAACTAATTGTGAACGCTCGGCTGGTCCAAACGGAACCCCAAGCGTCGCCCATGATAATTGTATCCGTTGAACTTGGTCCCCAAAAGAATGATAATACCCTTGATTGATAGCGTGAGGTCCAATGCATAATATAACTGATGAGCAGTTTAGAGACCAACGATTCGAGGAATATCGCAGGCGCGCTGAGGCAATTATCGAACAGCGTGGAGAGATTAAAGATCCGGAACGCACCGCTCTCAAGCAGGACATAAGTGGGCTCATTCATGAGCTTCATGTGCATGAAGTTGAACTGGATATTCAGAACGAGGAACTACGCAGAACCCAGAAAGACCTGTGGGAATCACGAGATCGGTATGCGGATCTCTTTGAAATGGCGCCCATCGCTTACTTCATGCTCGATACCAAAGGCAAGATCATGCAAGTCAATGCCGCCGGAGTGGAGCTTCTTGGGCAAGAAAAAATATTACTTCTCAATAGAGGTTCTTGCAAAATGTTTGAAAAATGATGGCCGGCATGTGCTGGCTACACTCCTTTTCTGAGGATTTTTCAAACTCACCCCTTTGTGACTTAATTTGTTTGGGTCTTCAGCAAATTTAGCCGTTTTTTGGGCAGACCT
>JBBRBO010000100.1:0-15625 GCA_038205805.1 Desulfomonilales bacterium
ACTGGTATTATCTGTTCGTGGGGACATGGCAACCTCCATTGGTAATTGAATAACGTCTAGGATGCCATAACTCCCCACAATATCAAGACAAGACTTTCATCCTTCGTTGTGACGATAAGTCATGGTCGTTCTTGGAGAGGGGTTTTGGGGGGGTTGGGGAGAAGCCTTCTTTCAAGAAGGTTCTCCCCGATATTACTTCTTTGGCTGCGCGTTGGTATTACGTGCCCATTTCCCAGGAGGAGAGGTATTTCTTCTGCTCTTCCGTGAGTTCATCAATCTGAACACCCATGGAATGGAGCTTCAAGCGCGAAATTTCTTCGTCCAGGCGATTGGGGAGCTGATGCACCTTCTTGGGCAATCCCTTCCCATTCTTCACGAGGAATTCCGAGGCGAGGGCCTGGTTCGCGAAGCTCATGTCCATAACTGAGGAAGGATGCCCTTCCGCAGCGGCGAGGTTGATGAGTCGGCCTTCGCCCAAGATGGTGATTCTGCGGCCGTCGGACAGGGTGAACTCCTCGACGTAATCGCGAATGGTCCTGCGCCCGGTCGCCATAGCCTCGAGGGCGGGGATCTCGATTTCCACGTTAAAGTGACCTGAGTTGCACACGATGGCGCCGTCTTTCATGTGCTCGAAGTGTTCCTTGCGGATGACGTTCACGTCGCCGGTGACCGTGCAGAAGAAGTCGCCGATCTTGCACGCTTTTTCCATAGGCATAACGTTGTACCCGTCCATAGCGGCCTCGAGGGCGCGCACGGGATCAACCTCGGTCACGATGACCTTGGCGCCCATCCCTGAGGCTCTCATGGCCACGCCGCGACCGCACCAGCCATACCCGCTCACCACGAACCAGCTCCCGGCGATGAGTCGGTTGGTGGCTCGCAAAATGCCGTCCACGGTGCTCTGGCCCGTGCCGTAGCGGTTGTCGAACAGGTGCTTCGTGAGCGAATCGTTCACCGCGATAACGGGGAACAGGAGCACCCCTTCAGCGGCCATGCTCTTGAGGCGGATAACGCCCGTGGTGGTCTCTTCCGTGCCGCCGAGCACGTACTGCGCAAGGTCCTGACGTTTGGCGTGAATGGTGCTCACGAGGTCGGCGCCGTCATCCATAGTGATCTGGGGTTTGGCGTCGAGACAGGCGTTGATGTGCTTGTAATAGGTCTCCGTGTCCTCACCCTTGATGGCGTAGACATTGAATCCTTCGGCCACCAGAGCCGCGGCCACATCATCCTGTGTGGACAAGGGATTCGATGCGCACACATAGACCTTGGCGCCGCCGGCCGCCAGGGTGCGGGTAAGAACAGCCGTCTCCGTGGTGACATGAAGACATGCGGCGATAAGAACGTCTTTGAGCGGCTGCTCCTTCTCGAACTGCTCACGGATTTTCCGCAGCACGGGCATGCTCCGCTCCGCCCACTCGATGCGCAGTTTGCCTGCTTCGGCGAGAGCCGGGCTCTTAATATCGTGATCCATTGATACTCCTTAGTAGGGCTGAAATGACGAGGGTAATTACAGACCCGCGGCTTCCCGTAGCTCGGGGGCGCGCTGAGTCTTCTCCCAGGTAAATTCAGGTTCTTCTCGTCCAAAGTGGCCGTTGGCCGACGTTTTAGCGTAAATGGGCCTGAGCAAATCCAAATACGTGACGATTGCCGCAGGCTTGAAGCTGAAGAGCGACGCTACGATTTGGGCGATCTTTTCGTCGTCGATTTTGCCGGTGCCGAAGCTGTTCACCATGAAGGAAACAGGTTCGGGATAGCCGATGGCGTACGCCACCTGAACCAGGCATTTTTCCGCAAGGCCGGCTGCGACGATGTTTTTCGCCACGTGACGCGCCATATACGAAGCGGATCTATCCACCTTCGAGGGGTCTTTCCCTGAGAAAGCGCCGCCGCCGTGAGCGCCGTATCCGCCGTAGGTGTCCACAATGATCTTGCGACCGGTGAGCCCGCAATCTCCGAGCGGCCCGCCCACTACGAAACGACCCGTGCAGTTGATAAGGAACTTGGTCTCCTTATCCCTGTATTCTTCAGGGATTACCTTGTAGATGACTTCGTCGATGATCCCTTGACGGATCTGGTCGTATGTCACGTCCGGCCCGTGTTGAGCGGCGATGACTATGGTATCGACCCGCTTGGGCTTATCGTTTTCGTATTGGATTGTGACTTGCGATTTACCGTCCGGTCGTAAGAACGGCAGGATTCCCTGCTTGCGTACGTCGGTGAGTCGTTCGGTGAGCAGGTGAGCGTAATGGATGGCCATGGGCATGAACTGGGGGGTCTCGTCGCTCGCATAGCCGAACATGAGCCCCTGATCGCCGGCGCCTTGCTCCTGGAAGAGGCCTTCACCTTCGGTGACGCCCATCGAGATGTCCGGTGATTGCTTGTCCAAGGTCACCATGACGGCGCAGGTGTCCGCATCGAAACCCATTGCCGCATCGGTGTACCCGATGTCGCGCACGGCCTCGCGCACCATGTTGGGAATATCCACAATCGCCTTTGTGGTGATTTCCCCGGCCACGAGGGCCAAACCCGTGGTCACTAGGGTTTCGCACGCCACACGGGACTTGGGGTCCTGAGCAAGCATGGAGTCTAATATTGTATCGGAAATCCTGTCGGCTACTTTGTCGGGATGGCCTTCAGTGACGGATTCGGATGAAAACAAATAACTTCCCATCCCCATCGGTTTTGTCTCCTTTCGACGCCGGTCGGTAAATATATTAAACAGAATTTATTACCCGGAATAGGGAGTCCGCGTCAACCTGTTTTTGCCGCACACCGGGTAATTAAGAGTCAAATAATTGATATGATGAGATATTATAATGGATTTGGTTTAGCTCGATGGGCGGCAGAATTCGCACGAAACGGCACGCCACCTGTGGAGAGCGGGCCGGCGTATGTCCCCGCAGCCCTCCACCGGCTCTCATACCCATACCCCTTTCAATGAACTTTGTTTGTCTGCGGCCGTCTGCGCCATCTGCGGATGAATTTCTTCTCTTGCAGCTACAGAGTACATAGATCAATACGGATAAGAATACTATCCACAGATTACGCAGATTAACGCAGATTAAGAGCAGAATAGCATCCATAGATTACACAGATGAACGCAGATAAGCACAAGAGGGCGGGAGATTCCCACTAGTCGAATCGCTGAAGCCACGGGCTCCCGCCTTTTTCTCGATACGATTCTCCGCCCCGCCTGTTATCGTCATATTTTTCTATTTCTTTAATCTGCGTAAATCTGCGGATGAATTTCTTCTCTTCCAGCTACAGATTACACAGATCCATACAGACAAGATTAATATCCACAGATTACGCAGATTAACGCAGATTAAGAGCAGAATAGCATCCATAGATTACACAGATGAACGCAGATAAGAAATAAGAGAAAGAGTGCGAAATAGTCTCTAAGAGCTTTCCCTACCGAATGAGCTTTTTTTGTTTGCGGTCGGCTGCGCCATCTGCGGATGAATTTCCCTTCTTCGATTCATCATGAACTTAGGCGCTCTTGGAGAGGGGTTGGCGCCCATCCTTCTCTCCAAGAAGGTTCTCCCCAATAGCGCTTCTTTGATTTGGCTTGAGTAGTAAGCGTCTGCTTGCGAATGGTCGGGCGAAAACGCCGCTACGCCGCTCCAGTAGGGATTTTGCTTTTTTGGGTTGACAAGATAATATATTAATATACGATAGAAAGTAGGGCTTAGGCAATCTTTATTTCAGAAAATGTAAGCATTCACGTATGAGAGGCAAACCGCCGGCGCCGGCTAAAGTGATACGATATCGCTCCCCTGCGTAACCGAATGCTTATGAAAAAACGCCGTCGCATTTTTGGAAAGGTTCAGAGAGTTCAAGGCCCTTCTGCGTCCGGTAAACACTACGCAAAATCCCATGAATCCACAGATACATGCGTATTCAGAAGAGACGACAAACGCATGAGATGCACGTATATTAATATGTTTTCATACAAGTAATATCTGCGGAGGTTTGTTGCAAAGTAGGTTTTTCAATTTCTTTCTAAGAAATTTGTGATAATCGCCGAAAGCGGTATTTTCTTCTTGAGAAAAGCCGGTTTACCCTATGCAAAGGTCGCATGAAAGTGTCTTCACCTCATGGAAGGTTGGATGGCATGCGAGCCGAAAACCCTCCTCGGCTCCCTTGTCACGGGGGGTAAGCGTCGGCTTCGAGTCAAAGGGTCGTAAGGCAGAATTCTTATGTCGCCCTGACAAGGGGGATACAGGGGGTTTCCGAAAGCCTCCCAAGATATTGGATGCTTTCGTACTTCTTTGATTCGGCATTGGTAACATAAGCCGCATCGCCGACCAAGTAATATCAGAAGCGGAATCCTCGGAGGTACTCTGAGAGTTTGATTTTGTTCTCTTCCGTTAGATCAGGACAATTCTCCGGCCCTCCGGCCCCTTTGGCGGCGTTCAGCGCAAAAACCGTGCAGGTGGGTTGACCGCATTTATTACAATTCGTTTTCGGCAGGAGCTTCAAGATCTTGAGCCATTCAGGGGCTGGTGGAGGATCGAAAGTGGGTTCGATTTCGTCGCGCTTTTCCCATGTCTCGAGAATCTGTTTCTGGAGCCACTCGAGGATAGTGTCGGCTTCCTCATCATCCTTGACCGCACTGATAAATATCTCCCGTGCATGCAGGATGACACTCTTGCCGTCACGCTTGAGCGTGAGCGAAGGAGGCGACGTAATGTAATCGGCGCCCCCAAGGGTGGTGTTGAGATAGGGTAGAATTTCCGAAATGTCCTGATCCAAATGAGCGACACAGTGTACGGACTCGGAATTCGGGCTGCACTTGGATCGGAAAAGCTCCTTTTGGAACGTGAGCGCCGTCATGGTTCAACTCCTCGTACGATGCGGCAAAATGTGGATGAAGGAAACACGTGCGGGTATGCGCTCGCATAGCGCGCTCCCTAACGAAGAGAGTTCTATTCTAAACCCGAATGCGGCTTCACGCAACCGACGCCGCGGAAGTTTGACACCAATACGCTATCAATAAGGAATATCTGCGGAGCTTTTGTTGAAAAGCCGGTTTCGGTATTGCAAAAGTTCTTGGAGAGGGGTTTGGGACCCAACTTTCTTTTAAGAAGGTTCTCCCCAATAGTACTTCTTTGATTCGGCGTTGGTATTACTTCTCTTCACCACCGCCGGCGCTAGTCTTCGTTGGTGCGCCAGGAGTATATCTTACCGAGTTGTTCGGTGGGGAATTGCCAGAAGAGAGCGGCTTCCATGATCTTTTGTTTGTAGTCTTCGGTGGGCCAAACGTCTTTGCGACCGTCTCGATTGGGCTTCGCCGTGTAGACCCAAGCGTAGATGATTTCGCCGTTGTCGAGACGTTTCACGGGGAGTTCCTCGTCCCCGCGTGAGTAGTAGTAGGGGTGTCCGGCTCGCTTGTCCAGCGCCTTGAGCGCAGGGCCTTTGACCTCCAGGAGCACGCCGTAGACTCGGGCGTGTTCGTGCTCTTCGAGATTGACGGCGCCGCCTCCCCGTGAGGACGAGTAGTAATTCCACACGTAGTCGTAGTTCTCCAGCAGGGCCGGGGCCGCATCGGCAATAAGTGAGGTCTCAAAGTTATTGAGCTTCAGCCACCGCAGGAGATCCTGGTGGTTCATCTCTGTGCCGTAGACGAATACGTTGTAGGATTGCCGCTGCTCTTCGTGCGGGGCCGCCGTCACCGCGGTCACGGCCTCTTCCGTGGGCGGCGTAGGTTCCACGGCCGCTCGACTGAGGCGAACGGGTTTCTTTGGGAGCGGAATCTCCTCCTGATCGGATTTCGCTGAAAGACCGGATTGGATCGTACCGGCGCGCACCGAGAAGAGCGGTCCGGAATCGGAACCGTCCGCCGGCGCAGATGCGGGAACAGCCACAAGAGCGCCTGGGGAATTCGTCTTAGGGGTTTCTTTACGTGGTTTTTCCTTCCGGGTCGGCTTCGGCTTCACGGGTCGTTTCGCAATAAGCTGCTTGGCGGGCGACGAAGTAGGATCTTTCTCGGTGACCGGGGTCGCGGCTCGCTCTTGAGCCTTGGTGTGCGTCAGAGCTGATTCCTGCGGCGGTCGCTTCGCTTTCGGCGGGGATGTTCGCTGTGGTTGCGGTTTCTCAATACGGGCCGCTATCTTGCGAGTTGATTCAACGGGCGGGGCCTTTTTCACATGCGCCTCCGGCCCAAGGAGGGCCTCGGCGAAGTTCGATCTCTTCGGCTTCTTCGCGAAGTCCAGGACCGAGCAGGTTTTATCCTGCGCCGATTGCTTGAGTTCCGCCGGCAGGTTGTCTTTGGAAATGCGCTTCATCACCAAGAAGGGTTCGGGTGTTTCCTGGTCCACTTTCCAGATGTATTGCTTCAGGTCCAAGAAGAGGCCTGTATCCTCATACAAGGTGAACCACCATTCACCGTGCTTTTTGTCGTGACATATCTTGATCTTGTTGACGTTTGAACCCTTGTCTGCAAGGTCAAGGGCCAGCGCTTTGGCTTGTTCCGCTTCGGTTTTCGGGTGGGTCGATGTTTTTGATCCCGCGGCATCTGCGGAGCCGGTCTTCCCCGTTGATTTGTGAACTGATGTGGAGGTATCCGGTCGTGCCGTCAACGTAATTTCGGTGGAGGCTGCCGAAGAAGTAGCTCTGCGGTTTAAAGAAGCTGTTTCAGCCGAAATCGGGGTTTTCTTGGCGTAATCTTGGGACGCGCCGAGACATCCGCCCAGTACCCCAAGGCAGATGACACACAAAATCCATGCCGGCATGTACCTGACTGATCTATACATACCCAATCCTTATACGTCAGGCGACCCCCAGGCGAGTGACGCGTAACCAAGCCGTGTTTCCCTTTAGGCCCCAAAAGCGCTCTTCTGAGTGGGCTTAAGAGGTATCAACGACCTGTTCAGGCGATCCGCGCGGTTTGCAATCACCCTCATCGAAATGAGCGGCGCACTCCATCGCGGCGAATTATAACAGAACATACATTGTTTGCGCAATGAAGAGTTTCAGAACAAACGCGAAAAAAAAACGGGTTGCACAGCCATTCGCCGACTTCACGAATCAACTGCGGATTGACGGCAAAAAATGGCTTTATACCAATGTGCTGTCGAACGAGGAATATAGATGAAGGACATTTTTGTAAGAGCAGGTTTCCCTAACTACTATGAAAGAATGTTTAAATGCACCGCAAGTTGCTATTTCTCCTTGAGAAAAGGCACTTGCGGCTATTTTGAAGGTTCTTGGAGAGGGGTTTGGGACTCAACTTTCTTTCAAGAAGGTTCTCTCCAATATTACTTCTTTTATTGCGCATTCGTATTAGGAGGAGGGTTTCCTTCGCTGAATCCCAGTGGCGGCAATCAGACACCAATACGTCCACACGATAACGATAAACACCAGGATCATGGACCAGACCACATCCGTGAAGAAATGGCCCCCTTGAGCCATGCGCGTAAATCCCATGGCAAGAGCGTACATGATCCCCAAGACGAATCCCGTCATAGCCGCCACGGGAGCCCTGCGCCGAAAACCAATGAGGGCGCACACTGCAACGGCCATAGCGCAATGACCGCACGGGAAGGATTTTCCCGCGCCATACCCGCCGGGATGGGAAATGGGTCGGTAGACCGCGGAGCCCCCAAACGCCGTGACGTCCACCGGGCGGGGCCTCCCCCAAAGCGGCTTGAACACGCCGTTCACCAGGAGCCCCGGCCCCAAGGCGATCACCACAATGAACATGAGCGCAGGATTCCGCAGCGACCGGGCGCCTCGGGCGAGATACGTATACATATACAGCCCCGCCATCACTGCGGTTAGGAGTATCACGGCGTACTCCCCGTAATCATAGAGCGCCTTCAAAGGGAACGCCTTTGCGTACGGCCACGGGCCGATCGCTCCAGGTGATCCGTAGAGGGCCGCTGCAATGCGTAAATCCCAGTTCGCCGCCTCCGCAAGCACAGTGATGATCGTGCCTACGAGCAGCAGCGCTACCGTTAAGAATGCGACTCGGTTTTTCGTCATAGAGAGCGCTCTATCTATTGCGTCTACCATGTGCGGGGACTTGGCGGTTGACCCCGCTCCCGGTGAATGGGCGCTGGTAACTTTCGCAATGGTGAATTATAGTGACGCGAATAAAAGATCGGGTAACCGCCCCCTCACCATGCCAAGGAGCAGCCTCCAATGTTCGACGCAGTAGAACACGAAATCCTCGAAAGAGTCAAATCCCCCGGCTGGGTAACCACTCGAGCGATAGTCCTTGACCCAAGCGATCCTCCGAATCAAGAAGAAAACGACCACATCGAGGCGGTCATGAAGAAGCTGGCCGACGAAGGCAAAGTCGTCCTATGGCGCTTGAAAATCGAAAACGACGATACCCCGTTGCTGGCCGCGGCTCGACCCGATTATCAGTTGGACAAGGAACTCGAGGCCCGCCAAGCATGGGCTACCGCTGAGCGAGTCTGATACCGCTTCGCAGCCAAAAGAATAAAAATTGGGGAGAGCCTTCTTGTAAGAAGATTACCCCCTAATACCAATGTGCTGTCGAACGAGGAATATAGGTGAAGGACATTTTTGTAAAAGCAGGCTGCCCTAACTACTATGAAAGAATGTTTAATTGCGCCGCAAGTGGCTTTTTCTCCCTGAGAAAAGGCACTTGCGGCTATTTTGAAGGTTCTTGGAGAGGGGTTTGGGGAGAAACTTCTTTCAAGAAGGTTCTCTCCAATATTGCTTCTTTTATTGCGCATTCGTATAAATGCCCATCACCATGAAACCACTATTTGACCGAGAGATTTACGAACAATTTACCGCCGGGGTTCTGGGCTCGGCGCAAGACTTCCTCTGGATAGCCACGGCCAACATAAAAAGCGCCGGCATGGTCTACGGCCGCAAATTCATGTCCTTTGCGGATGTGACGGCAATACTCGTGTCCAAAGGGGTAGGGGTGCGTATCATCCATGCGGAGCTACCCTCCGCCCCGTTCCGTGAACGCTACGAGCAACTGGACGTCAACGGCGCACTCAGCGCAGGGGTTGAATTTCTCCACTGCATCCGCATGCACTCGAAGATATTCATTGTGGACGGCAGGGTCGCTCTCGTGGGAAGCCCCAATCTCACCGGCGCCGGCATCGGAGCGAAATCCAAGAACAGGCGCAACTTCGAGGTGGCCTTTCTCTTCGAAGGCCCCCAAGAAACCGAGGTTTTCATGGATTACTTCGATTACGTATGGATGGGCGGCCACTGCCCGCAATGCGACCGCCGCAAGCTCTGTCCCGCTCCCGTAAGCTGATCGAGAGGAATATTGGGGAGGACCTTCATGAAAACAAGGCTGGGTCTCAATATTACTTTCTGATCGCGGACTGTGTAGATTTTCCCTAACGAGCGTCGATATGGAATAGAGGCTTGCTTACCTGCTGAACACAAGCCTATTTCCCTTGACAACGCCGGTCGATATACTATGGTGTAGAGGCTCCTAATACGGCGTCACAACCAGGTTCAGCTTACATTGTTCAGCGGCCGGCGAATTCAACCCCCATTCAGATATGGTGGGTAAATTTCAGAAACCCCATGATGCGGGACCGGCCGGCGTATCGGAAGAGCATCCTCACTGGAGCCTCAGCGTCATAGAACTGGAAACGTTCACCGGGATTAACCCCACCACCGGCTGGGCAATGGGTGGTCGGGAGAGAAAACGGCCTTTCCCCTCAGCTAACGAATAACAAGGAGAGCAACAATGGGTCTCTGGGACGTCATCAAGGGCGAGTTTATAGAGGTAATATCTTGGCTGGACGACTCCGGGGACACCATGGTGTGGCGCTTCCCCGATCAGGACCACGCCATCAAAATGGGCGCCAAACTCACGGTCAGAGAGGGACAGACCGCCGTGTTCGTCAACGAGGGGCAAATTGCGGACGTGTTCCCTCCGGGCATGTATACCCTCTCTACGCAGAACCTGCCGGTCCTGACGAAGCTGCGCTCCTGGAAATACGGCTTCGACTCCCCCTTCAAGGCGGAAGTCTACTTCGTAAGCTCCAGGACCTTCGTTGACCTCAAGTGGGGGACCCAAAATCCCATCATGATGCGTGACCCCCAGTTCGATGTGGTGCGACTACGGGCCTTTGGGTCATATAACATCAAGGTTGCGGACCCCCGTGCGTTCATGACCGAGATCGTGGGCGTACAGGGCTGCTACACCACCGAAGAAATCGAAGGGCAGCTCCGTAGCATGGCCGTGTCAAGCTTCTCCGCCCTTCTAGGGGAATCCGGGATAGCGGCGCTGGATTTAGCGGCCAAGTACAAAACGCTCGGGGATAAACTCCGTGTGGAAATGGCCCCTGATTTCGAGAAATACGGGCTCTCACTCACACGGTTCATCATCGAAAACATATCCGTTCCCCCTGAAGTGGAAAAGATGTTGGATACTCGTTCCCAAATGTCCATCGCAGGAGACGACGGCCGATTCATGCGGTTCCAAACCGCCCAAGCCATCACGGACGCTGCGAAGTCGGGCGGCGGCGCAGGCGACTTCCTCGGTATGGGCGCCGGAGTCGCAATGGGACAACAAATGGCCGCATCCATGGCGGGAGCCGCAGCTAGTCAACCCCAAGCTCAACCCCAGGGACAATCTCCATCACCATCCCAGGGTTCGGGAAAAGAGAAATTCTGCTCCTCATGCGGAAATAAAACCACTCCCGGCGCAAAGTTTTGCTCAGATTGCGGAGCCAAACTAGAAAGCGGCTGCTCCAAATGCGGTCACCCACGCGGCCCCGGCGACAAATTCTGCAAGGAATGCGGCCAAAAGCTGGAATAATACCAATAGGCAATCAAATAAGTACTATCGGGGAGAACCTTCTTGAAAGAAGGGTTCCCCCCGAACCCCGACAAGCCCTAACGTAAGAAGTACCTCACATGCTGCGACCACTCCGGTGATGGCTTGCCTGAGACCCTCGACGAGCATGAGCAAGCCAGGCCGGAACACTTCGCGTCAATGTAGTAACGTTTGTGCTGAGTTAGCGTAAAACCCCTAAACCTCTTTTTAAATACTTTTGCTATTGCGTCGAGAGTCGCATTTCTCAAGGAGCAATACGAATCTCAACGAATGGTAAACGTCTGAGAGAAGATTTTGGAGAAGCCTTCATGTCAAGAATGCGCTTCACCAATCGCGCTTGTGCCTATTCTTTCAAAAAAGTAAGATCGGCGGAGCGTTTGTTGCAAAGCAGGTTTTTCCAGCCTCTTTCTAGGAAGTTTATGATAATCGCCGGAAGCGGCCTTTTCTCCTTGAGAAAAGCCGATTCCGGCAATTGCGAAAGTTCTTGGAGAGGGGTTTGGGGAGCAACTTCTTTCAAGAAGGTTCTCCCCAATAGTACTCTTTTGAGTAGGCATTGGTTTAAAACAGACCTATAGGAGGAGATGGTGAAAAAAGAAGTGAAGAAGGTCGTCAAGACTCCCTCTGCCCATGAGTATCCCTTGTTGATAAAGCAACTGCTTATCACACCCCTCATCAACAATCCCGAAAAGGAAATCGTCTATCGAGACAAACTGCGCTACACCTACCGCGAACTTGCGGATCGCATCAATCGCCTCGCTTCGGCTCTCGAAAAACTAGGTGTGGAACCGGGCGACACCGTAGCCGTCATGGATTGGGACTCACATCGCTACCTTGAATGCTTCTTCGCCATCCCCATGATGGGAGCGATCTTGCACACCGTAAACATCAGGCTCCCCCCTGAGCAAATCCTCTACACCATGAACCACGCGGACGATAAGGTCGTGCTGGTGAACGAGGAGTTTCTGCCCATCGTGGAAGCCCTGAAGGATAAGTTCACCACCGTCGAGAAATATGTGCTCTTGAAAGAAGGGGAAGAAACCCCCAAATCCAGCGTACCCTTCGCCGCCGAATACGAAGAGATGATAGCCGGCGCCCCCAATACCTTTGAGTTCGAGGACTTCGACGAAAACGCCCAAGCCACCATGTTTTACACCACCGGCACCACCGGCGACCCTAAAGGCGTCTATTACAGCCATCGTCAACTGGTTCTGCACACCATAAGCGCGGCGGTCATGCTGGCGGGATACACCTCACCCGGCCGATTCAACTCGGATGACGTGTACATGCCCATTACGCCCATGTTCCACGTGCACGCGTGGGGTGTCCCCTATTTGGCCACGCTGCTGGGCTGTAAGCACGTTTACCCAGGCAAATACGAACCGGGTATGCTCTTGAAGCTGAAAGAAACCGAAGGCGTCACCTTCTCCCATTGTGTGCCCACCATTCTCCACATGTTGCTCTCCAGTCCGGCGGCCAAGCAAATGGACCTAAAGGGCTGGAAGATCATTATCGGGGGATCGGCCCTTCCACGTGGATTAGCCAAGCTGGCGCTCAGTATGGGCATCGAGGTCTTCACGGGTTACGGTATGTCCGAGACCTGCCCCATTCTCACCATAGCGAATCAAAAGCCCTACATGTTCAATTCGGATCTCGAGTCGCAACTGGACGTGCGCACAATGACAGGGCTCCCCGTTCCCCTGGTGGACATCAAGATCGGCGAGGTCGGCACGAATCGTCGGCTACCAATGGACGGCAAGTCCGCCGGAGAGATCCAGGTTCGGGCGCCGTGGCTGACCATGGGGTACCACAAGGACCCGGTCAAGTCCGAGGAGCTATGGGAGGGCGGGTATCTCCATACCGGTGACATCGCCATGCAGGACGCCGAGGGATACGTGAAGATCACGGATCGTCTCAAAGATGTCATCAAGACGGGCGGTGAGTGGATTTCCTCGTTGCACCTGGAGAGCCTCATCAGCCAACACGAAGCGGTCTCCGAATGCGCCGTGGTCGGCGTTCCCGACGACAAATGGGGGGAACGGCCCCTGGCGATGGTCGTGACCAAACAGGATTACATCGGCAAACTCGGCCCGGAAGACCTCCGCACGTTCATGGAGAAGTATGTTGCCGACGGCTCCATATCCAAGTGGGGGGTGCCCGACAGCTTCCTTATGGTGGACCAAATCCCCAAGACCAGCGTCGGGAAAATCGACAAAAAGGTTATTAAGAAAAACGTTGCGGAAAAAGTGTAGTAACTCCGGCCTGCCGGCAAAGAAGCGCTAACGGGGAGACCCTTCTTCCACGAAAGGTTTCCCCACATACAACAAAACGCTCTCATCCTGCGTTCGCTGTTATACCGATGTGCCTTCAAACAAGTAAGATCGGCGGAACTTGTTTGCAAAGCAGGTTTTTCCAATCTCTTTTTAAGAATGTGTGATAATCGCCGGAAGCGGCCTTTTCTCCTTGAGAAAAGCCGATTCCGGCAATTGCGAAAGTTCTTGGAGAGGGGTTTGGGAAGCAATTTCTTTCAAGAAGGTTCTCCTTATTACGCTTTCGCTCGTTCCTAACGGGCCTCCGGGGGCTTTGTTTTCCCATCGAGTTTTTTGCGCACATAGAGTGTCTTGGTTACTCGGCATACGGTGTCGCCTTGCTCATCAAGGACACCCACCGTGAACTCGGGGAGGTATTTGTCTCCATGAGCGGTTTTTTCCTTCACGTCCGCAATGGCGGCCTCGTCAATGGTGAACGTCGCCGTAACGAGGCCTTGCCCCGGTTTGATGAAGTCGATACAACCGGCCTTGTCCCAGACGATGTAATCCTCACCCAGGATCTTAATCATCATCAGCATGAAAAAGGGATCGGTCATGGCATAGAGCGATCCCCCAAAATGGCTGTTCATGTAGTTGCGGTTATAGAACCGCTTCCTCATAGTGACGATAATCTCCCGAAAATCGGGGGTTATCTTCTTCACCACGATACCGGTCGCCCAATACGGTGGATACAACGTAAGCATAAGCTTAAAAAATGTGTGATTCATAATCTATCCGAGTCTTTTGTATTCGTTTCCGGGTCTGATGTAGGTCTGCGCCCGGACTTAACAACCGGCCGACCCAAGAAATCGGTATGAGCGGAACCGCGGGAAAATCTGCGCCGCCGTCCGACGCACATGTGCCGACAAGTCGCGCAGTCTCGAGCTGCAACCAGCCTGATCAGCCTTGATGCCGGCTCCGGCTGACTTGTTATCCCCTCATCACCCTGGAAAGCACAGATAAGCCGCTCCTGTCCAGGGCTTTGTTTCTCAGTAACCCTCAGTTCGCGCCCATGAGTTCGGGACCGCCCAAAACCTTGTCCACCAACCGGCGAACATCACCAGCGCATCAGCGCCCCTTGGGGTTTTTGACGGCGCACCGGCAAGCGCCGGCTTTTTTTTCGGATAGGATTTTCTCCAGTATCGTGGACCGGCCGTGAAGTCTGACATCCTTTTCGATGTCGGTTGCCGTATAGTCAAAACAGAAGCAGATTATTTCACCCATATTCTTTCGAACTCCTTTTTCCATAGGCGTAACTTCTCAATAGGCGCCGAAAATCATATACTGTTGAGAAAGCACTATAGTAACCGTTCACCAGGAACAGTGTAGCTCTGGTATTTACGTATGGGAGGTTCGATGGGGAGACCATCATCTCCCCTGACATTCCCATAATCGTTCCAAATAGTAGGCCTGTCATTGGTGAACGGCGCCATGTGGTCTCGGAACGGCGTCCAACAGCTCATACAGCCTGCGTAGATTCTCCGCGTTCTTCACGGACCTGAGCCCGCATGAGGACGTCGCCATGAAGGATTCGCTTGCGGCGAGAGCGCTTACGGCCTCCTGAAACTCGCTCCTGTGCGCTGGAGTAAGGCGCCCCGTCTCCAGGAGATTGCCGTCTATCCCGGCGAGCATGATGTAATCCGGGCCGCATTTGCGCCCAATGCGCAGAAGCTCCGCCGCCTGGACCTCACAACCCGCCGGCCCAAGAAACCCGTACGAGCAAAGCTGCGGCAAAAACGGCCCCACGGCGCCGCATGAGTGAATGAGGGGCAATGCGCCGGCCGCTCGGACGAGACTGACCATGTCGATATAGAGCGGCCCCAACATTCTGTGCGTGACCTCCGGTCCAAGATAGAGACCGGCCTGCCATGCGATGTCGTCGGCGATAATCACCAGCGCCGCCCCGGTCCGCAACGCAGTGGCCACCAGAGCCAATCTCTTGTGGGCTTCAGCGGCCAGGTCTGCGGCGACATCGTTCTCACGACCGGCGAAAGCCGCCATTGCGGCGAGGAAATCCCGGCCTGCAAGATAGCGCTGAAACGGCCCATCCACAATTACACCCACAGGAACATGCGATAGGGTTCTCGCCTCGGCGACCTCATCGGCGTTGAAGAAGCGATACCCGCAGCTCTGGGAATATGTTTTGTCATGGGACATCGGCAGCATGAGGGTATCCATGCCCCAGCGCCGACGGAATGCAATATGGCCGCGCAGGTCGTCGGTGAAACCGAGACCCACGAGAGCGTCCGTGCCGATCCATAGCTCGGAGCGCGGGATGCGGCTGTCGGGGCATCCTTCTCGGGCGGCGAAGAATTGGCGGAAAGCGTTTGTCATGGGGCTATTCTTGCCCAGGTGGGATTACTTTTCAAGCGCCGTCGGTCCATGAACGTGCGGAGAAGCTTCTTGAAAGCAGGGATGGGAGCTAAACCCCTCTCCAGCAAACCCTAAACGCTTATACCAATGCGCAGCCAAAGAAGTAATATCGGGGAGAACCTTCTTGAAAGAAGGCTTCTCCCCGAACCCCTCT
>JBBRBO010000101.1:0-15480 GCA_038205805.1 Desulfomonilales bacterium
CGGAAGCCGCATTCTGCAGGGCCAAGCGAGTGACCTTCGCAGGATCGATAACGCCGTTTTCCATAAGGTCTTCGTATTCTTCTCTATAGGCATTGAAGCCCCAGCCTGTCGAATCGTTATTCTTGACCTTGTCCACTATTATGGAACCGTCATGGCCTGCGTTCATTGCAATCTGTCTCATAGGCTCTTCGAGAGCTCTCAGGATGATGCGGGCGCCGATTTTTTGGTTCGGTTCGAGGTCTAAGTTCTTCACGACGTCCAAGCAACGAATGTACGCAACGCCGCCGCCGGGAACCACGCCTTCTTCAACAGCCGCTCTCGTGGCGTTCAGGGCGTCTTCCACGCGGGCTTTCTTTTCCTTCATTTCGGTCTCAGTCGCCGCGCCCACGTTAATAACTGCAACGCCGCCCACGAGCTTTGCAAGACGCTCTTGCAGTTTCTCTCGGTCGTAGTCGCTGGTGGTTTCGTCGATCTGGGTGCGAATCTGGCGCACACGACCTTCGATCTTCTCTTTGGCGCCGGCGCCGTCGACTATGGTGGTGTTATCCTTATCGATGTTGATTCTCTTGCAGCGGCCGAGGTCGTTCAAGGTCACGTTCTCAAGGCGAAGTCCCAGGTCCTCGGAAATCACTTGACCGCCGGTAAGTATAGCGATGTCTTCGAGCATAGCCTTGCGGCGATCGCCGAAACCGGGAGCTTTAACCGCACACGCAGTCAATGTGCCTCTCAGCTTGTTGACGACCAACGTGGCAAGGGCCTCCCCTTCGACATCTTCAGCAAGGATCAAGAGCGGGCGACCCATTTTCGCAACTTGCTCCAAGAGCGGGAGCATATCGCGCATATTTGAGATTTTCTTTTCGTGGATAAGGATATAAGGCTCATCCAAAGCCACTTCCATACGCTCGGGATCGGTGACGAAGTACGGGGACAGGTAACCGCGGTCGAACTGCATACCTTCGACGACGTCCAAAGAAGTCTCCATCGCCTTGGCTTCTTCAACCGTAATAACGCCCTCTTTGCCCACTTTTTCCATGGCTTCGGCAATAATATTACCGATTGTGGAATCGTTGTTGGCGGAGATGGTGCCGACCTGAGCTATTTCTCTTTTGTCCTTGGTGGGTTTGGCAAGCTCATGCAGCTTCTTGACGACCGCTTCCACCGCTGCGTCGATACCTCGTTTCAGGTCCATGGGCGATGCGCCGGCCGCCAGGTTTTTCACGCCTTCACGGTAAATCGCTTGCGCCAACACTGTCGCTGTAGTGGTGCCGTCGCCTGCCACGTCCGAGGTCTTGGAAGCAACTTCCTTGAGCATCTGGGCGCCTAGGTTCTCGAATCGATCCTCTAGTTCTATTTCCTTGGCCACGGTCACACCGTCTTTGGTAACCGTGGGAGAACCCCAGGATTTCTCGAGAATTGCGTTGCGACCACGAGGTCCAAGGGTAGATTTCACGGCGTCGGCCATGATATTGACTCCCCTTAGTAGTTTATCCCTAGCTGCCTGCTCGAACATTATGATCTTAGCGGCCATTTATATTTTCCTCCACAGAGATTAAGTCTATTAGTCGTTGGGGTAAATAAGTTGTATCGAGGCTTAGCCTTCGATGATACCGAGCACGTCTTCCTCTCGCATAATGAGGTAATCCGTGCCTTCGATTTTGATCTCGGAGCCTGAGTATTTGCCGAACAGGATTCTGTCGCCGGGTTTCACTTCAAGAGGGGTCAACTTTCCCTCTTCATTCTTCTTGCCCTGACCTACGGCTATAATTTTACCTTGCTGGGGTTTTTCTTTTGCAACGTCGGGGAGAATAATTCCGCCTGCGGTCTTTTCCTCAGCTTCTACTCTCTCTACAAGAATTCGATCATGCAGAGGACGAAAATTCATAGTATATACCTCCGGAGCATTTAGACGATTGGAGCGCGATTGTTAGCACTCTCATCAAGAGAGTGCCAATTCCGGCTAAAATTGTCAATCCCCTTTGACCACCCCCTTCATTTTTTAGGGAGCTTCCTTCTCCACGTCTCTATAGCCCTCCAAGCGGCTCCCATCCTTGTGTATATCAGCGTCTTGGGACGCAGAGCCGCTGTCCCCTACCGCGCCGTACAAATGTAAGTTTTGTTCTGTTTAGACGCCGACAGCATATGTGGGCGCCGGGGAAGCTTGACTCATAAAGAGGCTACAGGTAAATACATAAAGATCTCAATATTCGGGAGCTTGGAACAAATGCCTATAATGGTAAAAACATTGAATTGTCCTAATTGCGGATGCGCGGTGGAAAAATTTAAAAACCCCTTCCCTACAGTCGATATAATTATAGAAGTGAAGGAGGGCATTGTCCTCATAAGCAGAAAAAACCCGCCTATCGGTTGGGCCATTCCCGGAGGATTCATAGATTATGGAGAGGCGGCGGAAACTGCGGCCGTTCGTGAAGCGGAGGAAGAGACTTCACTAAAAGTAACCGACTTGCGGTTACTCGGCGTATATTCCGCGCCTGAACGAGACCCTCGAATGCACACCATCAGTGTCACTTTCACGGCTAAGGCCGCAGGCGCCCCCAAAGCCAAGGACGACGCTATAGACGCACGTGTTTTCAATCGGGAAACCTTACCTTCCCCGCTCTGCTTTGACCATGCGCAGATTTTGAGGGATTATTTCATTCGCAAGGAGCGCGGCGAAGTCTAACGTGCCGACGAAGGCGTGCTTCTGGTATTTGCGTGTTCACGGCGCCTTTGGATTCGTAAGCGCTACTCAACGGGACTCCGGATCAGTCATGTAAACGCCCTCTACGACAGATGCGCCCCTTCCTCTCGAGATTGCTCTTTTGCCCTTGATGACTTAAGTTGCATAGTGTGAATGGATGCGAATGAGCCTTCATGCGCGCTGAACGTATCCCTTCACTGAGCCCAAGCATTCACATCGAAAAGCGGGTTCCTTGTTGGAGCCGACCGCGGCGCGTGTGTAGTTTTATCCGGAAAGCAAACAATTCACCCTCTGAGGTTTTCATGATAGGTATTTCCAAGCTCTATTGCGGCGCAGTTGAGGCGTCGGACCCGCTGCGTTACGGTCGGCGGTCTCAAGATCTGCCGTCCCATCTCCTTCAGTTCTCCGCCGATAAGAAGCCCGTTGTCGTCTGGAATGTGACCAGACGATGCAATCTCAAATGCGTGCACTGTTATTCTCGCTCCGAGGACCTCAACTACGGAGGCGAGCTTTCCCTGGACCAGGGTAAGGCGCTCATCGACGATATGGCCGAGTTCGGAGCGCCGGTTATTTTGTTTTCCGGTGGGGAACCTTTGATCCGCCGAGACATATTGGACCTCATTCGATATGCGGTGAGCCGTGGTCGCCGCGCCGTGGTCTCTACGAACGGAACGCTGATAGACCGCAAAATGGCTGAGGCCCTGAAGGATATTGGACTATCCTACGTGGGAATCAGCCTAGACGGCCTTGAAGAGACGCATGACAAGTTTCGAGGGGTCCCGGGTACATTTGGCCGTGTGCTTTCCGCTATCGAGAACTGCATGGCGGTCGGCCTGAAGGTGGGACTTAGATTCACCATCAATAGACGCAATTTCAAAGACATTCCAGGCATTTTTGACCTTATTGAGGAAACTGTAATACCAAGAGTTTGTTTTTACCACCTTGTGTACGCAGGTCGCGGGACATCCCTCATGAAAGAAGATCTCGATCACGCGCAAACACGTGAAACGGTGGACTTGATTCTGGATCGGACCAAGGCTTTGCACGACAAAGGTCACGAGGTAGAGTGCCTCACCGTGGACAACCACGCTGATGGGCCTTATACCTATCTGCGGCTGCTCCGGGAGGATCCGGAACGGGCCGCTCAGGTGCTGGAACTCCTCAAAATGAACGAGGGGAATAGTTCCGGGCACGGGATTGGGTGTGTATCATGGGACGGGGTTGTCCATCCGGACCAATTCTGGCGACACTTGTCCCTGGGTAACGTCGTGGATCGCCCGTTCAGCAAGTTATGGACGGACACGACAAACGATTTCCTCATGAAACTGAAAGAGAAAAAGCGTCACGTCACGGGACGATGCGCTCATTGCCAATGGCTCGATATATGCGCCGGGAATTTTCGTGTGCGCGCCGAGGCTGTTTACGAGGATGTCTGGGCTCCGGATCCGGCCTGTTATCTAACGGATGAGGAGATCGGTATCGCTCCGTAGCCCTTCCGTGTCACCGTCGCTTGAACCGCTTGAGCGGCGACGTAACGTATGGGATGCGCGAATTCATGCGATGCCGATAACCACTCGCTCCATAAGTGCAAAAAGGAAATCTCAATGCTGTTCGGCGGCCATGTACGAAACTGGAACGATATTTCCTTCTTGCAGGAACATGACTTCGATTTCGGCGAAGTGGTAGTCGCCGAATCGGCAAAGATTCCATATCTCGAAAGAGAACTGGCTAGTCGTCTGAATGCCCGTACATTCAGGATGGTAGGACATGGTCCTCGAGAAGGCCCACCGAACGACACAGCTCACTTGCTCGAACACTACAAGCCCGCTCTTGTACGTTCCGTTGATCTCATGGAAAGGCTGGGGGCTGAACTGCTCACCATTCATATGTGGATGGATCGGCGGTTTGTGGCGCCTGAATTTCGGGAGGTCAAGACCGCCGTCTTGCGGGACGTCTGCGATTATGCCCTCGATAAGGGAATAGTCCTTTGCTTGGAGAACCTATCGGAATCAGCCGACGACTTGCACGTGGTTACTACGGCTGTGCCGGATTTGATGCTCACGCTGGACGTAGGTCATGCGCAGCTTCTCAGCGAACGTAACACATCTTATGAAATTATTCCTCTGTTGGGGAACCGCATTCGGCACGTGCATATTCACGATAATTTGGGCGGCGTTGGACCGGCGGATGACCTACATCTACCTCCGGGTTCGGGAATCATAGATCTCTCTGAAATCCTGAACCTGCTTATGGCGCACGGCTTCCAAGGCGGGGCTACCTTGGAGCTGGAACGTCACGAACTCCTTGCCGCTCGTTCGTATGTCACGGATCTGTTGCGGGAACGCGTTCATGCCGCGCCGCAAGCGGTGAGGTAAACCCCGGAACACGCTTTCTTCGAGCGCGATTCTTTACGCTAACAAACGACCAACTACTGAATAGTCGCTTAATCGGCTTTTTCTGCGCACGTATTTGCACAAGCAGAAATGGCGGGGCCACGTAGAGCCTTCATACCGGCCTGTCCTCCCAAAGACCGAGCTACACTACTACCACTTTTCGTGATGCAGGTAATCTTCCAACCGTCGCTTCGGCGCTGATTTCTTCTCAGCCGGGTAACCCAAAGACACAACTGACAACGGAGTAATGTGATCAGGTAGATTCAAAAGCTTTCTCATGCCCTGAATGCGTTCCTCCACCGGGTAAATTCCGACCCAACACGCGCCTACTCCCAGGCAGTTAGCCGCAATCAGCATGGTTGCGGTGGCGGCGGCGCAGTCCAGCGGCCATCGACCCGGCATCTTCTCCGCTTGGGTGTCTCCGCACACTACAACGCCGGCGCTGCAAGACTCAAGCATGTGAGCGTGCGGATGAAACTTGGGTATCGCCGCCAAGGTCCCGCGGTCCCGAACTACGATAAAGTGCCAAGCCTCACCCGTGGCGGTAGGGGCGCTTACTGCCGCTTTTAAGAGCTGTTGCAGTAGTTCATCCGACACGCGTTCGCTGGTGTATTGTCGTATACTTCTTCTCGTGAGTATTGCTTCCAGGGCTTCCATATTCCTGCTTCCTTTCTAAGCGGCATCAAGGCTCAAGCCAATAGCTTAAACAGAGGCGCCCGAGCCTCCCTTTTGCACGCTAGGCGTTTATCATAGAGTGTACCACAGTAAATTGTTGAATGTTCTCAGGCTTCGTCACGTTCATAAGCGCAATGGATAGACCCGCTCCAGCAAGAAGCGCTAAACATGTAGTCTCGATCTGTGACGGAGAGGTATTGCCGCTCCTTAGGTTTGATAGTCCCGCTATTGTCATTACGGGTTCATCAAAAATGGCTCCGCCGGCCATGAGTCGCACCATTTTGACGCCATGTGAAATTCTAAAATACGCGTCATCCCAGCTCATGTTAGGCAACACCGGATCAAAGATAAGACTGTCGCTCTTCATGCCTCCGGCCAAGGCCATTTCCCGCAATTGGAGGGCCAGCGCGACCTTCTCGTCAACCGACGCGGGTGAAAAGGATCGCTCATCCATAAGAAGGATAACCAACTTGGCGTCATGCTCTACCGCAAGAGGGAGTATTTCTTGGATTTTTCTCTCTTCCAGTGACAGGGCGTTTAAAATGGGCGTTTCTCGACACGCGGCAAGTCCTCTCGCAAGGATTTCAGGGTGGGGGCTGTCGAGGATCAGGGGCAGTGAAACCGCCTCCTGCACCGTTTCCACCAAGAAAGCCATGCGATCCAGGTTACGCTTGGACAAATAACCGGGATTGATGTCGATATAATGGGCTCCCCGTTGCACGCACAGCTTTGCCAAATCAGCTATAGGTTGCGGATTCAACTGAGCCATTGCCTGGGCTATAACCGGGTTCAAACCTTGTATGTTGTCCGCCGCTATCATCATGATGTTGTCACTCCGCCTAACGACTCACTAAGCCAAAGAAGGCTCTGCGCACTACGAATCTCGGAGGGGATTAGGGGCCAAGCGGACTGTGCCGACGTACTGTCGTTCGGCCGCCGAGACCGCCGTGAATAGCCTTGTTGGGAAGGAGCGTCTGCCGGACTCGTTTACTTTTGTTGTCTTAGTGCATGTAACGCTGCAAACGCTTCGCTCACGGCGTCTCGTAGTTGCCGGTGTTTGTCCTCGCGTAGCCCTGATTCCAGCCACTGAAGGTTTGCTTCACCTATCGCTGCAGCGGCGAGTATAACTCCGCCAAGCAACTCTGCGGCGGCAAGGACATCCGAGCGCAAATGGGGCGCGCATGCGGCTGCGATCTTCAACAGTTCGGCAAGCGCTTCTCCGGAAGACCGAATCATGAGCATGGGAACCTCAAAAATCTCCACAGAGGCGCGCTTCACGTCTTCAGCCTTGACCTGGACGCGAGCTTGAACGAAATCTGCGTACGCTGCTATATCGGCGTCCTGATGCAGGCAAAAATCCTCCCGTAAAGCTGCGACAATGCGCTCTTCTTCAGCCCAAAATGACGTGTTCTTACCGCGGCCAAGTTCGATACGCGCCACTTTCAGCGCCAGTCCCACGGCGAGGTGGCCAACAAAGGCTGCGGCCGCGCCTCCACCGGGGTCAGGTCGAGGCTGAGGCAGCAGTTCGAGGAAAGCGTTGGGTTCCATAGAATAATCCCGGTCAAGACCACGGAGGTGATGCTTTCTCCATGCGGCCGCCTGTTCACACTTTTACTTGCGGTAATGTGCGCCGTTTTCCCGAACCGTACTGACCGTAGTAGCGCGCATAGTTCAAACCATACAGCGAAGACTTCATTCTCGCCATGTTGATGACTACTCCCAGAACATTTCCGGCGCCCGTATTAAGAAGTGTTATCGTCCGGCGAATCACTTCCACCGGCATGTAATTTTCTCGAACCACCAATACCACTGCGTCGACGCTCCCGGCCAATATCCGCGCATCGGAAAAACCGATGACAGGTGGCGAGTCGATTACGATTACATCAAACACTTGCCTCAATTTGTGTAACAACCTGATCATTTTTTCGGACTCAAGCAGGGCAGCCGGGTTGGAAGGCAAAGGGCCTGCCGTCATGTAATAAAGCCCTGGAACGTGCGCGCGATGCAAAACACTTTGCAGTTTCACATCATCTCGCGTAAGCAACGTGGATAATCCGCCCACATCCTGCGGCTGCCCGAAAATTTCTCCCACCCTGGGTCTGCGCAAGTCGGCGTCAAGCAGGAGTGTGCGCTTTTTCGGAACGCTGAGCACGGATGCAAGGGAAACGGAGATAAAGGTTTTCCCCTCTCGTGGCCCGGAGGCCGCCGACATTATGATTCTGGATGACCGGCCGGGAGCGGACAAGTATATAGACGTCTTGATGTTTTTTATGGCCTCGGACACCGGTGATTTAGGGGTGTCGTATGCAAGAAATTCGGGGGAACGGCCTGGAGAGATCGCGTGAAGCTTCTTAAGACGATTTACGTCCGGCACGATCCCCAAAGTTGGAAGGCCCAGCTTTCTTTGGACATCGTCGCCCGCGTGCACGGACAAGTCCAATTGCTCCATGAGCAGCACGGTGAAGACTCCTCCGCTCAGCCCAAGCAGTAAACCTACAAGCAGTGTGAGAGCTTTACGAGGCTTGATAGGCGAGACCGGAACGAAAGGTGGATCGACGACACTAATGTTGTTCCCGATGATCTGATTGCTCAATTCCATTTCTTTTGACTTCTGCAACAGCAGTTTATAGATCTCCTCGTTGGTCTCCACTTCCTTTTTGATAACCGCAGATTGCACGGTAAGCGAATTATTTCCCATGGCCTCCTGTTTGGCGAACTCAAACGCTTCCAACTGAAGTTGCTCCTGAGAGCGGGCCGTGTCTACTGCCGTGTTCACGACGTGTTGTTCTACGGAAGCGACCTTATCCTTCAAATACGAAATCTGTTTCTGCATGAGGGCGAGCTTGGGATAGTCTTCAGCGTAAATCTCGCGTAACTGAGAATACTCCGCTTCCAGCTTACCAAGTTTCTCCATGAACGCACGGTACTCTTCAGACTTGGATTCACCGGGAGCCAGCGCTAGATTCGACAATCCCTCCTTCTGAAAAGCCTCCCACTGAACACGTTGCTCCTTGGATTTCACCAAGCCTTCCGCTGCTTTATTAAAGAAGGTTATGAAATGATTGGCGTTTTCCTCCATGGACACAAGGCCGTGATCAGTGGTGAAGCGCACATATCGCTTCATGGAGTCTACTAGTTTTCCCTCGGCGCTCGTGAGTTCAGCTTTTAACCATTCTCCGGCATGACGGCTTGCGCCGCGTCGTTTATGGAGGTTTTGATCTCTGTAAAGCTGAATGTATTCGTGCAGAAGTTGCGCGCCGAAGACCGGGTCCGCAGCTTCCATGCCTACGCGAATGAGACGGCTTTGACTCTCCCTTTTCACCGAAATGCGATCCATCACATTCTTGATCAGCCGTTCCCGTGCGGTTCCGTCGCAGCGATCATGAGTTTGCAATCCAAGAAGGCGCTGCGTAAAGTCTAGTCCAATCCTGATTGCGGCGCTGATACAATTAGTCGGCGGCGATGTAAACTCATCCGATTCAGCGAGACGCATTTTGCCGACAAGGGCCTCAGCTAGAGATCGGCTCCGAAGTATCCCCGCCTGGGTGAAAAACGCATCGTTGTCACCGCTTGTGAGACCCTGCGCAAGCGCCTCACCCACATTGTTAATGGAGGTTGAAGCGTCGCGCTCCAGTTCCAGCAGGGCTTCGGCGCGATAAATGGGTGTGTGCGTGAAAGAGTAAATTCCCGCCAAAGCCAATGTCACGGCGGTGATAATTATGAGGGTCCATGTTCGCTTTAGAAGAATCCGTAGATAATCAGCGAAGCCGACATCGGCTGCCGGATTGTCGTCGCCCGGGGAAGGCGTATATCGCCGCGGCGCAGTAGACTCTCGGAATTGCACTGTTATGGGATCGGTAAGGGGCGGCTTATCGGAGGTCATAAGAGTCCCAGATGGGTATAAAAGTAATATGCTTTACATTTAACATCTTAGGGCCAAATTTACAAGTGAATTATCTGCTTGAGATGTAATAGGCGGGAGATCTCGGCCCATGAATTTCTTCGCTGCTGGTTGGTAAAGACCACGGCTCGCTACGACTCATAGCAATGGCTAATCAAAAAGCTAATATTAAGGAGAACCTTCTTTGCAACAAAAGCTCGGCCGATCTTACTTTTGTGAAAGCACATCGGTATCACTCATGTCGGTACTCCAACCCGGCGGTTAAGACGAGGGGAGCGGTTGCTTGGTCGAGCCATTCGTTAAACACGACGATAGACCATATCTTCCACGCGTTATCAGCTCTATTCTCTTGGTGATCTCGCCATATGCGAAGGAGTTCCTTGGGATCGAAGATCCCGTGCCGCCCTTTCTCGATGAGCAGAGTCCTACACCAATCCTTCAGCTCTCCTTTTATCTTGAGACCGAAAGGCGCCTGAAATCCGTATTTCTTCCGCTCGATTATGGGTTGGGGTACAAGGCCCAAAGCGCAGTCCCTTAGGATTCGTTTCGTCGAAACGGCGTTCATTTTGAAACGCAGGGGCATTTTGCAGGCCAGTTCGACAATGCGATAATCGAGTAATGGACTTCTCACCTCCAGCGCATGGGCCATACTCATGCGATCCACCTTCGTGAGAATGTCTTCGGCTAAGTAGGTTTTTATGTCGGCGAACATCATGCGACTTACGGGATCCAAGCCCATCCATTGAGCGGCTATTGCAGGCACTGGATCATTCGTGGCTACATAGTCGCAGTCGGTGAGGCGCCGAATCTCAGCGTGCGTAAAGGTATTCGGAACCAAGGCCAAGGGATCGCATTGCAGACGATTACATGCGGCCAAGAATAGCTTGAGCTTCTTTGAATAACTTACGCCGTAGTATTCGGTGTCGCTGGGCAGAAAACGAGCCAGCCTTTCAACAAATTGCCTTCGAAAGACACCGGGTAACAGCTCGTAGTACGATTGCAAGCGACGGGCGAGATACCGCTCGTAGCCTGCAAAAAGCTCATCCCCACCATCACCGGACAAGGCCACGGTGACTTTGGAGCGCGTATGTTCACACAGCATCCAAGTGGGAAGGGCTGAAGAATCCGCAAAAGGCTCACCCAGGTGACTAACGATTCGTGGGAACAGCTCGCGGATGCGGCCGAAATCCGCCGCCTTTGCCGTGTGATCCGAACCCACATGCGCAGCGCCGAGGCGAGCCCAGTGACTCTCGTCATGGCTCGTCCCAGGGAAGCCTATGCTGAAGGTCTTTACGGGAGTATTCATGCGCTGCGCCATGAGCGCTGTGATAAGCGTAGAATCGAGCCCTCCGCTAAGAAAGGCGCCCAGAGGAACATCCGAGATGAGGCGAAGCGAAACCGCGTCTTCAAGCAACACTGCAAGCTCGGCGCGGCTGTGTGTGTAATCCATACCGGACATCGGCTCCGGAAGATCCCAATAGCGCTTTACCGAAAGGCCGTGCCGACCGAAGGTCGCGGTATGACCCGCCGGGAGCTTTTGCACATTTCGAAGAATCGTGTGCGGCGCAGGAATGAAGTCATAGAGCAGATACTCATGGAGCGCCTGTGACGAGAATTCACGATGAAGTCCGGACTTCAAGATGGCGTTGAGCTCAGAGGCGAAATAGAGAACGCCCTGCTCAAATGCGTAATATAGCGGCTTTTTACCCAAGCGATCACGAGCAACAAACAGCCTGGACGCATTGTCATCCCAAATCGCAAAACTGAACATTCCGTTGAGCTGATCGAGCATGTCTGCGCCGTCGAGGCGATACAGCTCCAAAAGCGCTTCAGTGTCGCTCGTGGTCCGAAACACCACGCCGGCTTTCTCTAAACGACGTCGTATGTTCTGGAAGTTGTAAATTTCTCCATTAAATACAATAGCCGTTTTGCCGTCCTCCGACACCATTGGCTGATTAGCGGCTTCGGACAGATCCAAGATGGAAAGCCGGCGATGTCCGAGAATGCAGTTCGTAAAGCTGAAGAGGCCTCCGGCGTCGGGTCCTCGGTGAATCATCCCATTATTCATGAGGAGGATTTTCTGCTGGGAAACTTTGGCGCGAAAGCTGACGGCGCCGCAAATACCGCACATGGGGACTCCACCCGTTTTAGTCAATCGCCTAGGGTATCGCGAAGCGCGACCGGCAAAAAAGCATGCGTCCATTCTTAACCGCCGTGAACCAAAGATGCAACAGGAGCGGCATACAAACGTATGCTCCTTGCGGGTCACGGTAAGACGCTTTCTCCAGCATCGAAGATTACAGTGGTCGAGCAGATCGCGCCCATTCCGACACCGGGATCACCGGCGACACATAGATTAATGATCCTAATATAGGTGTGGCATTTCGAACCCTTAGAATGGTATTTCTGTTCATTTCTTGACTTTTTCGGCTTATTATGGAAGTTGATTCTCGTTGACTAGCGCAAGCTTACGGTTTCCCTTGGGAATGCTACAAACAGGAGTCAAGTATGATAGAGGTAAAATGTCCACAATGTTCGTATCTTCAGACGTTTACCGAGGAGAGATTCCTGACGATCACGGATGATGTCCTGAAGTGTCCCCATTGCCGGTATGAGTTTCCCCGGTCATCGTCGAATCTTCGCAGCGAAAAAACTCCTGAAGAGGTCAAAAACAAAATTGCCGCCTTTTCCAAACGAATCCTCAACGGCGGCGAGATTAAGACCGAGTTGGCCCAAGCCTTGGAAGCTCTGGTGCGTCATTACGGCGGAGATTCGGAAAGCTTTAAGGCAATCGGAGCCGCATACACTTCACTCGGAGTATACACCAAAGCGGAGGAATTCCTCGTCAGAGCGGGCCAAAACGACTATCGTGACCCGGATATTCTCCATTTGTTACTGACCTGCCTCCTCGCTCAAGCCAAATTTGCCGAAGCCGCTGAAATTGGTGAAGAACTGGTGCTCAATCTTGCCATTCGGGCGGATGATGAAGACATAGCGCATCTTGCAATGGCTTACCTGCGTTTGGGAAGCGTGGAAAAGGCGAAGAATATTCTGGAGCGACATCCGCATCTAAACATGAGGAAATCCGCGTTGAAGGCTGTGCAAAAGCAGATACGCAAAGCAGAAAAGAGGTCTTTGAGCGGCATTCTCAATCTGAGCACGCGAGCGCCGGCCGCGTTGAAATGGGTAACCGACCGAGCGCCGCGACGAAGCACTCCTAAGAACCCGCAGACTCGTGCTACGTCCTCGCAATCGCCGCAAAAGCCGCAGGCGACGCGACCTGTCGTTCAGCCGGTGTTTGAATACTGGGTCTACGCGGGTGATTCGGCTGTCCCGCAGTGGGATGACATTCGACAGCATCTGGCGAGAGAGTACACGAATCGCGCGGAAAGAAGCAGAATGTTTACCTCTCTGGAAAATGCAATTCAGACGAACCATCTCAGTATTGATTATATTCACAAGGAGAACGCTCCGGCTTTGTTCGAGTATCCCGAGGAGTTAATTCCTCAGAATGCTAAGGGTTTTTCACCACAGGACACGAACAAGCTCCTTTCCGCCGGCATGATAATGCGCGTGCGCTATAAGCCTGGAATCAAGTCACGTCTCAAGGGATTGTATTTCGTGCTCAATTTGGTGGAGTCCCTGCGTAGCGCCAAGAGCGGAATAGTGCAAGATGCCGTTTCCCACATTCTTTGGGGAGCAGAAAAATGGCAGACGTACGTGGCGGATCCTGAACGCGCTTTCATCGAATCGAATGTTCGAATGGAAAGCCTAGACGAAGGTGAGACGCTGTGGATTCACACTCACGGGCTCACCAAATTCGGTTATCCCGAAATTGAAGTTGAAAATGCGCCGAAAGAGTCGAGTGTTGTAGTACACAAAATAGTGGCTCGCCTGGTGCGCTTCCTTGTGGAAAACATGTCCGAGCCGCTGGATTTATCCGGACCGGTGTGTGTAAAGAATACCAAACTGTGTTTTACGGCGGAACTTCGGTCCCCCGACGCGGAAGGTCATTTCCCGTTAGGCAGCATGCGCATTCAACCGTACTTGGCTGAGGCTGAACAAATGCCGGAGACTGCAACAGCGTCAGTAGCCGTAAAATCCGCAGCGCCGACAACCAACAAGACAGAGCCCACCCCGCGTAGCCGTCCCAGCACGGACGCGCCGCTGAAGACACGCTATTTACAAGCCCATACAAAAGCTCTTGAGGAATTGACGATTTTCAAGCAGAGCTTCGAGCGAAAGGGGAATTCTCACGAGGTGCATGCGGTAAAGGCGCCGTTTCCGTCGCCAGAAGGCGAAGTGGAATGGATGTGGGTGACCCTCGAGAGATGGCGCGGCAAGACCCTGTTCGGGTATCTTGAGAACATGCCCGTTGTGCGGCGAGATCTCAGAAAAGGAAGCCGTGTGCGAATCAACGAGACGGATATTTATGATTGGGTTATTATGAAGGGAGGCGAAGTTCTTCACGGGGCTTTCACGGAGAAGCTGACAACCTGAACGTTGTGGGCGGACATGTATGGGTGATTCCAGCAAGCTCTCCACGAACACTCCGGATGGCGCGGCCGAGCAGGTGATATTTGAGAATTTTCCTATGTCCTCCATAAAGCCCGCCATAAACATGAAGAAAGCGGCAAAGCTGGTGAAGAGCGGCGCGAATGACGGAGAACTTATGGAACGCCTGGGTCTCTCTCCAGCAGGCATAGAAGAACTCCTTGCCGCGCTGCTCGCAACCGGCAGAGTCACGCAGGTGGAGTTGGATTTCCGCAGCAAGCTCAACGAGAGCTTCGATGACGTGGATCTCTTCGTGGCCGAGCCTAAGAGAGGCAGAAAGACGCGCATCCACGCAGAAGCCGCCCTTGCCGATTTACGCCGCGGGCTTTCCGACACTGAGCTCATGAGGAAATACAAGCTTTCCGTAAAGGGCCTGAATAGCCTGTATGGAAAGCTTGTAGACGCGGGCCAAATCACGCAGCACGAACTCGAATCCTTGCGAGCGCCACGTGTGCGTCCGGCAGCGCTGGTGAATCAAGCTCCCCCGCAAGAAGAACTCCTCTCAAACGAGCCGTATCAGCCCTATAGCGCCCATGCCGGTAAACCTTTTCTCAAAAGACACCGCGTCGGAATGGCGGCGGGCTTAGGCGCCCTTGTAGGCGCCATGTGCGTAATGGTTGTGATGGGCGTGACGCTGGGTCCGGAGAAATTACGGGAATTTGAAGCGCGTCACGAGCGCGCGGCTCATGGAACCACCGCCGAAGCGGAAAGGCTCGTGAAAACTCTCGAATCAATTCGAGCTACCTCAGGCGCCCCTACGCCGATTATAGATCGCTATTCTGAAACAGAGTACCGCGAGTGCCTGAAGAACTGCGGAGAAGACTCACCCAACCCGGACGACGCTGATAGATCGCTCGCCGCAAATTGTAGAAGAGAATGCCTCAATAAGCACAGCAAACGATTTCAGGCCATTCGGCGCCTCTATCACGGGGAAAAGTGACGTCTCAGCAGTAGCTGACACGGATGGGCAATAAAAGAAGTAATATTGGAGAGAACCATCTTGAAAGAAGTTTCTCTCCAAACCCCTCTCCAAGAACTTTCAAAAAGGCCCCAAGCGGCTTTTCTCAAGGAAACAATGCCGCTTGCGGCGAATCTTAATATTCTTCCATAGCAGTTAGGCTGATCTTCTACACCGCTCTTGCGAAAGCTGTTTGATGTTGGCGAGTTAGAATGGCGCGGCTATTCTGTGGCACTAGGTTGTGCGGTCCGTTTGGAGAGGTCGCTTAGGTTAGGTATTCTGTGCGACTTGGCGTATTGTG
>JBBRBO010000102.1:0-15298 GCA_038205805.1 Desulfomonilales bacterium
AAATCGTGCTCGTGGGCGGCTCATCCAAGATCCCGCTCGTAAAGGAAAAGATCAAGGCCAAGTTCGGGAAAGACCCCTACACCGCAACTGACGCGGATACCGCAGTGGCCAAGGGCGCCGCGATCTACGCAAATTGGCTGACCGGAGACCCCGAGGAAGAGCAAAAGGATCCAAAGAAAGAACCGACCGGCAAGAAAGAAGAATCCGATATATTCCCAAAACCGGAAGACGGAGAGACCGGGCCCGGAACTGAGGGACAAGAGGAACCTACTCCGGGAGACCCGCCTGGGCCGACCAAACCCCCGATCGACAACGGCCCGGACATCCAACGCATGGTCACCCATTATCTCGGGATAGCCCTGTACACCGGCGAGTTCGACAAACTCATCAACAAGGGAGCCCCCCTCAACAGAGAGACCCCCAGCCAAAGCAAGGAAACCACCTACGTCACATCCAAGGATAACCAGGAAAAGATGGTGTTGTCCGTGTATCAAACCCAAGACCAGGCCGAACGAGTAGATACGTGCCGCCATGTGGCCGATTTGACGCTGGAAGGAATTCCCAAAGGACCTAAAGGTTCCCAAAAGGTGAAGGTAAAGTTTTCCATTGATATAAAAAACAACATTGTGGTGGAAGCCGAAGCCCTGGGCGCAGACGGCGTCAAGAACGAACTTAAGCACGAGCTTGCGTGACGGGCAAGTGACCTAATACCAATGCGTAATCAAAAAAGTAAGATTGAAGAGAACCTTCTTGAAAGAAGTTTCTCCCCAAACCCCTCTCCAAGAACTTTTGTAATTGCCGAAACCGGCTTTTCTCAAGGAGAAAACGCCGCTTTCGGCGATCATCACAAGTTTCTTAGAACGAGGTTGGAAAAACCTACATTGCAAAAAAAGCTCCACCGATCTTACTTTTGTGAAAGCACATCGGAATATGCCATGACTCGGCCTAAGCCATGACGCCTCCCCAAGGGAAACGCCCTTTTCAGAGGCGTCACGGTTTTCTCAATTCAACATTCGTATAATGCGACGCTCACGGCCCGCCGTAGGCTGAGATGTTTCGCACACAGAGAGGGTTTAATGGATAAAACACCCCCCCGACCCACGGAAGAACCTCAATCCGAGGAAATGGAAGTCCAAGAAAAGGCGCCTGAAACAAAACCGCCCGTTGTTCCTGAGGAGTTAGATCACCCGGACGGCGAGTTAATACTTGACCCCATTCCCCTGCCCGAGGAGCAATCGTCCGACAAAAACCAGGACCAAGAAAAGGCGCCCGAAACGAACCCGACCGTCATGCCTGAGGAGCTAGATTTTGACCCGGAGACGGAAATAATACGTAATCCCGGTCCCCTGACCGAGGAGCAAGTCTCTACCAAAGATACACCAACCGAAGCCGCCCAGGCGGAACCGCCGGTTGGCGTGACCCCGCCCACGGAAGGCGATGAATCCTCAGAAGAACAACTGGCCGTAGAACTCACGGAAGTTGAGCAGCTTCCTCCCGGCGCTCAACCCGAGGATATGACTGAAGGCCCTAAAGTAGCGCCCCCCGGCTACCCAGACTCAGGCGCGCCGGTTGACACTCCGGAGCAGATTCCGACTGCGGCGCCCGTAACCCCCACAGTTGGCGCTCCCGGCGATCCGGCGACCACAGAGGACGTCTCCAATAGAAAAGCCGCACAAAAGCTGATGACTCGGCTGGCTACAGGCGTCGCCGGAGTGGAAGATTCAGCAAAAGCCGGCGCCAAAGCCGCTCTGGAAGCTTTTCTCACTCACGTGGCGAATCAATACGCAAAATCGTCCCCCGACGACGCCGGCGTGACCCTCGATTTCCAGCTTGCCGTCGAAGAGGCGTCAAAGGAAATGCAACAACCCGGGGGTTCGCCCGAGCCCTCAAAAGACATCGTCAGCGAGAAGGCGCAGCGCTTGCTCGAAGAGCGCCTCCAGCAAAGCAAGGACTTGGTGGAAGCAGCCGTCCCACGGAATGAGTATATCGTGAAGCCCCTTGTCAAGTTTCTCGATGATCTCACCGACGAAAAGAAAACACGGGCAGCTCAAGACCTAGTGGACGCTTTGAAGCAGATTGTGCGCCAAGATTTAGTGAGAATCGAGACCCTCCGCGAGCGAATCGCCGAGGACGGGCAAAAACTCGATGCCCTGTACAACGAATACGAAGCGCTCCGTAAGCTCAACGCCGAACTGATCCAGGCAACGAAGGAGTTGTTCCTCATGGCGGCCGAGGAATCCGAATCCCTGGCCACGTTCAAGGAATCGAACGCCGCTTTGATGGAGGCCCTGGAAGAGGATGAAAAGACATGGCTCGACGGCGCTTTAGAAAGCGCAAAGATGTCCTTCGATATTATCGCTCGAGAACAAGCCACGTGGCAGGAGTTTGAGGCCGTCGAAAAAGACGAGCTTAAGACGCAGCCCGAGTTACCCAAGGATAAGGTAATATCCGACCAGAAAGTGAAAGAACGCAACAGAGAGCTTGAGGCAATCGGCAAAGAGAACTTTATGTCCGTTAGGATGTGGGAAGACAGGGTGCAGAAGGCACGAAAAGCGCTCTTCAATCGTCTGCGGACCTCCTTCATCGCCCCAGTCAACTTCCTGGAACAAGGGCGGGAAACCACCGCCGACAAGTACGCCGCGCTCATCGAGAAATATCCCGACCACTCTGAAGCGCTTCAACGATTGCAGGCTCTCTATGAGGAGTCCATCGACAAGATAGAGATGATATTTAAGCCGCACAATATTCACCCGATTGTGCCCGAACCGGGAGCGAAGTGGGATTTCACGGAGCACAACGCCCTGGCAAAGGAAGCGAACCCGAATCCGGATCTGCCGCGGGAAAGCGTCAGCCGCTGCATAGGGCGAGGCTATTTCATTCAAAGCGGTTCGGAAGCACAAGCAAAGAGCGTCATCGAAAAAGCAAAGGTCGCCTTGATAGCATAAGAGCGACACAACATATACTTAGAGGAGGTTTCATGGCTGATAGTAATACTCCCTTACTCGGGATAGATCTCGGCACGACCTTTAGCTGCATTGCCAATATGACCGACTTCGGCCCTGCGGTCTACACGGATCCGATCAGCGGAAATCCTACGGTTCCGTCGGTGGTTTACTTAGCCCCCGGCACTACGCAGTACGTGGTGGGCGAAGCTGCGGCGGCGCAATCATTTATGGATCCCGACAACGTGAAGCGCAACGTGAAACGGGACATGCACGACATAGATAAAAAAATCATTATCGGTGGGAAGCCGCACACGCCGGTGACCATATCGTCAAAGATACTACGACACCTCTATCAGGGCGTGCTGGAAAGATACCCACCCGGAGTGTGTCAGCCGCTGGGAGTGGTCATTACGTATCCGTATTATTTCAAGGCCCACCAGATCCAGAACACCGAAGCTGCGGCGAAGGAAGCGGATTTACCCGTTTTGGGACTCCTTCAAGAGCCCGTGGCCGCTACCCTCATGTATGTTCATAGTCAAAATCCGGCGGATGGAACGCAAGAAACGGTTCTCACCTTTGATCTCGGTGGGGGGACCTTTGATGTCACGGTGAGCAAGCTGACCTCCACGAACCAAAAACTTACCATCGAAGTCATTACAGCGGGCGGTGATGACTTTCTAGGGGGTATGGATTTCGACGAAGCTCTCCAAGCCTATGTGGTGGAGAAAGAAGGAGTCGATTTTTCTAAAATATCGGATGAGGCTTTCCGGAAGCAGGCGCAGCAGAATCTTAACAAGGTGATCACCGACACCAAGGAAAAATTAGCCTCTATTGAGAGCTACGCGCTCATGGCGCCTTATCTGCCCACCGCCAAAGGACCCAATCTAGTTTGCACCATCACAAGAGCTGAACTCGATAAGACGGTGGCGGGTTTTGCGGCGCGCGTGACGGAAATTGTGCTGAAAACATGTATGACGGCCGGTGTTATCCCTCGGCGGGACATTGACGGTGAAGAAATACAAAAGCTTATAGAAGATAAGGGTTTAGCAGGCCTGGAGACATTGGGCGTCGGCGGCGCACAGCTTGACCGGGTGATCAAGGTAGGTGGTTCCAGTAAAATGATTTTCTTTCACAACCTATTGGTGCAGCTCTTCGGCGCGGACAAGATCTACGCTGCAAAAAATGTGGATCATGCGGTGGCTGAAGGCGCGGCCATATACGCGGCCTACTTGTTCGATCCGGGCTCTTTCACAAAAGAGATAGAAATCATCAATATTAACGCGCATGCCTTTGGTGTGGAAGTGAGGGGCGGCGCCTTTAGTCAACTTATACCCGCGAATGCGCCGCTGCCCGCCAGGGGTTCCAGAGTCTACGGCACTTCCAAGGACAACCAAAAGGAACTCACCATCGCCGTGTACCAAGGCGATAAACCTCAAGCGGCCGATAATACGAGAGTCGGTTTCATTCGCGTGGAAGGTCTTACCCCACGACCAAGAGGTGAGGCGGATATACGCATCACCTTCGAGATGCTGCCCACGGGTATAATTTCCGCAATTGTGGACGTCAAACAGGACGGCCTCGAGATCATGGAAATGCTCGACACGAACACCCGAGATAACTAGCTTGTGAAGTTTCCAAGCGGTTTAACACAGTTTTACAAGTGTCTTGAAGATTACGGTGAGGATCGCTTTCTGTGCGCCTTCCAGGTGAAAGATGTGTCATCAGGTAAAGAGTTCGTATTGCGAACACCGGCGGCAGGGATCATCCAAGATGATAGTTTTCGTGCGGAATTCAGCGCATTCTTCCAAAAATGCACGGGAATTAGGCCCATCAACATACCGAAATTCGGCGCAAGCGGGGCAAGGGCAGGCGTTTCCTATGTCCTGGAGCAATGTACGAAGGGAACGCCTCTTGGAAAGGGATTAGCCCCTAAGCAAATCCTCGCCCATATTGGGACCGTATGTAATGCGTTGCAGCTTGCTCATCAGCAGGATGTGCGTCACCTGTGCGTGCGACCCTCGGACATTCTCATCAGCGCCGATGGACCGAAGCTCACGGGCTTCGGGCTGGAGATCTTTGTCGGCATAGGGAAGCTCGAAGACCTCTCTGAGAACGACAAATTCTTCATCGCGCCGGAGGTCTTGGCGCCAAACCCAACCTTCGACAAACGCTCGGATGTGTTCAGCCTCGGTAGCACGGTGGTTCGCTTGATCCCGGAATTGGCGAACCATCCGGTCATAAAAAAGGCTACGCACCTCGATCCGAACGAGAGATACGCCGCTATCATGCAGGTCAAGACTGCGCTCAGCGAAATAGACCTTTCACCCCCTTCAGAGGTGAAGGTGGTGACGGATACGCCGGGGGTAAGTATCACGATGAACGGTCTCTTGTATGGAATATGTCCTCATCCCGAAGGCATATCCATACCCGTGAATTATCCTATAGAGATAACGGCCAAGAAAGGGACATACGAGAAGACAGTCACAATTACGTCTTCACCGCCGAACGGCGTTATTTCACTCGACATGGGCCGATTCGTCATGTTGAATCAGCCGGTTGGGGCGCAGGTTCTCGCACAAAACCTCAAATGGCTGGGCTGGATCACCGCCGCCGGGCTTTCCGTGCATCACGCCGAATTCCCGGTGGAACTCAAGATCCCGGGCTATGGAACCCACATCCTCGCCACACCTGAGGCGCCGTGCCCCACGGAACTCAAACCCCTTGTGGTGAGGCTTTCCACGAACCCGCCGGGGGCGGAGATCCGCAGGGACGGCCAAACCCTGGGCTCTACCCAAGGCGGCCCGCTGCAACTGTCCTGGATGATCCACAAGGGCGCAAAGCTCGAAATTCTTCACCCAGACTGCGAACCTGCTGAATATCGAGTTCCGGCGATGTGTCCGCACAGGGATGTCGCTGAGACCATCGAGCTGCGTGCGGCCCCCACTACCGTGCGGATCGTCTCGGACCCCCCACGGGCTTCCGTGTACGACGAGAGCGGCCATCTCGGCGATATTCCCGAAGGAGGCAAGGCAATCCCCTTTGAGGCCGGCCGATCCTTTACCGTGCGTAAGTTCGGGTATAAAGACGCAAGCCTCACCATGAGTCGACCTGGGGAGCTGCGCGTGAAGCTCGAACCCGTCAAGGTGAGTGTGACCACCAAACCCGGCGGCGCCGTCGTGAAAGACCGAGCCACCGGGCAAACTATCGGCCCTTTGACGGATGAATCACGCCCTGTTGTGGTGGAATATAGAGACGGCTGCGACATGGTCCTGGAAAAGGACGGACACGAGCCGGAGCCCTTCGACCGTCGTTGGTGGGTCGAGGATTGCAGCCGCCATATTTTTTTGGCCCCCGGCGGCCACAACGTGTGGGTGACGAGTTTCCCCAATGAGGCGGAGGTCTACGTCGATGACCAATACCGAGGCCGAACCCCACTGGAAATCGGCACGGCCGGACGCGACGCCGAAATCAAGGTGAAGGCCCTGGGTTACGTAACCCAAATCACGCATATACAAGCAGGGCCTCCGCCGCCGCTGGTGAATTGTGTGCTGGAGAAGGCGCCGGTCACCATCAAGAGTGCACCCGAGGGAGCGAATGTGCTTATCCTCGCGACGCCCTACGGCCTCACAGGTCCCCACGGAATCGATGTGCCGTGGGATAAAGGGTCCATCACCGTCATGAAAGAGGGGTATAAACCCGTGACGCTCCACTTTGAGGAGGAGCTGCCCCCGGACATGGAGTACGTTGCAACCCTCGAGCCGGTGAATTGACGCCGGCTGCGAACTATCTGCGAACCAAAACAGCGCCTGGTGGAGACCTTTGTGGGCGGTGGCCGAGCGCACGCATAGCGCCGACGCTTTCAAAAAAATAAGATAGGTGGCGCTTTTGTTGCAAAGTATGTTTTTCCAATCTCTTTCTAAGAAATGTTTATTGATGAAAGTTCTTGGAGAGGGGTTTGGGACTCAACTTTCTTTCAAGGAAGTTCTCTTCAATATTACTTCTTTGATTGAGCCTATGTTGTGGGGTGGGCCGGGGCCGCAATCACCGAGAGCACGGGAGCGAAAAAGTCCGCCGGCCCGCTCCAGTAGGGATTTTAGTTTTTTGGCTTGACAAAATAACATGATATCATATCATGGAGAGTAGAGCTTATACAATCTTTTATTTCAGAACATACCGGCGAATTTTGGAAGGGGTTCGGAAAGCTCAAGGCGGTTGTTTGCCCAACGACGCCCCTTACATGGCGGCCTTCAACTCGCCGACTTGAGATCAGTATTTTTTGCTCCGTCATGCGGCTTGCTCTCGCCTAGAGCGGGAGTAACGGTATACAATGTAGTGTTGGTTCACCGGCTTGGATACCGCTACGCTTTCAATAGCGTACCATTGGTGAAACCATCCTTGTAAAGCAGGATTAATACCAATGTGCTGTCCGACGAGGAATATAGGTGAAGGACGTTTTTGTAAGAGCAGGTTTCCCTAACTCCTAAGAAAGAATGTTTAAAGGCACCGCAAGTGGCTTTTTCTCCTTGAGAAAAGGCACTTGCGGCTATTTTGAAAGTTCTTGGAGAGGGGTTTGGGGAGAAACTTCTTTTAAGAAGGTTCTCTCCAATATTACTTCTTTTATGCGCCTTCGCTTTAAGGAACTACTCGACACGAACACTCGAGGTAACTAGCTAGTGGCTCTTCCAAGCGGCTTAACGAACTTTTTTACGTGTCTTCAGGATTACGGCGAGGATCGCTTTTTATGCGCTTTTCTGGTTGAGGAGGTTAGGTCTCGCAGAAAGTTTGTGCTCCGAACACCGTTGGGCAGGCGCAACGGCCAAGGATTCAGCGCCTTTTTTAGGAGATGCTGCGGGATTCGACCGATCAACACTCCGCAATTTGCCGGGGTTGGCGAGAGGAACGGCGTCGCCTATGTGCTGGAACAACCCATCGACGCGTCTCCGCTTGCGAGCGTCGATCATTCCGAAACAAAGCCGGAGGACCTCCTCGGCCACATTGCAACTATGTGTAATGCGTTGCAGCTTGCTCATCAGCAGGGAGTTCATCACCTGTGCATGCGATCCTCGGATATTCTTGTCGGCGCCGGCGGACCAAAGCTCACGGGCTTCGGCCTGGAGATTTTCGTCGGCACGGGGTTGCTCAACGGCCTCTCAGCCGACGACACATTCTTCATCGCGCCCGAGATCTTGGCCCCAAGCCCCAGCTACGACAAACGCTCGGATGTGTTCAGCCTCGGCCGCACTGTGACCCGCTTGTTCCCTGGACTGCGGAATCATCCGGTCATCCAGCAGGCGACACACCCTGACCCGGGCCAACGGTACGCCGGCGCCATGCCGTTCAAGGCTGCGCTCACCGGAATAGACCTGGAGCCGCTACAAATAACAGTCCAAACCGACACGTCGGGCGCCGTTCTGTGGATAAATGGCATTGATTGTGGAGTGTGCCCGTATCCCGACGGAATAGCCACGCTTGTTACCTATCCAGTGGACATGCGAGCCGTGAACGGGGCTTCTGAGAAGACGCTGACCCTCACGACGGCCCCGGCGGACGGGGTTATTCTGCTTCAGGTCAGCGCCAAGTCCGGTAGCGGCGGATTTGAACCGAAAACGGAGATTCGCACCATTCCACCAGGGTGTCGGGTGTGGATCAACGGCACTGATTACGGGCCGATTCCCGCGGACGGGCGGGCGCTGAACATCCCGTTCCCCTGGCAGGTCGAGTGGGAGAGCGGGGGCAAAACCCACAGACAAACGTTCGCAACGGCCCCGGCGAACGGCGTTATTCTGCTTCAGGTCAGCGCCAAGTCTAATAGCGGCGGAATTGAACCGAAAACGGAGATTCGCACCATTCCACCAGGGTGTCGGGTGTGGATCAACGACACGGATTACGGGCCGATTCCCGCGGACGGGCGCGCGCCGAACATCCCGTTCCCCTGGCATGTCGAATGGGAGAGCGGGGGCACAACCCACAAACAAACGTTCGCAACAGCCCCGGCGGACGACATCATCACACTTACGGTAAAGAGCCCCATTACGCTCCATGCGCCGAATGGTTCCGAGGTCTTCTCGCACGCCTCCGGCAAACCGCTGGGCGTAAGCCAACTCACTGGGCTGTCCCTGAACATCGAGGATTTCCCGGTTATCGTCGAGAAGGCCGGCTTTCACGCGAAAGTCGTCTTTGCAGAGGAAGCGAATGAACTCGTGACTCTCGATCGCGTTGTGGTGCGCATCTCCACAAACCCACCTGGGGCTGAAATCCGCATGCGGGATGTGACGCTGGGGAGCACGGAATACGGACCCGTCGAATTATCATGGCCGCTCCATCAGGGTTTGAAGCTGGACCTTGTTCACCCCGACTGCGAGCCGGCCCACTACACCGTCCCGGCCGTATGTCCTTGGCATGACGTCAACGAGACGGTTACCTTGAAGAGAATCCCACGAACCTGCGCAGTGGCGATCACCAGCGACCCAAAAGGCGCCGAAGTCTACATTGGGGGAGTTCACAAAGGGCAAACACCCCTTACCTTTAACAACCTGCCGCCCACCGGCTCTACGACATTCACCGCAAAGGCGCACGGGTATCAAACCAGTCAGAAGACCATAACCCATTCAGCGAATAACGCGCACTTTACCCTTACGCCCGCATTGCTCAACATCCGGACCAACCCCACGGACGCACAGGTGTTCGTCGAGGGCGGGCGCTACGCCAAAACCGGATCGCAAGGGATTGATGTTCCTTGGCATAAAGGCCCTATCACCATACGTAAAGATGGGTACAAAAAGCTTATCCTGGACTTCAACGGCCATCCCCCACCCACTATGAACCGGGTTGAGACGTTAACATCGGTCTCCCAAACATGCGCAGTGACGATCACCAGCGACCCAAAAGGCGCCGAAGTCTACATTGGGGGAGTTCACAAAGGGCAAACACCCCTTACGTTGAATAACCTGCCGCCCACCGGCTCTACGACATTCACCGCAAAGGCGCACGGGTATCAAACCAGTCAGAAGACCATAACCGATTCATCGAAAAACGTGCACTTTACCCTTACGCCCGCATTGCTCAACATCCGAACCATACCCACAGGCGCGCAGGTGTTCGTCGAGGGCGAAAGCTATGGCGAAACCGGACAAGAATGGTTGGCTGTACCATGGCATAAAAGCCAAATCACCATATACAAAGAAGGATACAAAGAGCTTACCCTGAACTTCGTGGACGAACCGCCGCCCAAGAGAAACCATATTGAAACCTTAGAAATGATCGTACACACGGAGGCGGTGAAGAAAGAAATCCTCGATTGCAAAAGAGTAGTTTCTTGGTTATTTCCCGCCTACTATATGCCGCGGCGCAAGGGTTTGCTCATTAATCGGGATTTCGGTATACCCTGGCAGAATCTTTCGGAGACCGCCGCAAAGCACAACAATCTAAAACACCTGAAACACGTGTGGTACGAGAAAGACAACGGCGAGTACAAACAAAAGACCGCCGAAAGGTGGGTCACGAAAGAGGAGTTCAGAACCCTTTATCAGGAGATCCGTTATCGCAAGTTCTTCAGGTTTAATGCCGTGTTCACGGCTCTTGTGTCTTTAGTGTTCATCCCAAGTAACTTATTCTGGATTACGCCTATTGGTTTAGTATGGGGGCTTTTCGCATGGCGCGGCGAGCCATTTTCTACGGCAGTCACTAGCTTCTTCTTAACGACAATACTCCTCGGTACGCTGGTGGGTTTCGTACATGAGTTGCTAGGGGTGGCCGTTGCATTTGTGTGGTTCAGGTGTATATTTTCGGAGACAGGGTTGCGGATGTTAGGATTTTAACCGAACAGAGGGCGGTGACGCCCCCCGCTACCCTCATACCGATATAGTTTCAAAAAAGTAAAGTCGGAGGAGCTTTTTTTGCAAAGCAGGTTTTTCCAACCTCGTACTGAGAAACTTGTGATGATCATCGAAAGCGGTATTTTCTTTTTTTAGAAAAGCCACTTTCGGGTATTTTAAAAGTTCTTGGAGAGGGGTTCGAGGAGAAGCCTTCTTTTAAGAAGGTTCTCCCCAGTATTACTTTTTTGATTAGGCATGGGCATCAATCCCGTAAGACCATGCGAAAGGCGTTGACCCCTTCTTTGGCCTTGAGGTTCTTGACGAGGGCGTCCGCTTCCTTCTCAGAAGCGAATTGCCCCAGATAGAGCTGGTAGATGACTCCGGTTTTGGGACGAGCCACGGGCTTAAGGGACACCTGATAGCCTTTGTCCTTCCACTTGCGAGCCCACTCCTGGGCGATGCTGGGTTGGGAGAAAGCAGCCACCTGCACCGTGTACTTTTTGGACTTCCCCGCATTATTGGGGAGCACGCATTCGGTTGGCGTCGGCGTCTTCGCGTGGTTCAGCGCAACAGGCTTATGAGCGGCCTTGGCCTTTGGTTCGACCGGGGGCGTGGGCGGTCCTTCAGGGGCTGTGGGGGTATGGGCCGGTTTCTGTGCGGGTTCCGCCCACGGATTGGCCTCCTCTACGATTTCATCCTGGGTTTTCAGCTTATTGTAGAAGGTTAGATGGGGCGGAACCCGCACACGCTTGTTCACCGGGTTCACCACGGTATGGGGCTCGGATTTTGTATCGTTTTTCGCTTGCAAGACGGGCTCGAACGCTTTCTTCGCAATCGTGGGATCAAAGATGAGCTTCACATTGATGATCCCCAGGACAACCATGAGCAAGAGCGACGCGGCCACGGCCAAGGTCAACCGGCCGTTCTTCGGCCCTGGATCGCTTGCCGCGGCCATGGATCTGCAAACGATCTTGGATCGTCGGGGTTGTTTCCTACCCCGAAGCGCTGCTCGTATGTGCTCGACGAACTTCATACTCGTTCGCTTTCAAAAGAACAAAAGTCATTAGCGCTCTTTGACAAAGCGGAATTGCGCCGCCCCACAGCAATATCTTTGATTGAGATCGGCGTCACATGCGCTCCGGAGCGCTCACGCCGAGAATGCCGAGTCCGTTTTCGATGACCTGGCGAACCGCCTCGACCAAATAGAGCCGAGCCTTCTTAAGCCCCACGTCTTCGGTCAAGACGCGGTTGTCGTGGTAGTAGGCGTGAAACATCTCAGCAAGTTCCACGAGGTAAAAGGTGAGTCTATGGGGTTCTAAAGCGTCGGCAGCGTCCACGAGCAGGTCCGGGAAGTCCGCCAAGCGCTTCATGAGAGCCTTTTCTTCCTTGAGCGCCAAGAGACTCAGGTCGGGGTTTGACATATCCGTGTCGATGTTGTTCTCAGCCGCTATGCGGAAGATACTCCGGACACGCGCATGTGCGTACTGCACATAGTACACGGGATTATCACGGGATTGCTTCTTGGCCAGATCCATGTCGAAATCCAGGTGACTGTCGGATCGTTTGGTCAAGAAGAAGAAGCGAGCGGCATCAGACCCTACTTCAGCCAGCACATCCCGGAGCGTCACAAATTCTCCGGAACGTGTTGACATGGAGATTTTCTTCCCCTCCTGGATCAATGTGACGAATTGCACAAGGATTACGGTGAGCATATCCGGGGAGTTTCCCAAAGCCGCAATAGAGGCCTTTACCCGTGGGACGTATCCATGATGGTCTGATCCCCATATGTCGATGAGGGAAGTGAACCCGCGCTCCACCTTATTCGCATGATAGGCGGCGTCGGCTGCAAAGTACGTGGGTTCTCCGGTGGCTCGGACGAGCACGCGATCCTTCTCGTCTTGATCGCCTTCCATCAAGAACCAAAGGGCGCCGTCTCGTTTTTCCGCCTTGCCTACCGTCAACAGGGCGTCCAGGGTGTGTTCCACCTCCTTGGACTCATGGAGCGACCTTTCGCTGAAGTACCGGTCGTAGGTGACCCCAAACTTCTCCAGGTCGGCCTTGATGCCGGACAGTATCTTATCGCATGCGTATACGGAGCACGCAGCCACAGCTTCATCCTCGGGCAATGCGAGGATTCGTCGGCCCACGTCGTCTGCGTGCAGCTCTCGGGCGATCTCGATCATGTAATCGCCCACATAGTGGTTTTCGAGCATCTCGACCTGATCCCCGGACGCTTGCCGGAACCGCACCCATAGTGAGCGACCGAGTATCTTCATTTGATTGCCGGTGTCGTTCACGTAATACTCGGTAGTCACGTTGCGACCGACCGCGCGTAAGAGACGAGCCAGCGTGTCGCCCACCGCGGCGCCCCTGCCGTGTCCCACATGGAGCGGGCCTGTAGGGTTGGCGCTCACGAACTCCAGGAGCGTCCGGCCGGCGTCTTGGGAAGAGGTTCGGCCGTACGCGTCCTTGCGCTCGTGGATGGAATCGAGGGTCCGGCGCCAGACCGTGTCGCTCAAGAACACGTTGATGAACCCGGCCCCGGCTATCTCGATCTTGTCGATTACTCCCTGGGCGTCGGGGAAATGGTTCTTGATGATTTCCGCCAACTCACGGGGCTTACGACCCAGAGGGCGTGCGAGGATCATGGCTATATTGGCGGCAAAGTCGCCGAACTTTTCGTCTTTGGGCTTGGTAATATCGATCTTGAGAGCGTCAATGTCCTGAACGGAAAATGCGCCGCCGGTGACTGCGTTTTTCACGGCGTCCCGAATCAGGCGCCTCAACATATCCTTCATCTAACAACCTCTTTCAGGGCGTGCACATTCAATGGGATTCGTCGCCGTGTCACGACTTGGGTTCTTCGGTCTTCGCATCCGCCGGGGCGTCCTCTTGGGGATCTTTCAAGGTAACGTCCCGCGTATATTCAGGACAACGGGTTGTGGTGGCGCCGTCCATGGAGAATTTCTTGTTGCATCCCGCACGCCAGGCGCACAGTACACAGAGGGTTTTACCGTCCATCATATCAGCCTCCAACTGCTTGCTTTGTAACAAGTCTGAAAGTTGTGGTCAAGGTTTTTGAACCAATGACTAATGACTATTCACTATTTAATGAGTCATGCAGATAGAAACGGCTCCTCGTCTCCGAGGCCGGGAGAAGAAAACTCGTGAATCCGCCAGAGGCCCCATCGTGATTCCAAGCGGTTGCTCACCGGATGACGGAGACTATATCTCATCATAGTATACGTCGCGGCAAGGGCGGACGTCGGACTACATATCCAAGAGCCGTTGCGAAGAAGATAACGGCGCTCCAGGCTTCCTGGACCCTTGCGGCCCGGTTTGGTATAGTAGAATGTAACCCTTCACCACGAATGGGTGCCGATTGAGAATCACGATGGGGAGGTCCGGATGGCGGATGAGTCTCCTCTCCGGCCTTCACCGGGCGCAGAGCGGCCTCAAGCTCGGTGAATGATTACAGTAATAGAGACCCGACTCATTTGAAGGTTTTCGATGAAAACGGCTTTGTCTCAATAGCGGTTTACCGGCGCTGGGCCGACCCCGGCCGATGAACCACTACAACGGAGGAAGCGACGAATGGACATGGTAAATCCTGAACACGTGCGCTTGAGGCCCGGACAGAGCATGGAAGCGGTTATTTCCACAGACGGAGACCAGCCCGGAGAAGTGGCCTTTTTTGTGCGCTCCTTGTCCAACGGCGTTCAACCATATAGCGATATTGAGATTCAACAACGAGCCGGCGTAGTCAGGTACGACAATGTGCTCCTGGCGCTTACCATGTTAAAGGTAACCGCCGAAACGGAAGAGGTTTTCGATATTTGGTGGAATTACTACGGAAAGAACGGCATGGAACATTTCCGCCGTATCGCCGAACAAGACACCATACGGATCTCGTTCACCACTGAAGAGGGCGTCTCGTTTTCCATCAAAACGGAAAACACCTTCAAGCGATTTTTTAAGCCCTTATCACGGATGTTTGAAAAGGCCGATTCCTGGACCGACGTGGAATTCGACAGAGCGGTCCATGGTTTTTGCGCACTGTCGTACCCGAAAGAAAAGCTCTGGAATGATTTGGAAAAGAAGCCTGCTCCGCAACCTGAACCGGAATTCCACGATGCGGAAAAAGTATACTCAGGTTACATCCCCGATGACCTGCGGCCCTTTTACATCTATGACCCTGAGCACGGCCACTGCTTGAAAATCATCCCGTCCATATTAGAGCAAGACGCCCTTGTCGGCAACCCGGAGGAGCTGCTCTACCCCGCGCCCATTAAAACGGCGCTACGCTGTGATTACAGGTGGATCAAGGGCTTTCCCATTGCGGCTATTCCTTTTATCCCCGGAATGGGATTGGCCGGGCCGCCGGAAGACAAGGAATACTAATACCAAAGTGCTTTCCAACGAGTAACATTGGTGAAGACTCTTTTTGGGAAGGTAGGTTTTTTCGACGTCTATCTGAGAATGTTTAATATGCCGAAAGCGGCCTTTTCTCCTTGAGAAAAGCCGGTTTCGGCCATTTAA
>JBBRBO010000103.1:0-15260 GCA_038205805.1 Desulfomonilales bacterium
CTTTAAATATGTTTCACCCCAAACCCCTCTCCACGACGTTTTGCATTTGCCTAACGGGTCTTTTCTCACGTTTAAAAGGCCTCTTTCGGCGACTATAACATATGACTTAGAATGGGGTTTGGGGAGAAACTTCTTTCAAGAAGGTTCTCCCCAATATTACTTCTTTGATTACGCATTGGTATAAGAGCATGAGCCGATGGTATTACTCCATGTCACGGTTTGCCTGCTTGGCGAAGAGCTTGTTTGTTGGATCTCCTTCTTCAATCATGGCTTCCAAGATTGCTCTTTCCTCGACACAGGGGATGATTCCTTTAACTGTTGCTGTGAGAACGATGATTTTGTCCTGCGTTTCGAAATTCTACCTGTGCAGCGGAGCGCCCTTGTTGTCGATCTGGGTGAAGATCCAACGACAGGTCACGGTGTCGCCCAAATATACGGGTTTTTTGAATACGAATTCCATGTAAGAGGCCAACACACCAATCTGACCTCCAATTTCCGTAAGCATACTTCCGACGAGTAGGCCATGGCAAATCCGTTTGCGAAACGTCTTTGCCCGCGCGAATCGATCGTTCAGATGGATGGGATTGTAATCTCTTGATACATCAGCAAATTGTGTCACGTCCTGTTCACTAAATGTGCGTGACACGGAAAACTCGTCTCCGACTTTGATGCCGTCGATGGCTCTTTGTCTTGTGCTTGCCATTATGACCTCCTTTTATGTACTGCACGGATGTGGATTCGCCTTGCGAGATGCGGCTCTTCGCGAAGCACATAGCCGCAATAGTCGTTACATTTCAAAAACATACACTGGTTCACCGCAATCTTGAGGTTTCTCATATTCTTCATATTTGGCGTTTCCAATTTGGTCTTCTTCCTGTAATGACGCTCCAAAATGACCCGTTCGCAAGCGCTGTATAGGCCAACACGCATTATGCAACGGCTTGACTTTTGGTTAGACTTTCTCCATCTTCCTGCAAGGGTCGCTCTCCTTACAAGCCCCTTGAAATTTGGTTGCAAATGCCACAAATTGAGTGGCGGTGTGAAACGAATTCCCTACGAACTGCAATTTCTTTCTTACGGATTGCGTGCGGAGCCTTACTCCTTATGGACAAAACACTTGTGGTGGTCGAGTCACCGGCCAAAGCGAAAACAATCAAGAAGTATCTGGGATCTAAATACGACGTAAAAGCGTCTGTTGGACACGTGAAGGATCTTCCACGCAAATCTTTGGGCGTTGATGTCGAAAAAAATTTCCTCCCCGAATATCAGGTCATTGAAGGCAAAGAGAAGATTCTCTCCGAGTTGAACCAAGCGGCCAAATCGGCTTCTCGCATATTCCTGGCGACGGACCCTGATCGCGAGGGCGAGGCCATTGCATGGCACCTGCGCGATGAACTGAAGAAATCCAAAGACCGTATCTATCGTGTGCTGTTCAACGAACTCACCGAGCGCACTATTAAGGAGGCGGTCGAGAACCCCAGGCGGCTCGATGAAAATCGCTACAACGCCCAACAAGCCCGTCGTATCCTCGACCGCATCGTGGGGTACGAATTAAGCCCGCTCCTGTGGGACAAGGTGCAGTACGGATTGAGCGCCGGCCGTGTGCAATCCGTGGCGCTCCGGCTCATTGTGGACCGGCAAGAAGAAATCGACACCTTTGTACCCGAGGAAAGCTGGAGCATTACGGCGCTCTTGGAGGCCGAGGTCCCTCCACCCATAGAAGCCAAGCTCATGGAACAGGACGGCAAGAAGGTCACCATTCAGGACATCGAGACCGCTAAGGCGTTCGCTCGGACGGCCGGCGCCCACGAATTCGAGGTGGTGGACGTCAAGAAAAAGGAGCGTTTACGCAAGCCGCTCCCACCGTTCATCACGTCTACGCTCCAGCAGGAGGCCTCAGCTAAGCTGAAATTTCCGGGAAATCGCACCATGCGGATCGCCCAGCAGCTCTATGAGGGGATTGAGCTTGGCGCCGAAGGCTCAATGGGACTCATCACCTACATGAGGACGGATTCCCCGCGAATAGCTCCTGAAGCCCAGGTCGCCGCCCGTGACTACCTAAGACGAGTCTACGGCGACAAGTACGTGCCTGCCAAGCCGAATGTCTACAAGGGACGCAAAAGCGCCCAAGAGGCCCACGAGGCAATCCGTCCAACTTCACTGGAGCATCCGCCGGCAAAGGTGGCCAAATACTTGGACAAGAGCGGTCTGGCGCTCTATACGCTCATCTGGAATCGTTTTCTGGCCAGTCAAGCGGCTCCGGCGGTGTTCGACTCGACCCAGGCGCTCATCCAGTGCGATAATCTCCTCTTTAAGGTAACCGGATCCGTCATGAAATTTGACGGCTTCATGAAGATTTACGCCAAAGAAGAGCCTGAAGGGGATCTCGGCGACACGGACAAAGAAGATTTAGAGCGCAGACTGCCGCCATTGGCCAAGGGAGACAAACTCAAGACCCTGGGCATCATACCGAGACAGCGCTTCAGTCAACCGCCCGCGGCCTTTAACGAAGCCTCGCTCATCAAAGAGCTTGAGGAATTAGGGATCGGTCGGCCGTCTACGTATGCGGAAATCGTCACCACCATCCAGAAACGCAAGTACGTGGAAGCAACGGATAAACGCTTTCACCCCACGCTTCTTGGTTACATAATCGCCAAGCTGCTGGTGGAAAGCTTTCCCAAGCTCTTGGACTCCCGTTTCACGGCGGAGATGGAATCCGCTCTGGACCGCATCGAAGAAGGCGAAGCTTCACTGAGCGACACCCTCAGCGAGTTTTACGGACCCTTTCACTTGGCCCTGAACAGCGCGAAAAAGTCCATGCGCAACATCAAGAAAGAAGGCGTCCCAACATCCGAAGTGTGCCCGGAATGCGGTGAGCCCGTGCTCCTGCGGTCGGGTAGGTACGGCCTGTTCATTGGGTGCTCGGCGTACCCCACATGCGAATACACCCGCAATCTGAACGAGGCGCAGAAAGAACCCGCGGTTCCTACCGACGAGATTTGTCCGCAGTGCGGGGCTCCCATGCTTATGATTAACGGGCGCTCGGGGCCGTTTCTCTCGTGCTCGAAGTACCCGGAATGTAAGACGAACCGGCCCATCTCAACAGGTATAAAATGCCCCTCGTGCGAGCAAGGGGATCTGGCCCAGCGCAAGACCAAGAAAGGGAAGGTTTTCTACTCGTGCAACCGGTATCCCGAATGTAATTATTCGATATGGTACAAGCCGGTGGCGATCAAGTGCCCCGATCCCGTGTGCGGCTCACCTATTCTAGAGGAACATGTCTCCAAGCGAACAGGGGTTTTCCTGAAGTGTCCGGCGTGCAAGAAAAAGGCGGACGTGCCGCAAGCGTAACCACCGCTTATGGTCCGACGGTAAGCTGATGAGCATACCCACGCACCCGCTAGGCATGACCCCTGAGGATCGTGAGCAGCTCCTGAAGTGGGTTCGGGCGCGCACCACACCTCAGCGGGTGGCGTTTCGTGCCAGGATATGCCTCTTAGCGGCGGAAGGGCTCTCCAACACGGCAATAGCCGCCAAACTCAACGCCTCACGACCCACGGTCCTGCTGTGGCGCAAGCGCTACGAAGAGGAAGGAGCACAGTCCCTCACACGGGACGCTCCCCATGGGCCAAGCGCACGACGTGTTCCCAAGGAAACCGCCGAGGCCATCGTTGAAGCGACCCGCCACGGGACCACCCCAGCCGGCAAACCCTGGAGCACCCGCACTCTCGCCGAAGCCTTCGGCGTCAGTAACGCCACAATCTCCAGAATATGGAAAGCCGCCGGCGTGCGCCCCGAGAGCGATTTGCAACCCAAGAAGTGATATTGGGGAGAACCCTGTCTCTCAAACAGGTCCTCCCCTAGCATTAGCGTCCTGATTGCGAATGCGTGTACACGGAATCGTCGGCGGGCGGCGCCGGGGGAATCTCTCGCCAATTAACGTTGTCAAAAGGGCTGTGTACGGCTGCGGCTTGCACGGGAACAGGCGGTCGGGCCTTTGACACACTTGACCTGACCTTCCCCACAGCCTTCTCCAACAAATCTATGGGCATGCTAATGACGCGTCCGGCCAGCCAGAATACGTACATCTGTTCCCGTGGGCTTGGCGGCTGGTATTCAGGAATACTAGGCGCCGGCGCTACGACGGGCAGTGGTGTGTCCGTATAATCCGTGATGACTTTGATGAGCTTCGGCTGAGTGTCCGCCGCCCAGCAGGCGCCGCCGGCGAGCAAGATAACCATCAAGGTAAGCATAACAAAGCGCGACATTCCAAACTCCTCATAAGAAATGCCGTCTTCCTACCATAAAATTCCAAAAGGTCCAGTCTTTTCCGAGTTTTTTCTTGAGATATATTCCAGTGTTTGTTGAAGTAACGGCAGATGAAGTCATCAGGCGCCTCCTGATCGATCTTATACCAAAGTGCTTTCCAACGAGTAACATTGGTGAAGACTCTTTTTGGGAAGGTAGGTTTTTTCGACGTCTATCTGAGAATGTTTAATATGCCGAAAGCGGCCTTTTCTCCTTGAGAAAAACCGGTTTCGGCCATTTAAAAGTTCTTGGAGAGGGGTTCGGGGAGAAGCCTTCTTTCAAGAAGGTTCTCCCCGATATTACTTCTTTGGCTGCGCATTGGTATCAGAACACGTAGGCGCATAGCCGTTGCGGCGGAGAGGGAGCAAATCGCTCGCAACTGTACGGGACCGATATGCGACGGCGCTACAGGTTGTTCGCCGCATCTAAAATTCCGTACGACGAACATGCAGTTGCAACCGGCGCTCTCCATCCGCCCTTGGGCCTTTCTTTTTTCTAGCGGAAAACACTCTCACCCAGGGAATTCTTTCGTCTCTCATGAGCCTTTCGAGCAAGTCTATATCTTATTTCTTACCCCAGAGCATAATTCCTCTTGAAACTCTTCGTGAAGTAGGCCATAACTTTATATAGACCTGCACGCTGAACTTCGGGATTTTTATTTATGCACACCTTTCAGAATACCGAACAGTCGGCTTACGCAGCGCCCATTGTTTCCAAAGCGCTTAAGGTCTTGAAAATGATCTTAACCACGCCGAACAATGCAGGTGTAAGCGAGATCGCCGCAACGTTGGGGATGGCCAAATCCACTACCCACGGTATTTTGGCCGCTCTGGAGGACACCGGCTGGGTGCTGCGGGACCCTATTACGAAGAAGTACACCTGCGGGTACACGGCGAAAGACCTCGCCCCACGCATGGAAGTCAACATTGGCTTGATCCGCACGGCGCGACCTCACTTGGAAAGCCTCGGCGCCGAGCTGGGTGAGGACATTTTCCTGGGTGTGCGCTCGGGACGACAACTGCTAATCCTGGACCAAATCGAATCTTTCCGGGAACTCAAGATCCGCGCGCGACCGGGTATGCGCATGTCTAAATTCGCAGGAGCGGTCGGCAAGATATTCCTCGCTTACCGAGAACCCGAAGAGGCGGAAAAGATCGTCAGAGGCCTGTCACTCCCGGCGTTCACCTCGGAAAGCATCACCGACCCTGAGGTCTACCTGGCGGAACTTGCCTTGGTTCGCGAAGAAGGCATCGCCGTGGACATCAATGAATACCTACCCCATGTCTGGGCCGTGGCCGCTCCCATTTTCTATGGCAAAAAGGCCCGCAGACGCATGGTCGCAGCCTTCTGGATCGTAGGATTGGGCGCCGACAACACCGGTGAGCGGCTGAGAAAGGCCGAACTCCTCGTCCACAAGACCAGTGAAGCGCTGTCCGACGCCGTAACCAATAATTCAAAGGGCTGATATTTTCACTTGTCATAGGGACCGGCGCCTACGGAACCCTTAAGAGTGTCCTCCTGAAAGAAGTCCAAAAGCTTTGCCGGACCGTTCGAGTTGAAATCATACCAACCTTCTTCATTTCTTGGAAAGTAGACCTAGTGTTTTCAGGTTCGCCTTGCCCAGCTCCACGCGTTTTATTTGGGGGCATGTAAGAGCCTGCGCTCAACTTATCCTCATCACGGGAACCCCGACGATCGAGTCAAGCGCTCATCCAGCCTGGTTATGCCCTCCTTGTGGGCTGTCGTAACGACTGCGGCGTATTCCTCTCGGCTTACGGAGCGTGTAAGGAGGGGATACCGCGAAGCCTCCCCGCACGCCCGATACTGGTTCATAATGTTCACATACGTATTGGTGGAGATCTCCCGCGCCAGGAAGCGCATCACTTCTCGTGTGCCGGCGAGGCCGCTGGGCATGACCAAGTGTCTCACCAGCAAACCCTTGACCGCTACGCCCGCGGAGTCCACTTGAAGATTGCCCACTTGCCTGTGCATCTCCGTAACTGCCGCTTTGACTACGCTAGGGTAGTCGGGCGCCTGGGCCAACTCACCCGACACCTGCGGATCCATGAACTTGATGTCCGGCATGTAAATGTCCACGACACCTTCGAGGAGCTTCAGGGTCTCCACTGAGTCATACCCGCCGGTGTTGTACACGATTGGCAGCCGAAGCCCTCCAGCCCCGGCCCAAGCCACTGCTGCCGCTATCTGCGGGACCACATGGGACGGGCTCACTAAGTTGATGTTCACACACCCGGCGGCCTGCAAATCGAGCATGGTTGCGCCCAGCTCCTGGTCGGATACGGCTTCACCTGCGAGCAAACGACTGATCTCGTAATTTTGGCAGAACACGCAGCGCAGGTTACACGAGCCAAAAAAGATCGTGCCGGAACCGCCCTGCCCTACAAGTGGGCGCTCTTCACCAAAATGAGGATGAGCCGCGGCTACGACCGCCTTGTCCCCTGTGGCGCAAAAGCCAAGCTCCCCCGCTGTTCGATCCACGCCGCAGGAGCGCGGGCACAGCCGGCACTCACGGAGCGCATTCTCCAGGGTATCAAGCTGCCCGCGAAAGCTCCCTGAGGCTAGGGTCCCCACATATCCGGGTTCATTCATGATCTTCCTCCCCATCGTTGCTACCAATGGCCCCCTCTCCAAGAACTTCTAAAATTGCCGAAACCGGCTTTTCTCACGGAGAAAATGCCGCTTTCGGCGATTAAGCAAATTCCTAGGCCGGAGGTTGGAAAAACCTGCTTTGCAAGAAAGCTCCACCGATGTTACTTTTTTGACAAGCACATCGGTGTGATCTAAGGTTTCACCGAATCCGAGGCAGCTCTGCGCCTTCGGGGTGAACGCTTAAAGCGTTTTCGTAGGCTACGGACATGAGGCACAGGCCTTCGGGGGGCGCCGTTGGTCCGGACGCATCGCGGTCGCGAGCTTCAAGAATGCGGCGAAACCCGTCGGGCGAAATCTTGCCGAGCCCCACCCGCAGCAGCGTCCCCACGATACATCTCACCATGTACCGGAGGAACCCCGAGCCCGTGATCCTGAATCGCAAAAGTCCGTTCTCGTACACGAAGTCGGCGCTATGCACACGACGCACCGTTGAGCCGCCCCTTTCAGGAGGGCTCCCGTAGGAAGCGAAATCATGGGTTCCCACCAGGACACAAGCGGCTTCGTTCATTGCTGAAACATCCAGCGGCCGATTTACGTGGATTGCGTAGAGGCGGCTAAGAGGCGCCCGAACCTCGTCATTGTAAATTGCGTACTCGTACGTCTTGGCTTTCGCCGACAATTGGCAGTGAAAACGGGAGTCCGCTATCTCCAATCGAGAAACGGCGATGTCGCGGGGCAAGACTGCGTTTAAGGCTCGTAGCAGCGCCTGAGGCTTGGTCTTCCAGACAGCGTCGAAATGGGCGGTTTGTCCAACGGCGTGCACCCCCGAATCCGTCCTGCCGGCGCCGTGCACTCGAGTAAATACCCGTAGGATAGTGTACAGAGCTTTTTCCAGCTCTCCTTGGATCGTCGTCGCATTAGCCTGGAGCTGCCACCCGTGATACCTCGTTCCGTCGTAAGCGACGATGGCCTTAAAGCGTTTCATACCAAGGCCGAGTCAAAGAAGTACTATTAGGGGGAACCTTCTTGAAAGAAGTTTCTCCCCACACCCTTCTCCAAGAACTTTTGCAATTGCCGAAAGCGGCCTTCCTCGATGAGAACATGCCGCTTTCGGTGAGTATCACAAATTTCTTAGAAAGCGGTTGGAAAAACCTGCTTTGTAACCAAAGCTCCACCAACCTCCCCTTTTTAAAAGCACATGGCGCTACAAGTAACAGCCTTCACCGGGCGCAGAGCCGCCTCAAGCCCGGTAAACGATTCCAAAAAAGAAATCAATTACACTTCTTGACGCACACGGCCACGAATCTCATCGGAGACACCTCTGCCTGGAACCACCTTCCGAGCACACCCGGAGTGGTTGAACAGATCCCCAGCGCCTATTGGTGAAAAAGCTTTGTTTGAGTGAGAATTCCGACCTTCTACTTATGAGTATAGAAAACATTTGCTCTCTTGTCAAGCGATTTCGCAAAAAGCCCATCAAACTCAGATATAGCTTGGTGAAGGCGTGCTTACCAGCGCCTTGTAGTCCGAACTGGAGCATTCTCGGCCGTTGAACGGCTCCATACTCAGAAATTCCACTCATAAATTGAAGACGGTACTCATATGGGTGCGTACTCTGCGGCTGCGGCCCCGGATACGGACTTACCATCAAAGAACATCGGTAGGGGGCATCAGGGCGCCGGCAGGTTTGTTCACAGGAACGGCTACCGTAGCAGCGAACCGGTGGCCCAGGAGTCCTCTATGACGCCTGTGGAGCTTTGGGGGCGCTTTCCTTTCCCCGTTGGGCCTCTTCGCTCATTCGCACGAACAGCTCGTGCATCCTGTCGTCACGAGTGAGTTCAGGGTGGAATGACGTGGCAAGGAACCGACCCTGCCGCGCGGCCACAATCCTGCCGTCCTCGAGCCTGCACAAGATCTCCACGTCAGGACCCGCTTCCGTGATCACGGGCGCCCGGATAAACACCGCATGGAAGGGCTCGCCGTTCAACCCGGCAATCCGCAAATCCGCCTCAAAGCTGTCCACTTGTCTGCCGAAGGCGTTGCGCTGCACCACGGTGTCCATGAGACCGAGGATCGGCTGATCGAAACCAACGTCGCGGGCCATGAGCACCAGCCCGCCGCAGGTTCCCCATATGGGTTTGCTTCGGCTGAAGGCCAGTATTGCGTCTAGGAGGCCGTACCAGACGGCGAGTTTACCGATTGTGGTGCTTTCGCCGCCGGGGATAATGAGCCCGTCCAGCCCCTCGAGGTCATGGGGCAGACGGACTTCCACAGGCTCGACGCTCAGGCGCCCCAGTGCGGCGCAATGCTCCTCGAAATCGCCTTGAAGCGCTAAGACTCCGATTTTCATGGATTACCAGCCGCGGCCGGCCAGTCGGGCGGAATCAGCTAGTGTGGACACGCCGATGCCGACCATGGGCTCACCGAGGCCTTTGCTGATTTCCGCAAGGATTTTGGGGTCTTTAAAGTGAGTGACCGCCTGTACGATGGCCTTGGCCCGCGCGGCGGGATCGCCGCTCTTGAAGATGCCGGAACCCACGAATACGCCGTCCACGCCGAGCTGCATCATGAGGGCCGCGTCCGCGGGTGTGGCGATGCCGCCGGCCGCGAAGTTGACTACGGGCAAACGGCCCAGGTTGCGGGTCTCCTCGATGAGTTCGAAGGGAGCGCCCAATTCTTTCGCCAGGGCCATAAGCTCATCGGAACGCATGGTCTGCAAGCGCCGGATCTCGCCGAGCACGGATCGGGCGTGACGAACGGCCTCGACCACATCGCCGGTGCCGGCTTCACCCTTGGTGCGCATCATTGCGGCGCCTTCGCCTATGCGTCGCAGGGCTTCCCCGAGATTCCGGCAACCGCATACAAAGGGCACTTTGAAGGCGCGTTTGTCGATGTGATGGGCTTCGTCGGCCGGGGTGAGGACTTCGCTTTCGTCGATGTAGTCCACACCGATAGCCTCGAGGATCTGGGCCTCGACGAAATGCCCGATGCGGCACTTGGCCATGACGGGGATGGATACCACGCTCATGATGTCCGTGATGAGGCCGGGGTCACTCATTCGGGCAACGCCGCCGGAGACGCGAATGTCCGCCGGGACTCGCTCGAGGGCCATGACTGCGCATGCGCCGGCTTCTTGGGCGATACGGGCGTGTTCAACGGTGACCACATCCATGATGACGCCGCCCTTGAGCATTTGAGCATGACCACGTTTTACGGTTTCGGTTCCTGTCTCCATTTATATTCTCCATGTTGATATGCGGTACACCTGGTGAGGCGGCCGGTACGGTTCTCGGCGCAATTTCCGGCGAGTGTCGGCAAGCGCAAAAAATGACCCCCTATTATGACTCAGTGTGAAGGTTTTCGCAATTGCAAATCTGCGTAATCTCTGGATCAAACATCAACGCTTAAGCAATAGCAATCATTACTTGCCCCAACTGCAAAAAAAATGAATCCGCAGATAAAAGAATAAATCGGCCCATGCAACCATTAACCCCTTTGTATGCTCTTATACGAATGCGCAATAAAAGAAGTAATATTGGAGAGAACCTTCTTGTAAGAGGTTTCTCTCCAAACCCCTCTCCAAGAACTTTCAAAATAGCCGCAAGTGCCTTTTCTCAAGGAGAAAAAGCCCTTTGCGGTGCATTTAAACATTCTTTCATAGTAGTCAAGGAAACCTGCTCTTACAAAAATGTCCTTCGCCTATATTCCTCGTTCGACAGCACATTGGTATTATCTGCGTTAATCTGCGTAACCGTGGATGGATTTCGGTAAGGAGTTGGTGAGGGTGGTTGGTCGTAATCGCCTTTGATGGGCTTATACGAATGCGCAATAAAAGAAGTAATATTGGAGAGAACCTTCTTGAAAGAAGTTTCTCCCCAAACCCCTCTACAAGAACTTTCAAAATACCCGCAAGTGCCTCTTCTCAAGGAGAAAAAGTCACTTGCGGTGCATTTAAACATTCTTTCATAGTAGTTAGGGAAACCTGCTTTTACAAAAATGTGCTTCACCTATATTCCTCGTTCGACAGCACATTGGTATTAGACTTTCGATCACTTACTTGAGAATAAGGAATAAACAGCATATACAACCAGTCCTGCTATTAGGAGGGTCGTCACCGGCGCTATTGAGATCATCACCAGTAATGATGCCGCCAACATTATTGCCCATACAAAGCACACAACAACCTCATAGTTTTCAAATCGTCGCAATCCCCTCTAATCGGATTATGGAATCACACTGCTCTCGAATCGTGGTATTCCTCTCGAATCGCCTTTATACATTTCTCGGATCCGAGGGGGTATTCGACAGGAGTGTGCGACTAAATGTCCCGTACCTTAACCAGCCTTCTTGCCGCAACCTATACATCGCTTGGGATAGAAAGGCATGGTAACGAGCCACAACCCGCCTGTAATGAGCACGGCTATAAGCGTGCCGATACCGAAATTTCGCTTGAACCCCATAGGTTTCCGACAATTGGAACAATCGTTGAAGTCCATTTTACCTCAAGCCGCACAGCGTAATTCAACCAAATTAGAAGGCCGCGGCCTACCTCCTAAGCAAGGCGCAATCCCCTCTAATCGGGTCACGGTCTCGAATTGCTTAAAAATTCGAAAATAGATGAGTGGATAGATTATGTCTTACTGTCCGCACCATTTTTCGAGAGTGTTGGTTGTTTTTGGGAGGCCCAAAAAATAGCGCGACAAAAGAGTCGATTGCCGGCGAAATAAGCATCTCAGAGAGGTGTGTCATGAGCGTAATGCCGGAAATACCGTCATATTCGAACGTGAGTTTTTTTACCTATTGTGGCCGCTTTTGTCAAGAAGATCGGCGTATCTGAGGAAGTTGATCGCTTATGCGGCATGCAGGGCGACGTGCGTCCGGGAGTTGTAGTTAGTGCGGTGATTCTTGACACTCTTTCGGGTCGCAGCCCGTTGTATCGGTTTTGGGCGATTCTGCTCGCATCTGGACATGGAGTTGCTCTTGGGCGAACGAGTTGAGCCGGCCAAACTCAATGACGATGTGCTTGGACGAGTTTTACTTCGCATATTCGAGGTGGGAACCGGGCAAATTTTCACCGCTATTTGTCTGAAAGTCCACGAGATCTTCAACCTGACACCTCCCACGTACATCACGATACTACGAGTATTACCGTGTACGGCGATTATGATGGTGATCCGGGCCGGCCCTGGGACTCATTCTCGTGCTTTCATTGCTTGTGTGGCGACTCATGGAGAGAACAATGAGGGTGTCGCTCAAGGAAACGGGAACTACCATTATGGGGTGGGACAAGAAGCAGACATCTCGCCCGACATCGTTCAAGATGACGACATACTTTTCTTCGGTACTGGTGCTCCAAACTGCCGGAGGAAGAATGTTGGGAAAGCCTCTCGATTCAATTCAATTCAAGTATTCGGCGCTACTAAAGCTATCTCCTGCTATATTCTACGCGCTCGTCGCAGGGTTCAGCGATAAAGCCGTTTTACTCTCAACTTCCGGACCATCGGGATAGGAGAAATGCCCCTGACCGACACGTCATCTACAAAAAGTGTAAACATCCGGGCCGGCGCACACTCAAGTTTCGATCAACGGGAGCATTGCGCCAACTTATTGCCGAATAATGACCCATTAGAGGCTGATATGAGAAAGTAGCTACACTTCAGACCGAAACATCACGGACAAACGACGAGAAGCCATCATTTCATGACTCCACGGCAAAAAATGACCCATCTGCTATGAGTAAGTGCGCGGAACAGGAAATCATTGACATGACAATTGCGATATATTATTGTAATCATGTATAATTGTAGGCTCAACATTTAATATCCTTCGCTGTGAGATCAACATGGGAAAGATAGTCATAGACGGTAGGCAACTCATGCAGGATATCAAGGCCGGCATCACCGACATCGCCTTGATGGAAAAATACAAACTATCCGCTAAAGGGCTTCAAAGCCTCTTTAGAAAAATGGTGCTTGCCGGAGTCGTCAGTCAATTTGATCTCGACAGGAGAATGCCCTGGACCGAAAAGACCGTGGAGATTGAGCTTTTTCGGTGTCCGGCCTGTAGTCTGCCCCAGCTCAACCGATTTGACGAATGCCCTCAGTGCGGCATTATCGTCAACAAGTACAGGGGCGCCACGGAAAAAGAGCCTCCCGCGCCGACGCCGCTCATCCAAGCTTCGTCGAAACAACCCAAGAGTGAGCCGCCTCAAGAAAGCCGCCCTGCAGCGCCTACCCGCGGTTCCACGACTTCCGTGGGACATCGAGCCGACCCTCAGCGTACAGGCTTTTATCCCGGCCCATCGGTGAAGGAACTCACGGAACTCAAGTGGAAGGTGCGCACATCGGGATGGGTTTCCTGCACCCCCGCCGTGATTAACGAGCAGGTATGCTTCGGGAGCCTGGACGGTAATCTCTATGTCGTGGACGTGGAGACGGGGGAAGACCACAAGCGCATCCCCGTGGGCGCTTCCATTCACTCCTCGTGCGGAATTATCGGCTCAGCGGTCGTATTCGGGTGCTTGGACGGAGCCCTCTACATCGTGGACCTGAGCGCCGGTCGCATCACGGGTAAGTTTAACGCCGCCGGCCCGATCTATTCATCTCCGGCCATTCATGAGAAGTGCGCATATTTCGGCAGCCTGGACAATCATCTCTATGCGGTGGACCTTAATCGTCTCACGCTGAAATGGAAGTTCAAGACCGCTGGTGAGATCTACTGTAGCCCCGCTCTCATGGATGACGTGATAACCTTCGGCAGCCTCGACGGGCATGTCTACACCCTTGATCGCGAGACGGGCCGAGAAGTATGGCGCTTCAGGGCCAATGCAATCGTCAATACCACACCGGTGTTGACGAAAAACGCCGTCTTGTTCGGTTCCGGCGCCGGAACAGCGTATTCGCTGAATCGACAAGGCGAAGAACAATGGACATTCAAGGCCGGTGATAAGATCACCACGTCCCCTGCAATCTCCACGGCGAAGAATCTCGTGTGCTTCGGCAGCTCGGATAAGAGCGTCTACGCATTAGACCTGCACACGGGTGAGGAGCTATGGCGCTTTGAGACGGGCGGAGCCGTCAACTCTTCCCCTTCCGTCGCTGAAAACGCCGTCTATTTCGGGAGTGGAGATCGCCACTTCTACGCAGTGAATCTAACCACCGGGAAGGAGCTGTGGAGGTTCAAGACCGGTAGTCCCATATACTCTTCGCCGTGCATTGTAAACGGCGTCATCTACTTCGGGAGCGACGATTCATGCGCGTATGCCCTAGCGTAAAGACTCCGGATGCGCTACGGTGGGAATGGTTCGCCGACCCCCACCATGAATCTCGGACAAGCGTGTTCTGAACTGGAGCGAACAAACACCATGGAAAAACGCAAAATCACGGCCAGGGAGATGCTCAAGGACATTCGAGCGGGTCTCTCGGACCAAGATTTGATGGAAAAATATAGTTTATCGGCTCAAGGACTTCAAAGCGTATTCGCAAAACTGGTCCAGGCCGGGGCGGTGACGCAAACGGAGCTTGATGACCGAATATCATTCGGCGAACGGACGGTTGATCTTGGCCTTTTCATCTGTCCGGCATGCGGGAACATCCAAGGCAAGGAATTCACCCAGTGTCCTCGTTGCAGTTTCATTAACACGGGCAAGCCCATAACGCCCCCTGAACCGGAAAAGCCTTCGCTTCGGAAGCAACCCACTACAACCGTCACAACGGCAGTTACGGAGGTGGTCCCGGTTCGCACGACCGAACCTCCACCGACGGAAACACGGATTCGCCCCGTCATCACCAATATCGAGGTCTTTGACAAGCTAAGCGCCGTGGTTTCACAATGCAAGGCGCTCTCCATCGCCGTGTTCGTGGGATACCTCTTTGTCTACTTCACCCTTCTCATCGTGACCCAATTCGGGGAGGGCTTCGGCGTAACCCCTGCGACACAAAGCCTCATCTTCATGATCTTACTGGGCATCCCGGCCATCATCACGGGTCTGTTCCTGTTCGTTGTTATGAGAGCCCTCGGGGATGCCGTGAATCTTTTCCTGGAAATCTGCGGCTCATTGGTGGGGAAGAATCCACGAGGTTGACAGAAAGTATCGTACCGGAACCTCGTTCACTCTTATACGAATGTGCAATAAAAGAAGTAATATTGGAGAGAACCTTCTTGAAAGAAGTTTCTCCTCAAACCCCTCTCCAAGAACTTTCAAAATAGCCGCAAGTGCCTTTTCTCAAGGAGAAAAAGCCACTTGCGGTGCATTTAAACATTCTTTGATAGTAGTTAGGGAAACCTGCTCTTACAAAAATGTCCTTCACCTATATTCCTCGTTCGACAGCACATTGGTATTA
>JBBRBO010000104.1:0-15224 GCA_038205805.1 Desulfomonilales bacterium
GCTCTGCTGGGGCCTGCCCCCTCCATGCCTGATCCCGTCGACCCGACTCAGACATCCATATTGTAGTGCCAAACTTTTGTTGACCCATGTTAACATTCTGATACCATTAGTGTTTACATTTTAAACTGTCGAAGATGAGTTTTTCAGGTCACGGACAATGGCGGAGCGTCGGCCTTCCAGGGCGTGGGCCTTACCGTAGGCCAATTCCAGCGCCAGGAGCCGATAAAAGGCCGCAGTCACGGTGCCCACCATCTGCTGGGCCACTCGGACACGTTGGTATTTGGACTGCAACGCCTCATTGTAGCGCATATCGCTAATGTATTTGGCCATACATGCGTCCATGGGCGACCAATCTATTTGGATTTGGCTTGTGCGGGTAAAGCTTTCACGACCGGTGGAGTAATTGGTTACGCCCGTTCCCGGACCGGGACCGTAGACCTCATACGCGCCTTCTTGGCCGATAACATCGCTCCTGCTGAACTGGACGCCGTTCCTCTGGGAGATGTTGTACAGTCCCCAAACCCTCGGCATGGTTCGGATGAGACTTGCCTTAGCTAGTCGAGTCTTTACCTGCTCGTCCCAGATGACCGCTTGCAGGTCGAGCCCGGTGCTTAGCGCTATGCGCACGCAGTCGTGCAGCGAGATTTCCACGGACCCGTTATTCACCGCCTCAAGCGGTTTGGCTCTGTACATGCTCATAACAAGTGCGGCGTTTTCCTGCCGAAGAGTAGCGAGATCCACTCCTTTGCAGCCGACAAGGAACGCCGTGGATACGATTGAAATACTTACTAAAACAGCGGTTCGCCGTATGTATTTCGCGTACGTGACGACCGCCGAGCGACCTTTGACGAGAGGACCGCATCGCGGGGTGGTGAAGTTAGTTCCCATACCGCCTCCAACGAGGATAAAGAACGAACGACTCCCTGTTCACAGACCGGTGACACCCTCTACATTGAGTCCCTCCGGTCCCCGTGTAACGCTTCCTTCTCGGTCTTAATGAATAGACGAGCGTTAGCCTTTTATAGCATATTTGTGCTTAAAACGCTAATCATATTCGCGATAAAAATGGCTCCAGAATGGACGCGGCGGCTTCTGACATTATGCACAACTTTAAGGTTTACTCGAATCAACATAATGTTCTTTGTAGAGCCTCACCGGCACGACTCGGCACTACCCCGGAGCCCCGGCGCTTCGGACATTGACACCACCGAACGCGGATTATAAAATCCGTTGTTCCCTATCTCATTAGATTAAGAGGTTATGCTATGGCGGATATAGAAGGATTTGCCGAACCCCGTGACGTGAAATGCCCAGTGGGCTCTCAGAAAGCCGGCGTGCGGCTCAAAGGATGCGACCATCTCGATTGGGGCATGAAGAACCGGCTCTCACGCATCATCAAGCCCGATACCGGTCGCACGGTCATGTTGGCGGTGGATCACGGCTACTTTCAGGGGCCTACCTCAGGCCTGGAATGCATGGACCAGACGCTTGGGCCGCTCGTGGATTATGCGGATTGCCTGATGCTCACGCGGGGTATTTTGCGCACATCTGTCCCCGCGGGCGCGCAGTGCGCCATCGTGCTGAGGGCCTCGGGCGGACAAAGCGTCCTCTCCGAGCTGTCCAACGAGGAAATCACCGTTTCGCTGGATGATTGCATTCGGCTGAACGCCGCGGGTATGGCGTTTTCCATTTACGTGGGAGCGCCGTACGAGCACCAAACATTGACCTCCTTTGCGGATCTCATTGACGCTGGGCTTTCCGCCGGCATCCCCGTGCTTGCGGTCACCGCCGTCGGAAGAGACATGGCCAGGGACGCCCGCTATCTGTCGTTATCTTCACGCATAGCGGCGGAGATGGGAGCCAACTTCGTTAAGACCTACTATTGCGACAATTTTGATCGGGTCACAAACACTTGCCCCGTGCCCATCGTTATGGCCGGCGGCAAGAAGCTCCCCGAAATGGAGGCCCTCACCATGGCCCACAACGCAGTGACCCAAGGCGCAGTCGGCGTGGACATGGGCAGAAACATCTTCCAATCGGATTGCCCGGTGGGGATGATTAAGGCCGTGCGTGCCGTGGTCCACCACAACGAGAAACCCGAGGCCGCCATGAAGATCTATGAAGATGAGAAAAAGGCCAATCGCTGCGGGTAAAGAATGAAGAATAAAGATAATATTGGGGAGGACCTTCTTGAAAGAAGGTCCTCCCCAAACCCCTCTCCAAGAACTCTACCATTGCCGAAACGTGCATTTCTCAAGGAGAAATGCTTTGTTTCGGCAAAGATGAAAGTTTTAGAAAGAGATTGGAAAGCCTACTTACAAGAACGAACTTCACAAATCTTAATTCGTAATCGTTCACGGGGCTTGTGGCGTCTCAAGCTCGGTGAACGATCATTGAGACGGATTCGCCGATAGGTAAAGAAACAAGACTCGCGGTATCTTTTTGTAAGAAATTTGTGATAATCGCCGAAAGCGGCGTTTTCTCCTTGAAAAAACCCGATTCCGGCAATTGCAAACGTTCGCATGAAAGTCTCGCGTCCGGGATGCGATGTACAATGACCACGTGGAAGGTTTTTCTGTATGGGAGTTGAAGAACTCCCCTCGCCCCCTTTTGTCAGGGGGGTAGACGTCGGTTCCGAGTCAAAGGGTCGTCAGGCAGTATCCGTACGTCCTTCCGACAAGGGGGATACAGGGGTTAATCCGAAAGCTTCTCAAAATACGGGATACTTTCATACTTCGTTGTGATGATACGTCATGGTCGTTCGTGGAAAGGGGTTGGGGGAGAAGCCTTCTTCAAGAAGGCTCATCCCAATAGTACTTCTTTGATTAGGTATTGTTATCAGTGATCGGCGACGGCTTCGAGGGAGCGGGCCAGGACTTCTCGTGGGCGGCTGGTGCCGTCGGAAGGACCGATGATGCCTTCGGACTCCATGGCTTCTATGATACGAGCGGCGCGGTTGTAACCAATACGCATGTGGCGTTGAATGAGGCTGATGGAGGCATGGCCCAGTCTCGTAACGAGTTCCACCGCCTCGTCGTACTTCACGTCGTCGATGAGATCCGTGCTTGAGGACCGAGCGTCCTCTTCGGTAACGTGGGTGGTGATCTCCTGAAGATACGTGGGTCTGCGCTGGGCCTTGATGAAATCCACCACTCGGCGTATTTCGTTCTCGGATACGTAGGCGCCGTGTAATCTCCGCACCTTGGACACCCCAGGCGGCAAGAAGAGCATATCGCCCATGCCCAACAGGTTTTCGGCGCCCACCCCGTCGAGGATCGTGCGTGAATCGGCCTTTGCCGAGACCTGGAAGGACAATCTCGCAGGGAAATTGGCCTTGATGATGCCCGTGACAACGTCCACGGAGGGGCGCTGTGTCGCCAAGATCAGGTGGATTCCCGCGGCCCGAGCCATTTGCGCCAGTCTGGCGATGGCGATCTCGATATCCTTAGCGGATACCATCATGAGTTCCGCAAGCTCATCCACGATGATGATGATGTAGGGGATCTTGGCAAGGGGCTTGTTGTCGCCGGTGCGCAGCTCGTCCTTTTCCACCATTCGGTTAAAGCCTTGGATGTTCTTGGCGCCAGCCTCGCTCAGAAGTTCGTAGCGGCGCTCCATTTCTTTTATGGCCCAGCTCAGCAGTCGTGGGACCTTTTCCGCCTCCGTAACCACCGGGTGCAAAAGATGAGGAATATCTTGATAGTAGGAAAGCTCAAGCCTTTTGGGGTCTACCATAAGGAACTTCACTTCATCGGGCGAGCAGGACATGAGCCATGAAAGAATAAGGCAGTTTAGGCCCACGGATTTACCCGTGCCCGTTGCGCCCGCTATGAGCAAATGAGGCATCCCCGTGAGACTTGCGCTAAAGGGCTCACCGTCGATGCACTTACCGAGCGCCATTTTCAGCGGCAGATCCGCTGCCCTGAACACGTCGGATTCCACGATTTCGCTGAAATAGACGATTTCACGGTGTAGATTCGGGACCTCGATACCCACGGTGTCTTTGCCGGGAATGGGCGCCACTATCCGTGTTGACCCTGATTTCAGGGCCATAGCCAAGTCGTCGGCCATGTTGAGCACTCGGCGCAGGGGAATTCCCGGAGCCAGCGTAACCTCATACATGGTGATAACGGGACCGGGATGAATCTCCACCACGGAAGCCTTGACCCCCAGATCGGAAAGCTTTTGCTCGAGGATGGCGGCGTTCTGCTGAAGAAACTCCTCGTCCACAGTGCGTTTGGTGTCGGGCGGCGTATCCAGTAGATCCAAAGACGGCAACCGGTAGTCCGGGGTCTCGTGGGGCTTCTCCTCTGCGGTCACCACGTGCAATTTGCGCTCGTCGGCCCTGCGCACCACCTTTATCACGTGACCGCCGGCCTTTGTCTCAGGGGTTTGGGCGACTTCGGGGGGAATGTGGGCTTGGACTTCCGCCGACTCTCCCCTGCTCTCCAGGTCGCTCAGGAACTCTTCAAAAGGCGCTTTGGCCTCGGCCAAAGCGTCATTTTCCGACTCCTGGGGGGCTGCTTCCGCCGTCTCCCAGGGCGGTTCCGTGTCATCGTCTTCGTCCGCCAAGGTCACCTCTGCGGGGAGTTCGTCCACAAGCATGATCTCCGCGGCGGTGACGGGAGTAATCTTCAACACGAGAGGCTTCGCGGCCTGGACGCCTTCCCTGGGAAGCTCAGCGACCACAGGGGCCTCAGTCGGCTCAGGCGCTTGCACGGCCAGGTCGGCTACCGGGAGTTCGTCTTCAAACACGGGCTCTATGGCAAGATCCGGGTGGATTGCCTCAGGGACGGCCTTCGTAGCTATGTCCACAGGAGAAACCGGCGGCGCTACGGGCGCAGTCTTCACGGCTGCGAGAGGCCTCGCGGCCTGGACGCCTTCCCCAGGCAGTTGAGCGGCCACAGGGGCCTCAGTCCGCTCAGGCGCATGCACGGCCACATCGTCCACCGGGAGTTCGTCTTCAAACACGGGCTCTATGGCAAGGTCCGGGTGGATCGCCTTGGGGAACACCTTCGGAGCTATGTCTACAGGAGAAACCGACGGCGCTACGGGCGCAGTCTTCACGGCTACGGGAGGCTTCGCGGCCTGAACGCTTTCCCCAGGCAGTTGAGCGGCCACAGGGGCCTCAGTTCGCTCAGGCGCATGCACGGCCACATCGTCCACCGGGAGTTCGTCTTCAAACACGGGCTCTATGGCAAGGTCCGGGTGGATCGCCTTGGGTGGCGCTTGCGACTGATTCACCACAGCCGGCGTGACGGCGGGAATCCACATGTCCGTCGGCTCAGGGGCCTTGGGAGTGATCTCCTCGCGATCAACGGCCGACTGCGCGGGAACGCTTTCGTGCCATACGACCTCAAGTTCGATGTCGATGGGATCGACATACGCAGCTTCATCAGGAAAGGAGGCTGACGCATGAGCAACCATCTCGGCGGGGACCCGCCGGTCTTCTGGGGCGTCCACCTCCGTAAGCAGCCGCTCATCCCACGGACGTGGCGGCGCAATCTCCTGAAACGCGCGAGAATCCGCCTCACAAATGTGGGACGCGGCATCGCAATGGAGATCAATGGGCGCCGCTGATGGAGCAGGAGCGGTGTCCATGAGTGTATACTCGTTCGAGGTGAGGTCCATGCGCTCCCATGTGGGTCGTTTAACGATAGCGGGTACGGGCTCAATCTCCGGGAGCGGCGCGTGTTCCCTCATGAGGGCGGTCTCTTCGTGTGTTGGAGCTGAGGACCGAGGTTGCTCGGTAATCCCTGTGCGATCCTTGCGAAAAAAGGAAAAGAACGATGCGGCTAAGGTAGAGCGCCCGGAGCGAAATCGACGTATTTTCAGGCGCATGTCGGCCAAGACGCCCTTCAGGGGGGCGTCCGCCAGGATGAGAGCGCATACGGCAAGCCCGGTTAGGGTAAAGAGAAACTCGCCTACCCCGCCGAGAAGCCTGGACAGGATGAAATGAAGAGACCCGCCTACCGCTCCGCCTGAATTTGTGGCCGGGAATCCGAGGAACGGCCGAGCGGCAAAGCTCTCAGCGACGCATGCCAACATCATGAGCCCCAGCAATGCGGCGACCCATGAGCGGCCCTTTACGGCGCGTTCGGGAAACCTAAACTTTCTGAAGGCAAACGCCCCGAGGATGAAAGGGAGCAGTAAAGCCGTTTTACCCAAAAGCTGAACCAGGCCGTCCGCAATGTAAGCCCCCAGGAGTCCGCAGAGATTGGAGACTCCCGCCCGAGTGGTCGCCACATTAAATGATGGATCCTTAGGATCGTATGAAAGCAAGCAGGTCAGCAGGAATAGGGAGGCCGCCATCAAGACAAGAGACACACAGTCGCTTAGATTGGTGTTTGAACGGTTTGCAAGCTGATCTTTTGTGGTTAAGACTTTTCTTCCAGCTGTTTTTGCCGTCATACCTATTATTGCCTTTTCGATGTGACCGAGACAGATAATTCGCCGAATAGGATCTCGTGTCGCGATGATTTACTAGGCTTGGTGCGGTTCCACGCCCGATGAAGCGCTGAAGGGAAACTCAGTTACCCCGACAACCACACCACCTGATTTCAAGTGGACGGCGCAAATGAACCGTACCTAGTCCATCAAGCCGCACTGGAGTGATATTACCACATCAAGGCTATTTATTTCAATTAGTTTGAGAAAAAACTTAAAGTGAGAGGTTATAAAGTGGGCTATGAGGGCCGCAAACACACAAGGCGCCCCTCAAGGAAGCTTTCATTGGCTGTAGAATCAACGTTGGCCGTCGTAACCGGTCACCACAACAGGGACAGCTATGTGCAACCACAAAGAAATGGTCCGTAGGGGAGACGAACGCCCGTTTCGATGTGCGTCACGCTTCAGACGGCTCTACGCCTAGCGAAGCGTTTCTACCTACAACCTGTGGACTCACAGGAGGGCGGGGCGCACGGGGGCGGCGGACACGGCGGAGGCGCGGGCAACCTGTAGTCTGCCGGACCCGGAGCCAACCACCAGCAGATGACGCTCTTGGGTGGGGGCGGACCCACGGTCTTCTTGGGATATTGTCTCATAGGCGGACAAGCTCCCCCGCACAGAGGGGGCGGTGGAGGAGCTGCGCACTGAGGCGGCGCCGGCGGACCATAGAGCATGGGAGCTAGTTCGCACGGATCGGGCGGCGGCATGTACGCCGATGCGGTGGAAGCGAAGACGGCAATTCCGCATCCTGCAACGAGAATACACAATAACAAGCTGTAACGGCGCATAACGCTTTCACCGATCCCGACATAGGTTCTACGCGACGCGGATTCCAAGGTTTCCTCGGAGAGTCGCATATTTTTTTGTGTGAATATATAGGATTAGAGGCCGCCGGTCAAGCTCTTTAGAGCGCCGCCCTTCTATGGTTCACCTGGTTTCATACGAATGCGCAATAAAAGAAGTAATATTGGAGAGAACCTTCTTGAAAGAAGTTTCTCCCCAAACCCCTCTCCAAGAACTTTCAAAATAGCCGCAAGTGCCTTTTCTCAAGGAGAAAAGGCACTTGCGGTGCATTTAAACATTCTTTCATAGTAGTCAGGGAAACCTGCTCTTACAAAAATGTCCTTCGCCTATATTCCTCGTTCGACAGCACATTGGTATCAGAGGGTTTTGCGCTCCCTGTGGAGTTCTTTGACAACACAAGCTTCTGAAGTGGGCGCCCGCTTACGTTTGATACCACTGTGCTTTCAAAGAAGTAAGGTCGGCGCAGCTTTTTTGCAAAACAGGTTGTTCCAACCTCCTGCTCAGAAATTGTTATCGTTGCCGAAACGGGCATTTCTCTATGAGAAATGCCCGTTTCGGCCGTGGTAAAGTTCGCATGAAAGTCTCGCGTCCGGGATGCGACGTCCAACGATCACATGGGCGGTTTTTCGGTATGGGAGTTGACCCCCCCCCCCCCTCGCCCCCTTGTCAGGGGTAAGAGTCGGCTCCGAGTTAAAGGGTTGTCGGGTAGTATCCGTACATCCCCCTGACAAGGGGGATATAGGGGGTTAAACTTAAATCCGCCCCCTATTCTTATGCTTTCATGCTTCGTTGTGACGATACGTCATGGTCGTTCTTGGGGAGGGGTTTGGGACCCCTCCTTTCTTTCAAGGAGGTTCTCCCCAATATCACTTCTTTGATTACGCATTGGTATGATGCCGTCATTCGCCGGCGCCCCCGCAGAGGCGGGTAAACTCATCCAGCTTCTCGTGAAGCAGCCGAAGACCCTCGTTTGCGGAATCCGCGTTTGCGCCGAAGGTGTCCTGCAAGCTCTTGATGAAAGCGGCCTTCAGCTCTCGGTCGTCGGCTTCAGGGGTAATGGTCGGTTTATGAAAATACCTGCTTGTCCGCAGGACCGAGCCACCGGCCGGCGGCCACGCGTCCTTCCATTTGAGCAGGGCCTGCGCCAACGGGACGGCCCCGCAAACCTCCAGAGTCTCGAAAGTCAACTCACGGCTCAGGCGGCGCTCCAGGAGCGTCAACAGCGCCACCGAGAAATCCACATCAGTGGCGACCAATCCCCATAGATACCAGTCATCCACCAAGCGGGTGAGAGTCTCCACGAATCGTGGCGGGATGTCATAGCACGCGGGGCAGTAAAAGGCCTTGCACGCCATGCCGCCGTAATGGCATAGGCCGCGGTAATCCACCCCTTTGGAACCTGCGGCGGTGGGATGCAGCATACACCCCACCCGTTTGTGGTCGGCATCAAGAAAACCGATAAATTCACAAAAGTGGATTACCGGGTCCAGGGGCTCGATGCGCTCTTCGTCATGGATTGTGACCTTGTACGCCGCAATTGCGTCCGCCGTCCTGGGGGTGAGCGCAAAAACGCCGGTGCGACGCTCCAGGAGCTCGGCCAAAACGGGTTTGCGGGCATCCGGAATGTGGTAGAGTCCGCAACAACATGCGCAGGACTTTCCCTCATCCGGATGACATATCTGAGCGGGATTAGGACTCATTTACCCGAATAGTCGTAAAAGCCTCTGCCGGATTTGCGCCCGAGACGGCCCGCGTCCACGTACTTCTTCAGCAAGGGACACGGCCGATACTTGGTGTCGCCAAACCCCTCCAAGAGCACGTTCATGATGGCGAGACAGGTGTCCAGCCCGATGAAATCCGCGAGGGTGAGCGGTCCCATGGGGTGATTCATGCCGAGCTTCATGACCTCGTCGATGGCTTCAGGAGTCCCGACGCCCTCGAACAAGGCGTAGACCGCTTCGTTTATCATGGGCATGAGAATTCTATTGGAGATAAAGCCGGGGAAGTCCTGGGCCACCACGGGTATTTTCCCAAACTTTTTGGATAATTCCACCGTGAGATCGGATGTCTCCCGGTCGGTCGCCAAGCCGTTGATGATTTCCACCAGCTTCATGACGGGGACAGGGTTCATGAAGTGCATACCGATGAACTTTTCCGGCCGCTTGGTGAACGCCCCAAGCTTTGTGATGGAAATGGATGACGTATTCGAGGCCAGGATCTTTCCGGGCGCCACAACCCTATCCAAGGTGGTAAAGACTTGTTCCTTGAGATCAAGGTTCTCGAGCACGGCTTCCACAACGAAGTCGGCGTCTTTGAAATCCTCGAGGCTTGTGCTCCCTTGAATGCGGCCCAAAACGGCCTTTTTGTCGTCCTCGGACATTTTGCCTTTTGAGACGGCGCGATCGAGGTTCTTCGATATGCTGCTCAAGCCTCTATCAACGAACTCCTGCTTGATGTCGTTCATGATAACGTTTAGGCCAGACACCGCAGCCACATGGGCAATCCCTGAGCCCATCTGACCTGATCCCACTACCCCGAAAACCTTCACATCCATAATTTTTCTCCCGGATTCAATACATCGTGATGACAGGGGCCGAACAGCCCAAGAAGCGTGATTCACCGGCGCACTACCCATACATAATCAAATAAGTACTATTGGAGAGAACCTTCTTGAAAGAAGTTTCTCCCCAAACCCCTCTCCAAGAACTTTCAAAATGCACCGCAAGTGCCTTTTCTCAAGGAGAAAAAGCCACTTGCGGTGCATTTAAACATTCTTTCATAGTAGTTAGGGAAACCTGCTCTTACAAAAATATCCTTCACCTATATTCCTCTTTCGACAGCACATCGGTATAAGACGGCTCTACGGTCGGCGACCATATAATCGCATAGTATGCGCTAATCGTGGCGCAAAATCATGGAAAAAATGCGCCGGCGCCGACTACAGGCGATGTTTACTCTACTTTTCCATTCAACGGAATCAGATGATCTCATTTGTTATGTTGACACTACCGCAAAGGGAAGGCTACGATGATGGAATGAGGTCATTTCACAGGCGTCACAGGGAGCTGCAAGATGCGCCTTCTCATCACCGCCATTATCCTCTCGGTCGCGCTGTGTCTCACGGCGCACGGGGACGCCGTGTACCTGAAACCGAATACCATAGCGCTCACCGACTTGGCTGCTGCGGTCAAAGCGGTTCAACTCGCTCAGCACAAGGATCGGGCCGGCCTTACTCAACTACTGCGTGAAAATGAATACCTCACGTATGAAGGTGGGGCGGTTGACCTTCTGTACGTATCCGATGAAGGCAAAGTAGCCGTAATCAAACCCCACCCCGATAGGGACGACATCTATTTTGTGCCGTCGGTCTCGGTGGTCCGGGTTGAGCCACAAAGAAAATCCGACGAAGAGCCGACGATAGTGACCAGACTCCCGAACGGTAACTACATCCGGCACAGCGGACAAGGATGGATACCTCTCCCACTCACCGCTACGCCGGCGGGTCCCCCCGATCAGCCTCTCAGCGTGAGATAAGCGCCACCACACGATGGAGAGGCGCATCCCACCGACCGAGCCGGCCGATTGCTCTACACGTTGTTTGAGTCGAGTCTCAAGCGCAGCTTCTTGCTCCCACTACAATTCCAGGTATTTCAAGGTACTTAAATCTTCTACAATGAGATGATGTATACCGTTGTCTTTCAGCTTTCTGATCACAAGATCGGACGGCGGTTGTTTGAAGAAAAAGTAAGAAGTCGTACCAGGATTGAGCTTTTCGTACGCCTTAAGCGTGCCCACGTCGAGCGCAATCTGGTCCCATTGCATCTTACGCGCCCAGGCTTTGCTCTCGATGGCAAACCGTTTCCCACCTTTCTCAACGATGATGTCAATGTCCGTCCATTTCTTGGCTGGATCATGAGGAAAGTATTTCCTCAACTCTATAACCTTGTAACCGGACTTCTGCAGCTTGCTTGCAATGCGGAGTTCCTGAAGAGGTCCAATTAGCTGCTTGCTGCTCTTTTCCCCCACAAGGAGCAACTTCGCTGTCTTGTCAAAACCGGGCGTCTCTCGGAGTGAACCGTACAGTAACTCAGCCTCTCTCGCGCTGATTCTTCCATCTTTCGCCGCAACTCGAAGGACTAACTCCGCTGTCCCGGCATTTCCGAGACGCAACGATTCGGCGTGTGTCATCAGAATTTTATACCCCTGGGCTCCTCCCGACCGAAACACGGCAAAGGCTTCCTCCATAACCTTTTCGCCCAGCGAGAATACACGGATGGCGGGCCTCCAGAATGGGAATGCGGGACCCGCAACCACCAGCATCCAGACAAACAGAATCAGCAAACTTGCCGGATACGTCCAACGCCGACTACGATAAATGCCCATAGTTATGCCCTCCGCCTCCTCCAGTACATAACAGCGCCCAGTATGATAATCAGACCTATAGCTACCAAGACGATGAGCGGCCACGAAGAGCCTTTCTGCTTGTAGTAAGCGCTTCGATAATCGGTGAAACACTTCTTCGCTACAGCTCTGTTTTCACTGTGTTTCGCAAACGAATCCTGAAGGTCGGCTATCAGCTTCTTACCCTCGGGCAGCTCTTTCGACCCACCAACCCGTTCAGGCTTGAGCATTGCGACAGCCATAGTCATTTCCGGAGTTTTTGTGAGCAGATCCTCGTATTTGTGATAGACAAACTCGCAATTCTGCAAATTCTTCGGTTTCATGAGGATATCATCATTGCCAAGGTTGTCACCGAAGAACTTGATAGCCGACCAGTATTCATTGAGCTTGAGATTGTACCTCATCAGAAATACCAGGGCGTAAGCATCCGTGAGCTTTTCACCTGGAACGTAACCAGCGGACTTCACGAGCCGAGCGAAATCTGCGCCATTCACCAAATCATCTCTCATCATCATTCGATCAGCAAACACTGCGGCTGCAAGCACGACCATTTCTTTCTTTGATTCCAGCACAGATGCCTGAACGAATTCCTCAACAATCTTGGTGGATTTCGCGTCGGCCACTCCCAGGGAACAAATCGCTTTTAAGGCCAGAGGGAACGTGAGATTCTTCTCGTCCATGCCGCCATTTCGTGCAGTCCGGATTACCTTGTCCGAAAGCTCCCGACACTTGCGACAATCATCCTCCTTACTTCGCTGGTGATAGAGTAGAGCCAACAGCGTGCTGCTCTGTAAATCTTTGGACGGCCCAATGTCGCTTTTTTCAAGGATCGCGATAGCTTCCGACAAGGCCCGCAAATTCGATTCGGAACTGTGGAGTTCATCCTTTTTATACTGCTTGCCTAAGTTCTTAATGGATTGCTCATAAATTGGGGAACCGCTCGTCTTGAGCGGAATCGGCAATACTACCAGCTTCTTACTCTGCTCAATGAACTGCGCCTCGTCGAACGATATTGTAATCTTCTCCACCACATAACCGCCCCCGAGAGCCGCGAACTCGAACAGGGCCGTCAAGACTACGACACCGCCCGCCATGCCGAATCCACCTGCAGCGAGCGATCCGCCCCCTAAGAGAGCGAGACCAAAGTTCGTTGCAGCCACTCCGCTGAGGCCGAACATACCGCCGATCCATCCACCAGCGGCCGTCATGATGGGGCCGGCAGTTCCCCCGCTAAGAATAACGGCGCCGATGGCCGCCAGAGCAAAGCCGATACCTGTGATCCAGAACCAGATGCTTATCCCTTGCGAATAGAAAGCATTGAAGGTTAGGGCTTCCGGGGCCGCGTATGCCGTGGAAACGAACACCAGAAAAAGCAAGAATAACGAAACGAGGCATAGTCTACTCATTCTGCACCGTCCTTAGCTTGAGAGTATTTGTAGCAATTTACTCCAAATATCCTCGGAACTAAACGTTATTATGACCGGATCTCTAATCCTGAACCAACGCGCTTATCCCAGAGAAATAGGCCCATCATATATATTCCAATCCTTGACGAACTCAGCGCAATTTCTTGTTTATTTCAGCCTTTTCTCGATGGAATAAAAGCATTTAGGAATCCCGCATGGTAGCCTGTCTGCATCAAGAATTGGGTAAAGTTGTTCAATCCGCTCCCTAGCTTGATCGAGGCTTATGTGTGTTTCTTTGTTCCTTTGCCGTACCTTGCGCCCTAATCTCACCCGAAAGATGACACAGGACCGCCGTTGCAGGCTCTGCCGCATATCCTGCGCTTGTTTGTCTCCATGAAGAGACAGCTCTTATACCAATGTGCAGCCAAAGAAGTAATATCGGGGAAACCCTTCTTGAAAGAAGGCTTCTCCCCGAACCCCTCTCCAAGAACTTTTAAATGGCCGAAACCGGCTTTTATCAAGGAGAAAAGGCCGCTTTCGGCATATTAAACATTCTAAGATAGACGTCGAAAAAACCTACCTTCCCAAAAAGAGGCTTCACCAATGTTACTCGGTGGAAAGCACTTTGGTATTACTGTAGCACATCAAGCAGCGCTCGCAGCATAGCCTTGGGATCCCATTCGTAAATATCCCGAAGGGCTTGACGGTCCTGTTCCTGTCGCCATTACGGCGCAGGACGCCGGAGCCATGAGGGGTCGTGGGAGTAATTCTCCTAGCCCTTACCTCTCCGGGGCGCGACGAATTTCACGTCGTGCGTCGTCGTATGCCATTGTCAAAGAGCAACGCCCGTGTGGCGCATGATGGATGAGCCGGCGCCGGTTTTTTATCGAACTCAGGGTCACGATGTTGTAAATAGATACGCAGTCACATGAGGATACATTTCACCCTCCTTGTTTAACATTCCTTCAGCAGGCCCAGAAGGACGCGGATCTCATCGAATACCGGGGCGAATCTCATATGATTGAATTCTCTGGACGGGATGAATTTTTTACGCTCAAGGACGGACATGTCGACACCCCAATCGAGCGCCAAAGGGACTGGAATGTGAAAGCAGAACATTCTTCCCAGATAGTTTACCTCCATCTCGAGGGTGGAGCGCTCGGCGACTTCATAATCGTTTCCGCAAGGCGGTATCATCTCTAGATAATGTTCGACATTGTGAGAATCGGGCTGACTCCGCATTGCATTGCCGGCCTGATCTTTACATCTTGAACAACGTTGTAAATAGGGAACGAATTTCAGCTTTACCTCGACGCCCACGGGTGGGTTCCTGTATAGTTTTCCCATGAACACATCCTTCAATCCGTAGAATGTATCCAGATCGGATTCAAACCATTCACCTTGTTTTACAGCGTGATTGCACTGATCGACGATCGCTGTGAGCCTGAGAAGCGGATCTCTCAAGAAGTCGTCTTGTACCGCCGGTCGTTCTGTAGACACGTGTGGGGAGTTTTCCGGGCCACGGCTGTCTGTTGGTTTGTGGTCTTGAATTTTGTTTTCCACTCGTGCGCCTCCTGGATGATACGTGTATTGAACTGATACCAATGCCGAATCAAAGAAGTGATGTTGGGAGAACCTTACGGAAAGAACGGCCGGCTCCCCTACCCCTGTCCAAGAATTTTCAAAATAGCCATAAGTGCCTTTTCTTAAATAACAAAAGCCACTTGCGGTGCATTTAAACATTCTTTCATAGTAGTTAGCGAAACCTGCTCTTACAAAAATATCCGTCACCTATATTCCTCGTTCGACAGCACATTGGTATAATCCCTTGTATTCAACTTGTTAGGGAGTTAACCCCCGGTGTCCCCCTTGTCGGGGGGAATTATACCGCATGACGACCCTTTGACTCGGAACCGACGTCCGCCCCTGAGATTGACTATGCCGGCGTGTGGTTAGCGCCTGTGAGGCGAGTTGGTGTTTGTTACCTGTTGGGAGAAGAGGGGTAGCGCTTGTAAATCATTGCAGAACGCAGCTCCCTCTAGGTCTCATACCAATGCGTAATCAAAGAAGTAATATTGGGGAGAACCTTCTTGAAAGAAGTTTCTCCCCAAACCCCTCTCCAAGAACTTTCAAAATAGCCGCAAGTGCCTTTTCTCAAGGAGAAAA
>JBBRBO010000105.1:0-15087 GCA_038205805.1 Desulfomonilales bacterium
GCCCGTGCTTCAGGGAGTCGGCTACCTGGAATCTCCGGCTCTCTTCTTCTTATCTGCGTTAATCTGTGTAATCTGTGGATGTTAGTCTTAATCTGCGTTGATCTGTATATTCTATAGCCGGAAGAGAAGAAATTTATCCGCAGATGTCGCAGATGTACACGGATAACGAGCCATAAGAACGCAGGAGCACGACAGCCCGTTGCTTCAGGGAGTCGGCTACCGGGAATCTCCGGCTCTCTTCTTCTTATCTGCGTTAATCTGTGTAATCTGTGGATTATTCTTAATCTTGGTTAATCTGAGTAATCTATAGCCGGAAGAGAAGAAATTTATCCGCAGATGTAGCAGATAGACACAGATAATCAGCCATAACAAAGAACGACACCGACAGCCCGTGCTTCAGGGAGTCGGCTACCGGGAATCTCCGGCTCTCTTCTTCTAATTTGCGTTAATTTGTGCAATCTGTGGATTATTCTTAATCTTGGTTAATCTGAGTAATCTATAGCCGGAAGAGAAGAAATTTATCCGCAGATGTCGCAGATGTACACGGATAACGAACCATAAGAAAGAACGAGATCGAAAGCCCGTGCTTCTGGGAGTCGGCTACCGGGAATCTCCGGCTCTCTTCTTCTAATTTGCGTTAATTTGTGTAATCTGTGGATGTTAGTCTTAATCTGCGTTGATCTGTATAATCTATAGCCGGAAGAGAAGAAATTCATCCGCAGATGTCGCAGATGTACACGGATAACGAGCCATAACAAAGAACGAGAACGACAGCCCGTTGCTTCAGGGAGTCGGCTACCGGGAATCTCCGGCTCTCTTACTTCTTTCTGCGTTAAATAGGCGGAGCTTTCATTGCAAAGCAGCTTCTTTCACGAAAGTTCTCCCCAATATGCTTTTTTGATTAGGCATTGGTACTAGTGCTCTGCCGGCGAACCGCACGTTTTTACTCTATTCGACTCTCCGCTGCACACCGTTGAACTCCCCACCGACTCTTGGGTCTTTATGTCTAAAAACGCCGTCAGCTCCGTGTCCCGGCGGATAGCGCCGGCAAGCAAGGCGGTCCTCATCTTCCTACCTTCCTCATTCATGTGATATTCGCTATTGAGAAAACAGGCCTTACTGAAGAGCAGTTCACAACGATTATCGAGTAACTTCGCAGATGCAGGCAATTGTGCGCTCAAGCTACGGGCTGACTCGTCCGCCTTTCGTATGTCCACAGATCCCGTATCTATGAAAGGTGTATCCACGAAGCGCACCAAGACGCCTTTGCGGTTCATCCTTGTGACAAAGGATTCCAGGATTGCAAACACATCCCCAGGTATCTTGATGTGTTTTTCCGGGGAGCGGGTCACCTTACCTTGATACGTGCCTTTGGTGGCCGGCATATCCCCCATTGCGTCCACGTTGTACGCGGAATACTCGAACTTCGTCGGTGCAGGCGTATTTGCCCACTTATCAAGAATGAGACGATCATCAAACGACTCAAGCCGTTTCCGTATACTCGACGGGAAAAACCTCGCCTGCACGTTCGCCTCGATGATTTCCCAGAGAGGCCCCGGTTTAAGGTCGCGTATCGCCTGTAAACGTTTCCAGATGGGTATGCTGCGCCACTTCGCCTGATCCCAGGCGATAAGGTTTCGCACCTGCCACGCCGTAAGCTCGTTCCTCGTGTACAGCTCGGTCTCAAGGGGCAGGAGAACTGCATTCCCTTGTTCCACTACCGATTCAGCCTGATTCAGCAAGAAGGCCAGGGGGAGTTCCGCGTGCACTCCGAAGTTGATGACGGGAACACCGAGCGTTTCCGTGAGACGTCGAGCGTCTATACTAAAGAGCGTTCCGGATCCGGCGACGATAACTATCTTCGGGCGCCCTGCGTATTTCCGTGCGATGCTTTTCTTTATAACCAGCATCTCGCGCACCCAATATTCAGCGGCGATGGGAGCGGGCGTCAACACCAAACACGCGGTAAAATACATAACCGCCGTAGCGCTGAACGATAGAGCAAGATAGAGGAAAAATCGGATAGGGGCGGACATAGCTAAAACTGAAAGTACAGGAACTCTGAAGTCCTCTTCGAGCCCATGTAGACAAGACAAATGAAAAATAGCACACCCGAGGCTACGGCCGGCACGGTAGGCAGCCGCAGCCGTAGACGATCCTGAAGCAGACCGCGCGAAACGTGCGCCGCCGGCAGCTTCACCCCGGCGATGTGCTCCCAGGTTGGCTTATACTGAGCGAGCATTTGCTCTACGTTTGGGAAGAGCCACACAACCGCAAGGCCGGCCACGATGGCGAGAAAGGCGCTTTCGCCGTTGATCCCGCTGACACTCGCCCATTTGCTGAACTCCACGTGTCCACCTAGTATATGTCCCACCACGGGTTTCCAATGGGCCGGGACCGCTATCCCGTTGAGTCCGGCCATTCCCTTCAGCATGGCGCCGGCCGAGGCAAGGTTGGGGCTCCGAAAGATCGCCCAGCCTACCACCACTGCTATAAACGTAAGCAGTCCACCCGCCATAATTCCAATTCGCCCCTGCGGCTGAACGTTGAGGATGGATTTTACCTTGCGCCAGCCGTGATTCACCACCAAGTAAAGTCCGTGTAATCCACCCCACACGACGAACGTCCAGCCCGCGCCGTGCCACAATCCACCGATAAGCATGGTGGCCATGAGATTGACGTATCGTCTCACCGAGCCTTTGCGATTCCCTCCCAGCGGGAAATAGAGATAATCCCTGAGAAAGGCCGAGAGCGTCATATGCCACCGCCTCCAAAAGTCGATAATGTTCGCCGACTTGTAAGGTGAATAGAAGTTCAGCGGCAAACGCACATTGAACATGAGCGACAAACCGATGGCCATATCCGAATACCCGGAAAAGTCGAAGTAAATCTGGAGCGTATAAGTAAGCGCGGCAATCCAGGATTCGGCCAACATGGGGCTTGCGCCGGCGGCTACGCCCTTGAAAATAGGTGTGGCGTACTGCGCGAATCCGTCTGCGAACACCACTTTTTTGGTAAGCCCCAGGACAAAGATAGTCACGCCCACCGCCACATTCTCCCAGTTTACCCGGAACATCGTGGGTTCGGCGAATTGCGGCATTACTTGCTTGTGATGCAACACCGGGCCGGCAATAAGATGTGGAAAATACGTGACAAAGAGCAGGTATCGCAGAAAATCGTATTCGCGAACAAAACCGCGATACACATCCACCAGAAAGGCGATCTGGGTGAAAGTGAAGAAGGATATGCCAAGGGGCAACACGATGCGCAAAGCAGGGAAGTCGCTCCCAAGCGCGCTATTCGCCGTAGAGAGAAAGAAGTCGGCGTACTTGAAATACCCGAGCAACCCTAAATTTACTGCGATAGCGGCAATAAGAAGCGTCCGGCCTCTATTCCACTCCTGAGCCGCAATTTTCAGGGAAATCCAATAACCGGCCTTATAGTTGAACACGATGGAAGCGAGCAACAGCGGCACATACCGAAAGTCCCACACGCCGTAAAACACAATGGATGCGCAAGCCAACCAGAGCGTCCCCAGACGTCGGCTCCGACCGCCGATGAGAAAAGCCCCGGCAAACACTATTGGAAGATATATCAGTATAAAGTCGTAGGAATTAAAGAGCATTGCGCTTCCGACCGCAGGATAGTGACCGTCGGCGTTACGAGAGTTCGCCACGGCTTCAAGCGCCCGAACCTCGGGAGCGAAGACTCATACCAATGCTTAAGCAAAAAAGCTCTACCGATCTTGCTTATATTAAAGCAAATCAGGATCAGGATGCGTCTATTCGCCAAACGATCGGTAGTCTATAGCCCACATTCAGAGATAAAACAACACCGCCGACGGATTGAATCCGCTCGGATATTCTCTCCGACGTCACTTCTTCAAGACGCAAGGAAACACACGAACGGCAGGTTTGCTTCACGGCGGGTTCGCCTGCGCTGATGGCCGTGGGTCTTGAGAGCTGCTCACCGAACGCAATAGCTCGTGGGCTCCCGACAGGGGTTACTTTTTCCCCTTCAGGAGCGCTTCCAAAGCTGCAAAGGGTCGGTTCAGCGGCTCAGAGCTTCGCGTCTCCAGTGGAATATGGTCATCCGGGTGTTGCTCCGCATACCGACCGTGTTCCTTATCATGACAATACCCGCACAGCAGCTCCCAATTGCTCCCGTCCAAGGGGTTGTTGTCGTGGTCATGGTCTTTGTGATGCACCGTGAGGTTTTGCAAGTCCTTTCCCGCGTACTCGCCACCGCATCGTGCGCAGATGTGCGGATAAAGCTTGAGCGCCCTGTCCCGATAGGTCACCTGTCGGCGTCCCTGACTGCGCCGCGCGTCGGCCACAATTTGATCCAATCTGCTGTTTTTAGTTGATGAATCCTCTGAGGGCATGATCTTTCTACTCCGAAGAATTCTCGATAAGCCAAGTATATAATATCTATGCGCTTGTTGAAAGATTTCTTTTTAGCGCCCGATAATATGCTTTCATTGATTTGATCGCTTTGATGACGTATCCCGGCGCCTTGATCCGCAGTCTGTAAGATGCGAAGCTATTGATGAGAGCCGGTTGCGGAGCACCAATGGGCGCCTGGATTATCGAATCCTGGAACCGTCCGGCAGGGAGAGGAGTCTTCCATCTGACGGCGCCGGGGCCGAACCGTCTCATACCAAAGTGCTTTCCAACGAGTAACATTGGTGAAAACTCTTTTTGGGAAGGTAGGTTTTTTCGACGTCTATCTGAGAATGTTTACTATGCCGAAAGCGGCCTTTTTTCCTTGAGAAAAGCCGGTTTCGGCCATTTAAAAGTTCTTGGAGAGGGGTTCGGGGAGAAGCCTTCTTTCAAGAAGGTTCTCCCCAATATTACTTCTTTGGCTGCGCATTGGTCTCAAGAGCGATGAAGCATCATTACCGATATGCTTTCAAAAAATTAAGACAGGCGGAGATTTTGTTGCGAAGTAGCTTTTTCCAACATCTATCCAAGAAGGTTGTTGTATTCGCCCAAAGCGGCATTTTCTTTTTGAGAAAAGCCGGTTTCGGCAACTGCAAGAGTTCGCATGAAAGTCTCGCGTCCGCTATGCGACGTAGAACGACCACACGGAAGGATTTGCGATATGGGAGTTGCCCCCCCGCAACCCCCTTGTCAGGGGTGCAGACGTCGGCGGCGAGTCAAAGGGTCGTCAGGCCGTATTCTTATGTCCCCCCGACAAGGGTATACAGAGGGTTATACCAATGTGCTGTCGAACGAGGAATATAGGTGAAGGATATTTTTGTAAGAGCAGGTTTCCCTAACTACTATGAAAGAATGTTTAAATGCACCGCAAGTGGCCTTTTCTCCTTGAGAAAAGGCACTTGCGGTTATTTTGAAAGTTTTTGGCGAGGAGTTTGGGAAGAAATTTCTTTCGAAAAGGTTCTCCCTGATATTACTTCTTTTATTAAGCATTGGTATAAGGAAAGGCATGGAAATACCCCTCGTTCAGGATATACTCGTAATTTGCGCTCTGTCACTTGGTGTGGTGCTTGTATCAACACGCTTCGGCATACCGCCCATTGTAGGCTTTCTCTTCACGGGTGTAATCGCAGGTCCTCATGGACTGGCTCTGGTGAACGCCAAAGATGTGAACAGCCTCGCTGAAGTCGGTATCGTATGTTTGCTGTTCACCATCGGGTTGGAATTTTCTCTCTCTAACTTATCTCGAATAAAACGTTTGGTATTGCTTGGGGGAGGCGTTCAAGTCGCTCTCACAGTGGCATTTGGTGTTTTGCTCGGCTTGGCGACCGGTTTAGCTCTCAACCAAGCGGTGTTCCTCGGCTTCCTCCTCTGTCTCAGTAGTACGGCCATTGTGCTCAAGATCCTTCAGCAGCGCGGGGAAACGGAAAGTCCCCACGGCAATCTAATCCTCGGCACGCTTATTTTTCAGGACATCATCGTTGCCCCGATGCTGCTGATTACTCCCATTTTAGCGGGGAAAGGCGCAGCGCTCAGTGTAGAACTACCGTTATTGGGCATCAAAGTCGCCGTCCTGCTCGGTGTAGTCTATATCTTCGCGAAGCGCCTCGTGCCGTGGGCGCTGTTCAAGGCGGCGAAGGTCAGCGCTTCCGAGCTGTTTATGGTAGGGGTTATTCTTGTTGCGCTGGCGGTGACCGTCCTCAGTGAAAAGCTCGGGTTATCCGTCGCATTGGGCGCCTTTCTCGCCGGACTTATTGTGTCCGAATCGGAATACAATCATCGCGCCTTAGGGAGCGTCCTGCCCTTGCGTGATCTCTTTGCCAGCTTCTTCTTCGTATCCATGGGGATGTTGTTCAACGTAAAGTATGTGATGGGCAACTTGACGCTCATAGCGGGTTTGGCCGTGGTAGTGATCTTCGCCAAGTTCATAGGGGCCGCTGTTTCGTCTATCGTTGTGGGCTTTCCGTTACGGACTACGGTCCTCACCGGGGTATGCCTTTGCCAGATCGGTGAATTCTCCTTTGTGTTGTCAAAATCCGGCTGGGCATTGGGATTAATGGAGGCCGATCTCTATCAAGCGTTCGTGGGGGTCGCCGTGCTCTCCATGACCGCAACCCCCTTTCTCATAGCGGAGGGCGAAAAGATCGCATCTTGGTTCCTAAAACTCCCCTTGCCGGATATCCTCAAGGCGGGCTTGGGGAAGCATGAGCCTCCACCGAAAAAGGAGCCCCTCAAGAATCACGTCATCATCGTAGGCTATGGCCTGAACGGCAAAAATCTGAACGAAGCGGTGGCGTGCGCGGGCATTCCGCGAATCATCATTGAACTGAATCCCCAAACGGTGATGCGGGAAAAGGCCGATGGCCAACCAATCTTCTACGGCGACGCATCTCAACCGCCCGCCCTCGAGCACGCCGACATCCATGAAGCCAGGGTTCTCGTTATCGTTATTTCCGACCCTGCGGCCACTCGCCGCATTATCGACACGGCGCGCATCCTCAATCCATCCATTTACATTATCGCGGGCACTCGGTTCAAGACGCTGACGGATTCGCTCTACGACCTCGGCGCGGACGAGGTCATCCCTGAGGACTATGAGGCGTCTTTGGAAACCCTCAGCCGAGTACTTAACAAATATCTCATTCCGACGGAAGACATCGAGCGATTCGCCCGAAAGATTCGCTCCGAGCACTACAAGGTATTTCAAGGTGGGAAGAGAGAATCGTTTTCCATGAGCGATTTGAATTTTCAATTGTCCGACACGGAAATATCCGTCATGAGAGTCCACCCTGAAGCGGAGGCTGTGGGTAAGACACTCGCCGACTTAGATATGCGAAATCGATTAGGGATAAATGTCCTTGCCGTCCGAAAACAAGATCGGCAAACAGACAACCCCTCGGGGGCCACGCGCCTTGAAGCTCATGACGTGCTGATTCTCTTGGGGGAGCCCCAGCAGATAGCGGAGATCTCAGGGATTATCCGCCCCAAAGACAAAGGACGGGATGCAAAAGAAAACGCTCCGCCCAAAAGCGAGGGATGATACGGGTTCCCACATGAAAAAGGAGTCTTGGGTAGAACCATGATGGTATGTAGGGTCTTGTCCGGAGCGCTTATACCAATGTGCTGTCGAACGAGGAATATAGGTGAAGGACATTTTTGTAAGAGCAGGTTTCCCTAACTACTATCAAAGAATGTTTAAATGCACCGCAAGTGGCTTTTTCTCCTTGAGAAAAGGCACTTGCGGCTAATTTGAAAGTTCTTGGAGAGGGGTTTGGGGCATAGGCGCTAACTTTAAGTGGAAATCATTACGGATTTTGAAATACGGGTTTTAATGTTTTTAGGTAGTTACAACCCTTAAGTTAGCGCCTATGGGGGTTTGGGGAGAAACTTCTTTCAAGAAGGTTCTCTCCAATATTACTTCTTTTATTGCACATTCGTATTAGAAACTACCTAGATATATCGGCAACCAGTGGATTAAGAGGATAAAAGCATCCGCAGATGCCGCAGACAAAGGCATTTGAAAAACTCCCTTCTCTGGGGGCGGACGTCGGCTCCGAGTCAAAGCTTCGTCAGGCAGCATCCGTAGGTTCCCCTGATAAGGGGGATATAGGGTTAATTGCTCAAATCGGAGTAATCAGCGGATTAAGAGGGCACAAGCTCCGCAGATGTCACGGATGAAGACATTTGGAGAGCGGCTCATCTTCTCGTAGGTGGTCGTCGCCTCGGGATGAATATAGCCAAGCGCCGCTGAACGGCTCCAGTAGGGATTTTGGTTTTTTGACTTGACAAGATAATATTTTATTATACCATAGAAAGTAGGGCCAAGAGAATCTTTATTTGAAAAAACAACCAAGATTTTTTTGAAGGATTCACGATGTTCGAGGCGCTTCTGCGCCCGACGCCGTTTCGGTTACTTTTCCTTGCATCCAGCCCACAGAGTGGTATTGATAGCGGAGTAAACATGGCGGTACGCACAGTCAAAGCCAAGGAGATTCTCGAGGATCTTCAGTCAGGCTGTAGAAGCGAGGCCCTTAAGACAAAGTATAAGCTAACGGATCAGGGGCTGGAGAATCTGCTGCGCAAGCTCAGAGAAGCCGGTTATTCCCAGGCGCATATCAAAGCGTCCCGAACCGTCATCGGCGCACGGGAGCTGCTCGACGACATTCAAGCGGGACTAGGGCGCACGGAAATCATGGAGAAACGTGGCATTTCCCTACGATCGCTTCAAGCCCTCGTGTCGCTCTTTATTGACGCTGCGGAGCTGCGCCGGGAAGACCTCTATTCGCGACTTGACGTTATCCGAGGTGACACCGTTCTCCCTGAATCATTTCGTGAAGCCGAACGCCACTACCCGGACTTTGATACGCCGGTGTATGATGCGTCCTGCCCCGAAGTCCACGGCCGGGTGGTCGATCTCACGGAGCACGGGATCGGCGTCATAGGCATTGACACCGACGTGGGGGCCAGACACAACTTTGTCGTACTCGGCGATCCATATGGAGAAACCTCGCCCTTCCAGTTCGAGGTCGAATGCAAATGGGTCAAGGGTCCGGAACCGGGAAAACCGGTCCTAGCCGGGTACCAAATTATCGGTATCTCAGACAAAGATAAGAGCGAATTGCAGACACTCGTTAAAATGGTGACCTTCGACGCATAAGAATACCCGTTCACCAGTCGCAGAGCCGCCTTACGCCTCAGGAGCGCCCATGGATTCGCAAAAAAACGGGAAAATCATGCCTAAAGCAAAAGATCGACGGATCGCTCGTGGGTATCCGGTTACGGACTTATGGGCCTACGATATGGATGATCCCTCAGTGGAAGGGTGCGTCTTGGATCTCTCGGAAAAGGGCGTGCAGATTGCCGGAATGCCGCTTCAGGTGAATGAAGTGAAGACTCTCATTATTCAAACCGATCCGGGGTGGGACATCAAGCCTTTCTCCTTTGACGCTGAATGTCGATGGTATACCTCCGAAAGTGAAGAGAAGAGCAGTCTGGCGGGCCTAGAGATCATGGCCATTGAACCTGGGGATCTCGAAGAGCTGCAAAAGACCATAGCACGACTCGTCATCATGGAGAACCTAGAGCCGTCGTGAGACGCGTGACGCGGAGAGTTCCGGATAGGGCGCATTCAGGATAGCGGAACCGTTCACCGGAACGCAGCCGCTCCTTGGCTCCATAATAGATTAGCCACTGCCGGTTGAGCCCGCCCTCCGGTTTAGACTGCGCACGTGTCTTTAAACGCCCGGTAGACCATTCCCGTTGACTTCTTTTCAAGTCGCCTTTACTATGGTGTGAGTAAATGAAATATTCTATGTTTATTGACGCTCTGTTTGCTCAACTAATTGTTATGGGAGCGGAATATTTCAACCCGCTCATATCTTTAATTGCGCTTTATTACGACCCCGCTCGACAACACTTGGAGCCGAGCATGAATGTACCAACGACGTTTCGCACACTTTGACACGCGCTTAGACGTAGGTTTCCGACAAAGACCCCGTGTGGTCGAAAATAGATCAACAGCTTTGAATTATAGCGGTTAGTTTGCAGGAGAAACGGTTCTCCACTCCGATGTTTATCGGCGCAAAGACGTCGAGCCCGCGAAACCGTATCTCAAATAGGAGGAAAAGTTTCAGCCCATAAGAGGAGCCAAGTATCGCAAGGCTTTAGAATTGCTTGGGTAACAAACAACGATCACGTTTTCGGATCACCGCAAACGATGACGTTTTGTCATCGTTAATTAATGCACTAAGGAGCGCAAAAGTGGGAATTATCGCAGCAATTAAAAAAGATCACAAAGAAATTATGAGCCTGTTTGAACCGCTTACGGAGAAAAAGAAAAGTGACGCCAATAAAGAAGAAGGTTTAAAAGAACTCCTCAAGGAACTCGTGCCCCATATAAAGGCTGAGGAAAAGGTCTTATATCCTCTCTTAATGGAAGGCGAAGCCAAAGATGACGCCCTGGAAGGCCTTGAAGAACACCATGCTTCAGAATTAATGATCAAAGACATACAAAAAACGGCCGTCTCCGACGAAAGATGGCAGGCAAAGATAAAGGTCCTTAAGGAAATGGTTCATCATCACCACAAGGATGAGGAATCTAAAGTCCTCAAGGATGCGGCTTCCAAGCTCGATAAGCAAAAACTCAACTCCTTAGCGGAGCCTTTCGACAAGGCAAAAGACGAAGCGCGCAAAAAAATAAAATAGCCGGTAACATCCGTGGGGCTGTGTCGCACCTTCACGGCCCCTTCATTCCACGGGCCATTTGCATTCCCATAGCTCCTCAGCGGGGAGATTCATCGAATCTACGCCTACGTATTGCAAACGGCGCGGGCCTCGACTTCCGAGCATCGGTTCATCACGATCTTTCATTTTCACACAAACTAAAACCACATTCTCACGCGAAGAGGAGATGCGTTTTCCATAATGAAAGTCCCTATACCTGCTTGAGCTTGTCCCCGGAGGAACACGCTGCTGCCAAAGCGCTGGACGCGTTTGTGAATTTCCTTTAAACTGCTTCCTTTGCTCTACGCTGATCTTCACGTCGGAGCTGCGCTCGGCGGCGCCGGTAATTGGTGAGGCAACGTATATAACAAGGGTTTATACCGATGTGCTTTCATAAAGTAAGAACGGTGGAGCTTTTGTTGCAAAAGTTCTTTGGATAGGGGTGTGGGACTAATCCTTTCTTTCAAGAAGGATCCCCCAATATTACTTATTTTGTTAGGTATTGGTATTAGACATCTCATACCAAAGTGCTTTCCAACGAGTAACATTGGTGAAGACTCTTTTTGGGAAGGTAGGTTTTTTCGACGTCTATCTGAGAATGTTTAATATGCCGAAAGCGGCCTTTTCTGCTTGAGAAAAGCCGGTTTCGGCCATTTAAAAGTTCTTGGAGAGGGGTTCGGGGAGAAGCCTTCTTTCAAGAAGGTTCTCCCCGATATTACTTCTTTGGCTGCGCATTGGTATCAACCCGGTGAACGATACGAAACGAGGAGTTCTTGATGTCTTTTGTCGGTCGCACATGGAAATTTGGGGATGATGTAAACACGGATGAAATTATTCCCGCTCGGTATCTAAATGTGGCGGAAGCCGAAGAACTAGCCAAGCACGTCATGGAAGACGCTGACGCCGACTTCCCCAACAAGGTCACAGCCGGTGACATTATAGTGGCCGGTAAGAATTTCGGGTGTGGGTCATCCCGTGAGCACGCTCCTATTGCTATTAAGGCGGCCGGTGTCTCATGTGTAATCGCCAAGAGCTACGCGCGGATTTTCTTCCGAAACGCCTTCAACATGGGGTTGATGATCTTTGAAGCGCGGGCTGCCGTTGACGACATCACCGAAGGCGACCGGCTGGAAATTGATCCCGAAAGAGGCGTCGTCACGAACCTATGCACGGGAAAGGAATTTACCGTCGCTCCGATACCGCCTTTCATGCAGGAACTTCTTCGCGACGGCGGGCTTCTGGCTCACATACGCAAGGACCTCGAACGCAAAGGGCAAGGCGCCGTCTGACGTACCATTGTGCCATGGTCGGTGTTCCCAGCCGACTTCATTAGAGAATTGGACCTGCGCCTTCTCAACGCCTGAGAAGCGTCCTGGAAAAAGGCCCATCTTTACGAACGCCGCGGCATGGGATATAAATGGATAATAGCCGCTTATCATGGCCGGAGCCGTTTGAACCGATTTAAGGACATAGCAACTCCTGAGACGCCTAACTAAGTGATGAATTGTTCTCTTTGATGGTCGGCGTCATGTTGGATTTTGACTAGAAGCCCCTGCGGAGGTTTACGTGCGAATACTCATGATTTCTTCAGAAGCCAGTCCATATGCAAGAACGGGAGGGCTTGGAGAAGTTACTTCAGCTCTACCCGCTGAATTGGTGGGCCTTGGGGCGTCGGTGGACGTGGTGATGCCCAAGTACGGCTCCATCACGCAAGAGGCGTACCCGAAGTTAAAGGACACCGGCTTGAAGATTGACGTGACGTTGAATGACAAACCGGTGCACGCAAACGTCTGGACGCTCATGGATGAACGTGGAGTACGCTTTTTTTTCCTGGAATGCGACGAATATTACGACCGTCCGTTTCTCTATGGGACAAAGGAACGGGACTACGAAGACAACGCCGAACGCTTTGTGTTCTTGTGTCGAGGGGCTATTGAAATGGCGCTCAGGCAAGGCGCGAAATACGATGTTTACCACGCCCACGACTGGCAATCAGCCCTTACTCCGGTCTACCTGCGAACACTCTACGCCGGTGAGTCCCAGTTGCAGCGTTCCGCGGCGCTTATGACCATTCACAATCTTGGACACCAGGGCATTTTTTGGTATTTGGATATGCCTCTTGTAGGCGTCGGCTGGGAGTTCTTTACCCCTAAGCACATGGAATTTCACGGGAAGCTTAACTTTCTCAAGAGCGGCATTATCTTCGCCGACGAAGTGAATACGGTATCTCCCGGCTATGCCGACGAAATCTTGACCCCCGAGTTCGGCTTCGGTCTCGAAGGAGTTCTTCAGGACAAGGGAAGTCGTCTCACGGGTATTCTCAACGGTGTCGATTATAGTGTGTGGAATCCCGCCCTGGACAACCGTATCGCCGCCAATTATACACCTGAGGATCTCGGCGGGAAGGCGATCTGCAAGGCTGACTTGCAAAAGCGGGCTAAGCTGCCTCTAAAACCTGATGCGCCGTTGTTCGCGGTGGTGAGCAGGTTGGCGAACCAAAAGGGGATTGACTTAATAGGCGCAATCATGCCGTCGCTCATGCAGAGAAACGTCCAGCTGGTGCTCCTTGGCACAGGTGACCGCAAACTGGAGGAGATGTTTCGCGCATTTGCGGAAAAGTATCCGGACAAGGCCGCGGTCTTTTTCGATTACGACGACAAGCTGGCCCATCAGATGTTCGCCGGCTGTGATATTCTCCTGGCCCCTTCCCGATACGAGCCGTGCGGCCTGAACCAGCTCTATGCCTTGAAGTACGGGACGGTTCCTGTTGTGCGCCTTACGGGCGGACTTATCGACACGGTGGACGAATTCGATTTACAAAAGAACACGGGAACAGGCTTCCGTTTTGCCGCTGCTGATCCGGCTGCGCTGGAAGGCGCTATAGGCAAGGCGCTGGACACATACGTTCGGCATCAGGACGCTTGGCGACGATTAATGCTGAGGGGCATGAGCCGCGACTTCTCTTGGAAACGTTCCGCACGGGAATACCTGAAGCTCTACGAAAAGGCCATAGCCGACAGAGACGTGGTTTGGAAATAGGCGTATTCCGAGGAAAGATTCACCAGGTTTGAGACGGCTCTGCATCCGGTGAGTCATCACAGGTTTCGATGGCGCAGACAAAGAAGACTCGCAAAAAACCCGTCCGTATTCGGCGACCAAGTTCAAAATCCCTTCCTTTGAAAACGGGAATGGCGCCTGGTTCGTTGACGTACGTGGGTGATAGTTCCCCTGCGCCGGTGAAACTTCACCTTATCTCCTTCAGCGCTTCGTCGATCGTCGAACTGGAGAATCCCTCTGCGGAAGCCGTCGAATCCCACGTGAAAAAAGGCGCCGTTACGTGGCTTCAGGTGGCGGGGCTTGCGGACACCGGACTTATTCGTCTACTGGGTGAAATCTTTCACATTCATCCTCTTACTCTTGAAGACATCCTGGATACTACCCAGAGGCCCAAGGTAGATGAAACCGATGGCTATCTCTTTGTCTTGCTCAAGACCCTGCGGCAGGACGCTGATTCGCGAGAAATTTCCCCTGAACAAATTAGTTTGGTTCTAGGGCCGAATTTTCTTGTTTCTTTCCAGGAAACGCAAACGAACCTTTTCGAGCCCATGTTGACCCGTCTGAGGTCGGGGCTTGGTCGCATCAGAAAATCCGGGCCTGATTACCTGATGTATTCCGTCATGGATGTGGTTGTGGATAACTATTTCGTTATCCTCGAAAAAGTCGCTGAAACAATCGAATCTCTGGAGGAGGAACTTGTCACTCACCCCGGCAAAGAGACCCTGAACGATCTGCACAAGTTAAAAACCGATATGATCTATCTACGTCGATCTATATGGCCCCTTCGAGAGATCGTAGTACAACTCACCCGAGGAGAAATGAAGCTGATCCAGGAATCTACACAACCGTATTTGCGGGACGTCTACGATCATACCATTCACGCCATTGATTCTCTGGAGACGTATCGTGATATTCTTTCGGGCATGCTGGATATTTACTTAACGAGTGTGAATAATCGCCTCAGTGAAATCATGAAAGTGCTTACGATAATTGCTACAATCTTTATTCCTTTGACGTTCCTCAGCGGCTGGTACGGTATGAACTTTAAGCACATGCCCGAGCTTGACTGGGTATGGGGCTACCCTATGATAATTGCGGTGGCTGTAAGCGTAGTAATCGGGATGCTGCTTTTTTTCCGACGCAAAGGTTGGATTTAGACCAAAGTGCTTTCCAACGAGTAACATTCGTGAAGAGTCTTGTTGGGAAGCTAGGTTTTTTCGACGTCTAGCTGAGAATGTTTAATATGCCGAAAGCGGCCTTTTCTCCTTGAGAAAAGCCGGTTTCGGCCATTTCAAAGTTCTTGGAGAGGGGTTCGGGGAGAAGCCTTCTTTCAAGAAGGTTCTCCCCGATATTACTTCTTTGGCTGCGC
>JBBRBO010000106.1:0-15034 GCA_038205805.1 Desulfomonilales bacterium
AGTCCGGCGAGCCGTTGAATGCCTGCTGTATACATAGTATGCGTCGTTCATCAAAAGTGGCCAAACCACTTGAAAGCACGATGGGGTAGTTCGGAGCGGACATGAGTCTCTCCTCCGGTAAACTGTTACAAAAGTGTTCTAAGCGGCGATTCCCAAAATCATCCGTATCGCCATATACATGCTACCGGTTTCGTGTGCGAAAATCAAGCTCAAAAGGGGCGGCGTTATCCCAAAATTCCATAAAATGCCATCTGTAGAGACAAACACTCACTTAACCTATGGAACACGACCTCTACTTCACTACTTTGAGTACGTTTTTCGCTGATTTCGGTGGCTCCGGGCGATTCGTCCCGCGCACCTTTTCGTTGAAAATCTTGTTCTTTACTCGAATAGAATTAATCAGGAAATACACTACGATGGATTTCTCCCACTCACGTGTGGGCGAGAAATCCGATACCTTCTTCAGATACTTTTCCTGAAGTTGCACCAGAGAGGCCTCATCAAAATCCAGAACTCGATCCGCCAAACCCAAGAGAGCGTCTTCTATTCCCACAGATTACTCCGATTAGATGCTTACGACGTTACGCCTAATTCTAAGGCTTGTAGGTTCAGTTGCTTTACGTCTTCACGTTTTTCACGAGCGAGCCGGCGGCGAATATCGTCCACTGAGATTGGAAACCCCTCAAACTTCGAGGCAAAACCAAGGAGCACGACATTTTCCAACTGAACTTTCCCTAAAGTACGCGCTAAACTCGCCGCGTCAACCCGGCGAATATTTTCTTCATCCTGTTCGGGTGAGTTTTCCACGATGAGCCCTCCCGGTTTCAGGAAATGAAGGTTGTTCGCAGTCTCGCTTTTATCCAACGACAACACAAAGTCCGCATGATTCGCCCGAATGAGAGGAGAATGAAATGGCCCGACCCGCAGATGACTGTTTATGGAACCGCCTCGCACCGCCATACCGTGCGTCTCGGAAGACAACGCGTCCATCCCTAAGTCCGAGAGAATTTGTCCCAACTGCCTGGTCAAAAATACAACCCCCTGACCGCCTCGTCCACAGATCACAATCTCAACCACGGGCGTCTCCTTTGGCTACGATGGCCTGCGAAGGGCATACGGACACGCAGAAACCGCATCCTACGCATGCATCCTCGTCAATTCGCACCTTTTTTTCTTCCTTGACGAATTCAACGGCGGGACACTCCAGATCCCGGATACAGGTCATGCAACGGTCGCATGCGTCGGTAACGGTAAACTTCTTATCAGAACTCCACGCGCCGGGGGTACGCACGCACGGCCTTCTCGTAATGACCACGGAAACGCCCTCCTTATCCGTGAAGGTGCGTTTGTCCGCTCTTTGCAGAGTATCCGATAACGCGTTGTAGTCATAGGGGTCCACAACCTCACAGAAGCCGACGCCGCACGCCGCCACGAGTTTTTCCATATCCACGGCGGTTCCGGGTGAGCCGTCCGCTAAGTAGTCCAAGGCAGGCGTGGGCTGGCCGCCCGTCATAGCGGTGATGTTGTTGTCCATAATTACCAGCACGAAGCGAGCGCCCGTGTGCGCGGCATTAATCAAGGCCGGCACGCCTGCGTGGAAAAACGTAGAATCACCGACTGTGGCCACCACCTTTGCGGCCTCGCCGCTTGGGGATTTCGCCAGTCCCGAAGCCATGCCTATGCCCGCTCCCATGCACAGGCACGTGTCCACCGCTCCCATGTTGATGCCCAGGGTGTAGCAGCCGATGTCACCTGCGTACACGGCGTTATCGAACACCTTTCGGATCATGAAGAAAGAGGGTCTGTGGGGGCAACCCGCGCACAGGCTGGGACGGCGGGGCTTCACATTGGGTTCAGGGATCACAGGAGCCGGCAGGCCCGCCATCGAGGTGATGCAGCGCTCTACTACCTCGGGGGTTAGCTCTCCTTCCGAGGGAATGTCCCCGGACAGCCGACCCTTCACCAACGTGCGATTCTCGAGCTGTAATTCCAATACGGGGTAGGTCTCTTCGACTACCATGACCTGCTCGTGATCGTCCACAACGGCCTGTAGCGCCTGCCGGTTCGCGGGATAGGGCAGGTTCACCTTGTAAACGTCGAGATTGCCCAGGCGAGAGTCGGAAGCCACAATGTCACGTACGTGAGATGACACCGATCCGGATGTGATGACCGCCATGCGGCCTTTGCCGTCACCGTGGACTAAAGCAGGCTGGGCGGCGGGTTCCGCCTCGCTGATGGTGGCGATCTTTTGGTTCAGCTCCCCATGAAGCGCAAAGCGGAACTTCGGGATCGCGGCCCATCTGGTCCAGTTCTTCTTGAAAGGGCCGACGTCCACCGGAGCCCTCGTCGCTCCCAGTGTGACATTTTGCCGCGCATGACATACCCGTAGGCACGGCCGCAAGAGGACCGGCATTTGGTACTTCTCGGACAGCTCAAACGCCTCCAGGGTCATGGCAAGGGCCTCTTTGGGCGACCCGGGGTCGAACACCGGCGTCTTGGCGAACCAGCTAAAGAACCTGCTGTCCTGCTCGGTTTGACTAGAATGTGGTCCTGGATCATCCGCCACCACAACCACCAGACCGCCTCGCACACCCAGGTAGGCCGCGCTCATCAAGGGGTCCGAAGCTACATTGAGCCCCACCATCTTCATGGCGACCAATGCGCGGCCGCCCGCAAGAGAAGCGCCGTACGCCACCTCAAAGGCTACCTTCTCGTTTATGGACCACTCGAGGTAAATAGGGTGGTTCAGTTCCTTCTTCCAGCGGGTCAAGGACTGGAGGATCTCCGATGAGGGAGTACCGGGGTACGCCGTGGCGACGGCGCATCCCGCTTCGATGGCGCCTCTACCAATGGCTTCATTGCCCATTAAGAATCGTACATCATTCGGCATAGTGTGTTCCGATGTTTTTCAAGATTGTCTTTACTTCATTAGCCATGTTCAGACGGCTCCGTGGCCGATGAATACCGGCGGAGAAATCCATCCACCCGTAGGAGTTCGTAATGAAATGCGCCGCGTACGTTACCCGTGAACGGCCCTATTTCGGCATACCGTTCGTTTGTCTCAGGGCCTCGTAGACCATTATTCCCGCTGAGACGGAGAGGTTCAGGCTCCGCACGTTATCGAGACATATCGGGATTCGAGCTACCCGTGCGGGAAATCGCTCGAAAAGCTCAGCCGGCAGACCCGTTGTCTCAGGCCCGAAAAGAATATGGTCGTCACTGCGAAAGCGCACATCCGTGTAGATTTGCCCACGTTTGCTGCCCGTGAGGACCAGCCTTGTCGCATCCACGGAGGCAAGGTATTCTTCCAGGTCCGTCCACACGGTGAGCCGCACCTTCGGCCAGTAGTCCAGTCCCGCTCGCTTTACGGCCTTATCGTCAATGCTGAACCCCAGCGGCCGTATGAGATTCAGGCTGGAATTCGTTGCGCAACACAGTCTCCCTATGTTCCCGGTATTCGGAGGGATCTCGGGGTTTACCAATGTAACGTGCAGCATCCTTCAGTTCGTAACCGTTCACGGGGTGTTCGACCGTTTGCCGATACGACGAGGCGGCCGGAGGAAAAAGGAGCCCCTCTCGGCGTTTGCCCTCGTCGGGGCCGTATACCTCGGTTGACCATTCTTTCAGTTCAATGAACTCAGGATCAAATCGGCCACATTCTCGATATGTGGAACAAAATCCTTTGATCCTTCAGGATTGGTAACGATGACGAATGCGTCGTCATGCGTGTGGGTTCCGGTAAAGATGTCCCGCCCTGCAATGTGAGGGGAACCGAATGAAGCCTTCAGGTCAATGCCGGGATAGGGAATTATAACGAGGTCCGCGGTAGAGTCAACGTCGGCGCCGGGATACAACTCTTCACGAGTCTTCACGGCCTGGAACAAAGGCGTATGGGGATCCAACCGATCCAGTGGATGATTCACCACTGATTTAATAGTAATACGTTCAAGTTCGGTTTTCAACCGAACGGACAGTTCCGAAGCCGCCATGTCCGATAGCCGTCCGGTCCTGAAGCGGGACCGCCGGTTCAGGTAAATCCTCCCGGGGTCCATGGCGAAGGCGCTTGACTGTGGATGAATATGTTCCAAGCCCTTGGGCTCGTTCGTTACAAAGGATAAATACCCCAGGCTCCGCAGGAGCGTGTTCACGTAGATTTGCGTTTCGAGCAGCGTGAATCCGTGATCCGAGAGCAGGATAAAGCGCGTGTCCGACGGTAGTAAGGCCTCAAACTTGCCGACAAAGGTGTCTACCTTGCGATAGTATTCCACAAAGTCGCCGTGATACGGGTGAGCGGCGTCCGTGGCCGCATCAAAGAAGAAGTGATGAAGCCGATCGGTTCCGGTGATAACGCCCACAAACAAGTCCCATGCCTCGGTCGCCGCCAGGGAGAGCATGGTCTCCTCGTGAATCGCTAGGGTTCGGAATAGGTCGTCAATCAGGCCCCGCCGGTCGGTTCTCCCTTTGACGGCATCCACGTCCACGCGATATCCGTTCATCTTGAGCCGCAGCAGGAGCGATTGCGGGAACACCGCGCGATCAAATACGGGCACGACGAATCCCGCGATGAGAATGCCGTTTAAGGGTCGAGCGGGATACGTAAAGGGCAAATTCACGATAACGGACCGTTTGCCGCCGATCCTGTTCCAGATTACCGGCCGACGAATATCGTCGAAGGAGGGGAATTTCAGCCGCATCTCCGGCGTCACGTCGGTAAAACCGTGGATGCCGTGCGCTCCCGGGTCACAGCCCGTCATAAACGAAGTCCACGCCGTTGAAGACACGGGCGGCTGAGATGTTTCCATGGGCTGAAACGAACCGGACGCGGCTATTCGAGCGAGATTGGGCGTCACTCCATCAGCCATATAGCGCTGAAGGAGCGTGAAGGGCGTCCCATCCAAGCCGATTACCGCAACTTTCTTACTCTTCATGGAGTCTTAAACCGTAGAAACGCAGCTCACTGCGTTGAAGTGGAAGAGCGATGTGGGCACGTGTCGGGGACCAAAGCCCCTGGGCCAGGGGCAGGGGGTCGGCCGCGGCGCATTACGCCGGCGATGTAACCGGAACTGCACAGGTTGACATGATTCTTAAGGGTTTCTAATAGGGAATACCGTAGCGGCCCACCATGAGGAATACACCCGAGTTCGAACTCGGGCGCCGCGCCGCCGTGGAAATCCGTTCCCCCGGTGACCGCGAGCCGGAAAGTTGCAGCCATACCCAGGTATCTGCGGGTTTGTTCCAGGGAGTGTCGTGGATAAAACGCCTCGATGCCCTGCAATCCCCAGTTCTTGAGTTCCTTGATCTTTTCGGCCAACACCGCCTCATCGTCGGTATCCATGCGATAGGGATGGGCCAGGGTCGGACAGCCACCCTCATCCAGGATAAGCTCGATGGCTTCCCTAGCGCTCAGTTTGTAACGGTCAACGAAAGCGGGGGCGCCTCGTTTGAGATACGTGTTGTAAGCGTCCTGCTTGGATGTCACGAAGCCTTTGTTCTTGAGAATATTGAGAATGTGAGGTCTCCCAGGCGCGCCGCCTTTGGTTTCGCTAGTGAGTTCTTCTTCGGTTATGGGCATTCCCAAATCCTCGAGGAGGCGAATCATCTTCAGGATGCGCTCCTCGCGACCGTTTACAAGGGCCGACATAGCGCTGAGGAGCCTCGGGGAAGGAGTCGAATTTTCGACAAAGAACCCCAAGAGGTGAAGACTGCCCCGCTCATTATGTGCGCTCAGTTCGAGCCCCGGAACGACCTCTATCCCAAGGGAGCGGCCTTCGTACATGGCTTCTCGGACGCCCGCCATGGTGTCGTGATCCGTAATGGCCAAGGCTTCCAGTCCGTGTTCTTGGGCTCGCTTCACCACTTCCGCCGGGGTGAGTGATCCATCAGAGCAGCTTGTATGCACATGGAGATCAATCATTGCATGTCACCGGCACGGGGATCCACCTGGATTCTTGTTTGCGGTGTGAAACAAGGCTGTACTCTGATATCCACGGTGAACATGTATGAGTGAGTGGAGGAGAGAACACAATCGTCGCTGAGGTTTCCGCAAAGCTCTTCATGGCATAAGAGTAACAATCTTGCCCCGGCGCGTCAACGGCCCGCACAAGCGGAGATTCAGGAGGGAACGGCATAGATGCCGTGAACAGGGACCACCGTTTTTTCGAAAGGGGTTGTTTTCTTTAATAGATCTGTGATAATATTTACGTTTGCTTTGTGTGGGCTTCCCATGATGCGGTGTCTTGGCTCATGGTGACGATCATAGTCCGTTAGCGTTTGAAACGCCCACACGCAGTGGGCCGGCTCGACGGCCCCGGACAGTTATCAGGGCCGCGGTCGGTGCAGAGCCGTTGTAAGTCCGGTGAAGATGAAGAAGAACAAACGTGTACCCTTTTGGCCGCGGCGCTCCGGAGCCGTGCCTGAATCACTCCATGGATGGTGTGATGGAGAAAAAACTTTTCGGAACCGATGGTATCCGTGGAGTAGCAAATAAAGAGCCGATGACCGCCGAAACGGCGCTGAAGGTGGGAATGGCGCTGGGGCGCCTGATTCACGCAGCCGACGGTGGACAGCCGGCCGGAGCCGTACTGGTGGGCCGAGACACGCGAGTTTCGGGCTCCATGCTCGAGGCCGCACTCACAGCAGGGATATGTTCCATGGGAGTTCACACCCTCTCCACCGGGATCTTGCCCACTCCCGCAATCGCCTATCTTACAAAGACCATGAGGGGCTCAGCCGGCGCGGTTATCTCCGCTTCGCACAACCCTTATCAAGATAACGGCCTGAAGTTCTTTTTCAGTGACGGGTTCAAGCTATCCGAGGCGCTGGAAACCGAGATCGAGAACCTTGTTCATGGCCCGGTGACGGAGCTTTCCTGCCCCATTCCCGAAGGCATCGGCGTCGCCGAACATTTGGTGGACGCCCTCACTAGGTATGTGGTCTTCTTAAAAAGCTGTTTCCCCGCGTCCGTGGACCTGTCGGGGTTCAAGGTAGCCGTGGACGGCGCCAATGGAGCCGCCTATCGAGCAGCGCCGCAGACCCTCGAAGAATTGGGCGCCTCGGTTGTGACGACGGCCGTCAGCCCCGACGGCAAGAACATCAACGCAGGGTGCGGGTCACTCCATCCGGAAGGACTTCAACGGCTGGTGTTGGAAACCTCCGCCAACGTGGGAATAGCGCTGGACGGCGATGCGGATCGAGTGATCTTCGTGGATGAGAAAGGCGTCGTGGTGAACGGCGACCAAATCATGGGCCTCATCGCTTGGGACATGCAGGGCCGTGGTATTCTGAATAGCAACACGGTCGTCGCCACCGTCATGAGCAACATCGGCTTAGAAGCGGCCCTCAAGGACATCGGAGCCCATCTGGTTCGCACTGCGGTGGGTGACAAATACGTTGTGCGGGAAATGCGCGAAAAGGGCTTCAACTTCGGAGGCGAGCAATCCGGCCATCTGATCTTTCTCGATCACACCACATCCGGTGACGGGATGCTCTCGGCTTTACAGGTGATCCGCGTCATGGTCGAGACGGGAAAGCCGCTATCCGAGCTTGCCGCCCGTGTGACAATGTTCCCCCAGGTCCTCAAGAATGTCCGTGTGAAGAGCCGCCGCGACCTTGGAACAATCCCCCCGGTTACCGCAGTTATCCACGAAGCGCAGGGGCGTCTCAAGGACAACGGACGCATCCTGGTGCGGTACTCGGGCACTGAACTACTCTGCCGAGTAATGGCCGAAGGCGAGAACGAAGACGTGGTGAACAGCGTCGTTGACATGGTGGTTGATGCAATCTCACAGCATGTTTAAGATCACGGGAAGCGCACTGGAAATCGCTCGCCGCGTCCTCGAGATAGAGATCGAGGGGCTTCACGCGGTCATGGATAGCCTGGACGAGAGCTTCAATGCCTGCGTAGACATGCTGTACGCCGTGCGCGGCCGCATTATCGTCACCGGCGTGGGGAAATCCGGCATTGTGGCCCGCAAGATCGCCGCTACGCTGACGAGCACCGGTTCCCCGGCAATTTTCGTGCATCCCGTGGACGGACTCCACGGGGACGTAGGTATTGTCGGCCGTGACGACGCTCTCATCGCCATCTCGAATAGCGGCGAGACCCCGGAGATTACGTCTCTAGCCGCCACCATCAAGAAGCGCGGTACGGCGATTCTAGGGATTACGGGATCGATTTCGTCCACACTAGCGTCCATGGCCGATCTGACGCTGGACTGCCGCGTTCCGAGAGAGGCGTGTCCCTTGAACATGGCGCCTACTGCGAGCACCACAGCCACTCTGGGTATCGGCGACGCCTTGGCTGTAGCTCTGATGGTCCGCCGGGGTTTCCGTAAGGAGGATTTCCTGCAACACCATCCCGCAGGCAGCCTAGGAGAACGGCTCAATCTCAAGGTGAAGGACATTATGCTCACACGGCCGGCGGTCCCCGAAGTCAATCCGGAGAGCGATCTCCCAGTGGTGATTGAAAGCATCAATCGGCAGAACCTCGGCTTTACGCTTGTCACCGCCGGTGACGATATACTCGGGATCATCACGGACGGTGATCTCAGACGAGCGCTCTGGGAACGACGCCCGGTGAATTCTCTGTCCGCCCGTGATCTCATGACGCCGAAGCCGCTAACCATACAGGAAGACAGAACTGCGGCCGAAGCCCTCGAAGTAATGGAACACAAGCTCATCACCGCCCTTGCGGTGCTGAACAGCCGACGCGCTCTCGTGGGAATTATTCATCTGCATGATTTGCTGGGTAAAGGAACGGTGCGTTTTACCTCATAAGGAACACACCTGAATCGTCAGAGGCGCCGTAGCATCCCAATAATTAGAAATGCTTAGGCGCTGTGGAGGATCGTATGAAACGCAAAAGGGATGATCTCGACTACTTCCAAGGTATATTGCAGAAGCAACTGGACGAGCTGGTGCGAGGCGCAGGCCGAACCGTGGATGATATGACCGAAAGCGAGAATAAGACCTCGTTTCCGGATCCCACGGACAGGGCCTCCCTGGAATCGGATCGCAATTTTGAGCTTCGCATTCGTGATCGTGAGCGCAAGCTCATCAACAAGATCCGCAAGGCCCTGGAAAAGATCGAGGAAGGCTCCTTCGGCTACTGCGAAGTGTGCGGAGAATTCATAGAATTCAAGAGGTTGGAAGCGCGTCCGGTCACTACCCATTGCCTGGACTGCAAGCGGTCCGAAGAGGAAGAAGAAAAGATCAGGCGCTTGGGATAGGACGCCCATTTTGGTGATGCGTTACTCTTCGGTTCGTATGACGGGCGCAAAGCGTTCCTCTTTAAGCGTCTCAGCGTCACTGGGGTTGCGGCCACAGCGTATGTATTTTGCATCGGTAAGCGTCGGGAACGCCCGATGAGCGTTCCGTCCGTTCCCGAGCAGGCTATGTTGGTAATCAGCGTGCTCACTGCCGTTGAAGGCAATCTCACTTTGGTCGAACAAGCCGCTGAGGAACAATTCGGTCCTCTTTGCGAAAAAATAGGCCCGCTCGCATTCGGATTTACTGCGTATTATGATAAAGAATTGGGATCTGGGATTCGCCGGTGGGTGTGGGCCTTTGACACGCTCATCGACAGAAACCGCCTGGCCGGCGTCAAGCTCGCCACGAACAACCTGGAAAGCCGATTCAGTATAGACGGCAAGCGGCGCTTTAACCTTGATCCGGGGTTACTCACGCTGGGTAATTTCGTCCTGGCCACGGGAAAGAACAACGCCCACCGCATTTATCTGGACCGCGGTATATTCGCCGATCTCACGCTGATCTATCGCGCGAAGACATACAATCCTCTTGAATGGACGTATCCGGATTGGGCCGATTCCGAACTGTTGAACGTACTGAATACACTTAGGGAGAGCTATAAATGCAAACTCGCCGACACGGCGACGCGACGGTAAAGAGCATGACCGGCTTCGGTCGCGGGCGCTCTTCCTCCGACTCGTTTGAAATCGTTACGGAAATCAAAGGGGTGAATCATCGCTATCTGGAAATCTCCATTAGGTCGCCTCGCTTTTATTCCATGTTTGATCCCGAAATTCGTAAGATCTTGTCTTCGGCAGTGTCCAGGGGCAAGTATGAAGTGAATATCAACAGAATCGGCGAGAAGAGCGGCTTCATGGAAGTGGCCTTCGATGAAGTTTTGGCGCGCAAGTACCACGGTATGCTCTTGAGGATGAAACAAGATCTGGGTCTTGAGGGACCAATTACCGTAGGAGACATGCTTTCCCTGGAATCGATTATCCAGCCCGTTGAGAAGGAAGAAGCCATAGCCGATGAGTGGCCCATCCTGCAAGCAAGCGTGGCCGAGGCCATGGAAAATCTCGATAAGATGCGTACAACCGAGGGAGCCGCTCTATGGGCTGACGTGGAAGCGCGCACGGTTGAGATCCGCAAAATGACGGAAACCATCACGCCTCTGGTGGGGGAGATCAGCGCATCCGCCCATGAACGTATCCAGCGTCGTGTTCAGGAACTCAGTGGCGGCCTAGATCTGGATAAGGACAGACTCCTCCAAGAAGTGGCCTTGGTTGCTGAACGAGCCGACGTGACGGAGGAATTGACGCGGATAGACAGCCATCTGAAGCAGTTTTCGCGGTTCGGCCAAATGGGATCGCCGCTAGGCAGAAAGCTGGACTTCCTTCTCCAGGAACTGAACCGTGAAATCAACACTTTGGGATCCAAGGCGGGATCTTCGAGCATTTCGCCCTCCGTGGTGGCTATGAAATCCGAACTTGAAAAGATTCGTGAACAAATCCAAAACATTGAATAAGGTGAACTATGGCGCGTGTAACAGTTGAAGACTGCTTGGAAAAAGTTGAAAATAGATTCGCTCTGGTCGTTTTGGCCTCCAAACGCACAAAGGAACTTAAGCGTGGAGCGCCCTTGACCGTGACCGACCGTGACAACCGCGAAGTGGTTATGGCGCTTAGAGAAATCGCACGAGGAACCATAACCGCTCGCACTCCCGATGATCCGGAGAAATACGGACTCACACCGGACACACCGGCCTAATGAAGAGAGGGCGCTCTTCGGCCAAAGGCGTGGAGCCCATTTTCGGGCTGCACCCGGTGATTGAGACGCTCCGCGCCGGCAAACGCCACGTAGAAGAGCTGTATGTCACGAAAGACTTTCCCGATGATACGGCGGCTGTCTTGGGCGACGCCCGCAAGCGCATCCCCCTGAAGAAGCTCGACCGGAGCGCCATGTCGTCGCTCACGGGCACTGACTACCATCAGGGGATCGCCGCTCGAGTGGGGCCGTTTCCCTATGTGGACCCCGATGACTTGCTTGTCGGCGACGAAGGGAATCCCCCGCCGCTCATCCTGCTGGATGAGATCCAAGACCCTGGGAACCTGGGGAATATCATACGGCTATGTGATTGCTTAGGGGCGGGCGGCGTCATCATCCCCAAGGATCGTTCGGTTTCGGTGACACCCACTGCGGAGAAAGCGTCCGCAGGAGCCTCGGCGTTCGTGCCCATAGCTCGAGTAACCAATCTCGTGCGGGCAATCGAGGCGGTCAAGGAAGCGGGGTACTGGCTCTATGCGGCGGAATCTCACGCCGAAAACTCAATATACACCACGGAGCTATCGGGAAAGGTCGCATTTGTGCTCGGCTCCGAGGGCCGGGGTTTACGACGCCTGGTGCGTGACCACTGCGACCACTTTCTGTCCATACCCATGCAAGGGAGCATTGATTCGCTCAACGTCTCACAGGCGGCCGCTGTAATGCTCGCGGAGGCGCTGCGACGGCGATTAATAGCCTGAGCCCATGCTTCACGGTCTCTCAGACGTATACTCATGCCGAATCAAAGAAGTAATATTGAGGAGAACCTTCTTTGCAACAAAAGCTCCGCCTATATTACTTCTGTAAAAGCGCTTTGCTATTTTGGTTCGTCCGGTAAGGACGTCGGCTGGTTGAACCGGTTTGAGGGCTGCGGGTAGAGCATTTCGCCTGTATCGGCTAGACAGAGCATAGCCGTGATCTCTTTGGATCTCAGGGCGCCCGCTCCTAGCTTTCATACCAATGTGCTGTCGAACGAGGAATATAGGTGAAGGACATTTTTGTAAGAGCAGGTTTCCCTAAATACTATGAAGGAATGTTTAAATGCACCGCAAGTGGCTTTTTCTCCTTGTGAAAAGGCACTTGCGGCTATTTTGAAAGTTCTTGGAGAGGGGTTTGGGGAGAAACTTCTTTCAAGAAGGTTCTCTCCAATATTACTTTTTATTGCGCATTCGTATCAGTCGGCGTGACTGCACACTGTACGTATCTATGCAGAGGCGTCCCGGCTAGTTGATCCCGGTGCGTATTCTTGGTCAACCGGTTCACATTGGCGCCGTGCTCCACACCGTCGAACACCAAGCCGAATCCATGGGGGATTGCCACGAGCCCTGGTTGAGTGTCGGGGTCGAGAGTTAGTGGTAGGTCAATTTGACCCGCTTCCGTACTTACAGTGACCGTTTGCCCATCAGTGAGCCCGTTTTCAGCGGCGTCCTGAGGGTGCATGGCGAGGCTGCAGTAGTTCCCGCGACCCTTGTTCCACGCAGGGTCTCGCATGATGGTGTTTGCGTTTTCATCGAAGTGGCGGCCGGCCAGGAGAATAAACGGATACTTCGGGTTGATCCGGAGCGCCGCCTCTTCGGATTCCGGAGTAATCCCGGCCACCCAGTCGTCCAACTCGGGGATGTGAAGGTTGATTTTGCCGTCGGGCGTGCGCACCTCCTCCAAGTTATCCGATCCTGAGACGCCGATGATTCGACCTTCCGGGTGGTCACGAAGGCCCTGAAAGATGGCTTCACTTTGCCTCGGTCCGTGCTGGAAGCCCGCAGCGGCCGCTTTCTTACGGAAATCAGCCGGCGCAGTCTGAAGTAAACCCCACAACAGCGCCAGATTTATCGAACCAAGGGCCGACCCTAAGGTCTTTCCCACGACAAAGGGCATGTTAGCGAAAATCGCAGGGTTGGCCTGCGCGGCCTCCATCAGCTTGTTGGCGTAGGCCTGCCGATCTCCCTTGGCTGCTTCGTAAAGTTCCGCCGGGAAATCGGGCAGTAAACCCAGTCGCTCCGCGAGCCGTATGTGTATCTCGCTCTCTTCTAGGGGAATGCCTTCAGGTTCCACCACGGGTCTGCGCATCTGGAAATAGATTTCCGGATACGTCCAGGCGAAAAATGTCGAGTCCCACTTCTCGTACGCCGACCGTGCGGGCAAAACATAATCGGACACCGCTGCCGTCTCGGTCATGGCGACTTCGATGGTGACCGAAAGATCCAGCCGCTTGAAAGCATCCTCGTACGCCGTAGTATCCGCGTATGATCTAAGCGGATTCGAGGCGCTGACGATTAGTGCGCGCAGGCGTTCCGGGTGATCGGACATAATCTCTTCAGGCACGACATTCGGTGGGAATGTGCCCAGGATAGCGGGGAAATCCGTCGTCACGGTGCGCCATGTTCGGGGATCGCGCTCGTCCGAGTGGGATCCGAGCGGCATCAGGTATCCTGGAAACACATTGCCGCCGGACACCCCGATACGGCCGCATAGCCCCAAGAGCAGTGCGAGCAAATACGAAACCGCGGTGCTGTGTCTGTTCATGAGGATACCGAGATCGGCATGGAGCGCCCATTTACGTGTAGTCATCAGGCGAGCCAGTTTACGCAAGCGCTCCATCTCCAGGCCGCACACGCGGGCTGCTGCGGCAGCGTCAAAGCCTCTAATGGGGGCGACGGCTTCTTCCCAGCCGACGGCATGGGCCTTGAGGTATTCCTCATTCTGGGCGCCCTCAGAGAGAATGATGGAGATGAGCGCCTTGCAGAGCAGCGCGTCCGTCCCCGGCTTCAGCGCCAAGTGGATGTCTGCGGCCTGGGCTGTTTCCGTGCGGCGGGGATCTACTACAACGAGCAGCTTGTCGGGATTTTCCGAGATTTCTTTGATTCTGCGACGGGCCTGAGGTGTTTGGTGGCTCATTCGCGGGTTCCAGCCCACCGCCACAAGCACATCCGTTTCTTCGTCGTGCGGGATGGTGGCCAAGTATTGGCGGCCGGCCATACGGCCCTGAACCCAGAACATGCCGGTAAGCTCTTGGGCAAGCGCGTTGTAATGATACCGCGAGCCCAGCGATCGGAGCAGTCTCAAAGCGATTGCCGCCTCGAAATGGCACCCCTGACCGCCGCCTCCCATGAAGGCCAAGGCCTTGGGACCGTGTTCACTCACGATGTTCTTCAATTTGGAAGCAATTTCGTCCAAGGCTTGATCCCAACCGATACGCTCGAACGCGCCGCCGTTGCGCTTTAAGGGATGGGTGAGGCGATCCTTATGATGCTGATAATGGCGAATGCTAAGACCTTTTCTGCATACGTAACCTTGACTGCGGGGATTATCCCGATCCGGTCGAACCTTGCGGATGGTGTTGTCTTCCACCTGCACTTCGAGTCCGCAGTTCTGCGCGCAACATATACAGCCGGTCTTCAACCAAACGCCCATGTGATCCTCCGAAATGACGCAATCGTAGCTTACCGTCGCCGGGATTATACCTGAAGCCGCGCCGTTTTTCACGGCATTTTGGTTCTTGATTCACCGGGCTGAAGGCGGTTCGCGTCGGAAAAATTCCACGTGGCTGACCCATTCGTGGTGGAGACTTGCTTTGCCCAAGAAGCGGTTGTCGGCCCTAATCCGGTAAGGATAAATGTGTTGCTTTTGCGGTAAAAAGCTCTACAGTATCGTTTTATCGCAATGGTTCACTCGGCTGGAACGGCTCTGCGCCCTGTGAACGCTTGCAACTTCCTAGTCGGGGAGTGAAAGCCCCGCTCAATGTATATTCACATTCGGAGAATTGAATGTCCGCAATACCCGAAGCCCGCATTTTGCTCGTCACAGGAGGCGCAGGCTTCATCGGAAGCCATCTCGTTGAGGCATTGCTGCAACGAGGTGATACGGTACGTGTCATCGACAATCTCGCCACCGGCAAACTGGAGAACCTAGCTCAACTGAGCGCCGATAAGACCGTCATAGAAGAGCGTCTACACTTCATTCGAGG
>JBBRBO010000107.1:0-14990 GCA_038205805.1 Desulfomonilales bacterium
TACCAATGTGCTGTCGAACGAGGAATATAGGTGAAGGACATTTTTGTAAGAGCAGGTTTCCCTAACTACTATGAAAGAATGTTTAAATGCACCGCAAGTGGCTTTTTCTCCTTGAGAAAAGGCACTTGCGGCTATTTTTAATGTTCTTGGAGAGGGGTTTGGGGAGAAACTTCTTTCAAGAAGGTTCTCCCCAATATTACTTCTTTTATTGCGCATTCGTATAAGAGGCGCCCTATCACGCCTAGAGGTTTCTCATTGTCTACGGTCCGAGACGTCTCTGCGGCCGTTAAAGCGTAGTAAGCGGCTCTTCTCCCCTGTCGGATCATCTGAGTGTTACTTCATGAGATGTATGGTGTCGGCGTACGTTGATTCGCAGTACGTGGAAGCTTCTTGAGGCTTGTCCGGAAAACGCCCTCGTGTTTTTAAAACGAAAGATTGCCTCGGGTATACTTTCTATAGTATATTGAAATATTATCCTGTCAAGTCAAAAAAGCAAAATCCCAATGGGAGCGGCGCGGCGGCGTTCTGACCCAGTGTTCATAGCCTGTCGTCTATGCTCACCGGAGCGCAACGATCCGGCCCTACGATCAAGCGAGCCGGCGGTGGACCCACTTCGCGCCCATCATTGCCGCCCCCGCCCTTTCCATTCTTATACCAATGCGTAATCAAAGAAGTACTGTTGGGGAGAACCTGCTTTGCAAAAAAGCTCCACCGATAGTACTTGGCTGACACCATATCCTTATTAGAAACTCTCGCATGGAAACGGCTATCCCCGGCCCTCTCCTGCAGTTCCTTCGTATCACTAACGCCGTCAGTCCAATGACGCAAGCCGCTTAAGTATGAGTGGGTAGACTTCCTCTTCTACGTTTTTCCCTACGATCAGATCCAGGTGTCCGTAGTCTGCGCTGAATCCCGTGCCCTTCCCCACGGTGAGACATTCCATCTTGGGGCAGGAGCCGCACGGGTCGATTACGGCTTCCTCGGGCGTGAAAGAATCACCTGCGCCGGCCATGATAAGCAGCGGTATGCGACACTCCGGTAAGCCGTCCAGATATGGCCGACCGGTGGCATCGGTAAACTTCCCCGTTTCGACGAAGTTCCCGAATTGAAACCACAAGGTATTGGATGTGACGATTTCAGAGGCGACGCCTAGGCTTCGCTTGGCGGTCTCGGTTTTAGTATTCTCCGGGTTGAATAAAGAGACGCGATTTGCGGGCATGTAGGGCAAGAACGGAATGAGCGCTTTCACGAGAATGGGAAAAGGGAAAAAGGGTAATTTGCCGAACAGCCCTTTCCCGGCAAGGAGAACCCTCAAAAGACCCCTCTTCATTTTACCGAAATTTGTCGGCGAACCGATGATGATTCCGGACTTAATGGGAGCGTCGTGGTGTTTCGCCAAATACGCTTGCATGAGTATGCCGCCCATGCTGTAGCCTATCCAGTGCGCCTTCGCGGCCCCGGTGCGCTCGAGGGTTTTCGCGATAAGCGGTGGGAGATCCATATCGAGATGGTCGTCAAAGGTCCAGTTGTAGGGCGTATCCGAGGCAAAGAGCCCTGGTTTGTCGCTCAGGCCGGCGCCGCGGAGTTCGAAAACCCAAACGTCTCTCCCGTGGCTTGCAAGGTACGGAGCCAAGGAAGGCGCCTCGGGCATATCAAACATGAATCGGTTGGAGCTGAGACCGTGGCAGATCACCACCGGTAGTCCCGTCGGGTTGTCGCTGCCGTAGTGGTGAAGCGCAAGTTTCCAGCCGTCTGCGGTTTGGACGTAGAATGTCTCGTCCTGCAAGGTCTCTGCATAGTAAAACCATCTCCAAAAATAGGCGGCTCCCACGACCGCCCAACCCAGCAATAGTATAATGAATAGTATATGAATCAGCAGTTTCAAGGGTCCTCCTGACGCTTCATAGGGCCGCAGTTCAATGAAGCCAATTTATTACAATCGTGACCTGAAAGCACTATCGCATCCGCCAACTTGAATGGCAACGGCTTGTTTGATTTCCCCGGCGAGGGCTGCCGGAGTAGGCGTGAGAGGGCTGTGCGAGGCGTGAAGGTCGAGCGTAAGAGACATCTCCTCCCCGGATAGTCCCGCCGTAGCTTCGACCGGAGAGTTGGTCCTGGTCAACCATCGCCTTATACATGATTAAAAGCGCGTAATAATGGGCGCAAAAAGCCCTCTACAAATGAGAGCGGGCGAAAACCAGCCCGTTTAGTTTAACATGGGACTTTGGCTCATAACAAACAAGCTTTTCCTGATGGGACCCGCTTTTAAAGCCTATTTTAATCAATACATTAGACAGATGATTCACACCATCTAGATTGACGTACAATTGAAACGCAGCTTTTTGCCCGACTATTTTTTGCTAGTAGGTTCAGTTATTTGGATTTATGGATGATTTATCGGAAGAAGGTGTCGCCTCCGCCCCCTTTTATACGATCTCGAAACCAAAAAATAAATAGTAGCGTCGAAAAAGAACGTTGCTCCCCAAAAAATCGACTTTTTCGACAAAAAAGAGAGTTGTATGCCTACGAAATGGCTCATATTTCTCATACGCCCAAAAATAATGGCGTCCAAGAGTCTCTTACGGCCTTCTTGGCGGAAAAGACGACATCTTTGCCGGCACGGACTATGCAAATCATGATTAAGTTACTACGGCCGCTAGGAACGGTTTCCCCGAACTACGTGAGACGCTCGTACAGGTTACCGTTCGGCGAAGTGGGATCGGCCTTGAGACGACACAGTGATCCAGAGCAAAAATGAATCGCTACTCCGGCTAATGCTCTTCGGAGGCTCTTCCAGTCGGAGAACCACAAGGAGACGATCCCGAGCTGATACCAAACGCATCAATGGTTGCGCCGTCTACACCTCGGTAATATGGTCCGAATGTCTCATCCCGTCCCCTTCCGAACAATCGGCGCCGCAATCTACGTCGGCCCCACTAAGGGCCGCTTAGGAGAGTGACATGTTACATAGCTTGAAAGATCTCGTAGAATATACTACTCGCGCTACCGACGGTGACGCAGGTAAGGTGCGCGGTTTTTATTTTGATGATTCCACATGGGAACTTCACTATCTAGTGCTGGACACAGGCGGTCTTCTCAACCACCGGACAGTTTTGGTGAGTCCGGCAGTTCTCCATGAGCCGGATCGTAAAGCTGGGCAGCTTCCGATCGACCTTTCTGTGGATACTGTGTTCGAAAGTCCCCGTATCGCCGATGACGCTCCGCTGGCGCGTTCCGCTGAAAGCGACCTCAACGCGTCGTATGGTTGGCGGGTGCGAGCCAATACTCCTGATAGGGATGAATTCGGCGAAGAATTCGAGTATGAGGAGGGCGATCTTCGCAGTACCGTCGAAGTTATAGGCGCGTATGTCGAGGCTCGGGACGGCAGTGTAGGCCACATCGAGGATTTCATCGTCGACGACGAGTCGTGGACCATACGCTTTGTCGTCATCGACACGGAAGGCTGGTGGGCGGGAAAACACGTCTTAGCGCCCGTTGATCTAATCGAATCTCTCGGTTGGGACGATGATAAGCGGGTTTATATGGAAGCGTCCAAGGGACAGCTCGAAGAATCACCTGAGTTCGATCACGATGCGCTCAGTCAACCCGGTTCCCCATTTTTTCACGTCAACAGGGAAGAGAACGGATCTGAAAATCGACCGTTTTACTAAACGCCGACTCATCGGCTATCGGTACTCGTTCACTGGGCTTGCGACGGCTGTGCGCCCATAAATCCTGCGTGGAGACGCATGTCTCCGTTGACGAGGGGCGTCGTAGGACTATTTCCCCGGAGAGGCTCTAATACCAATGCGCAGCCAAAGAAGTACTATCGGGGAGAACCCTCTTGAAAGAAGGCTTCTCTCCGAACCCCACTCCAAGCACTTTTAAATGGCCGAATCCGGCTTTTCTCAAAGAGAAAAGGCCGCTTTCGGCATATTAAACATTCTCAGATAGACGTCGAAAAAACCTACCTTCCTAAAAAAGAGTCATCACCAATGTTACTCGTTGGCAAGCACTTTAGTATAATCGACCCGCTTTTGTTTGCCGGTTGTGTCGTATGCCCTCCGATTGACAAGCGTTGAGAAAACTTTCCTCTCAGGAAGCGCTCCTACGTCTTACCACTTCAAACACGACCCGATCACATAGTATACTACCTTCCGTTCAGCGCGGACGCGCAACGCATGTCTCCACATTACAACGTATAGGATACGATAGCCAATGAGCAGAGCGACTATTGAAGCCCAAATCAAAGACTTGGGCGCAGAACACCCGTGGTTTCACAGTATAGATCTGGGAGACGGCCTTCTCACACGAGACCCGGTGACCCATTTAGCCAATCTACGAGCATCGCTGGATGCGCATTTACCTCCGGATTTCAGCGGATTGTCCGTGCTGGATATTGGGTGCAACGCAGGATACTTCAGCACATGGGCCAAGCGACGCAATGCGGAGACGGTTGTCGGCGTGGATATGGGTGAAGGCTACCTCGAGCAAGCGGAGTTCGTCAGAAAGACCCTTTCGCTGGACATCGAGTATCGCCGCATGAGCGTCTACGACATCGAGGAGCTCGGGCGGCCCTTCGACATCGTGCTGTGTCTGGGGGTGATTTACCACCTCGCAAATCCCTTTGACGCCGCCCGTGCAATATTTACCGTTACAAAGGACATGGCCGTTGTGGAATCCGCGATGATCCCGGACACGTCGGCCAAACCGATGTGGGAATTTGTATTTCAGGGCTATGAGGATGATCCTCGGCGAGACACCACTGAGGAACGGCATTACAACTGGTGGTTTCCCAATCATGCGGGGTTACGCACTCTTTTGGAAAAAGCGGGATTCCTTTCCGTGGAACCGATCTACACTTGGGAAGACAGGACCGGTTTTCTCTGTCGCAGGTAACACCAATGCCTATCAAAGAGTAATAATGGGGAGAACCTTCTTGAAAGAAAGGATGGGTCCTAAACCCCTCTCCAAGAACTTTCACAATTGCCGAAACCGGCTTTTCTCAAGTAGAAAATGACGCTTTCGGTGATTATAATAAATTTATCGGAAAGAGATCGGAAAAACCTACTTTGCAACAAAAGCTCCGCCGATCTTACTTTTATGAAAGCATATTCGTATGAGTACGGCGTCAATCCGTAAAGGTTCGGCCCAACGACGCGTGCCGCTGCGAATCACTCTGTGCGCGTGGAAATGGGACTGAACGCGTCCGCGGCGCTCACAACGAGAGAAACCTGATGAGTTCACGCAAACGATCAAGATCCTGGGGTGAGATTTCTTTGATGAGGAAGCCTGCCACACGACCCTCTTTCTTTGTCCAGCGGCATTCGGCGATGAATGAAAACGGCTCCACATCGGAAAACTCACTTGTCTCAATGCGTAATCGTATGAGTTCACCAACCTCACAGGAAAAGCCGGTGAGTTGTAAGCCGCGCTCAGTGATGTCTCGGAGATGCCCGGTTCTTGCTTTCGAACCGAGTTCCGTGACTGGAAGCCTCACCATGAGATAATTACGCGGGTCGCGGCGCAGTTGTTCCGCCTCGGATGAGCCGATGTCCCGCTCCTCATGGCCTTCTTTGTCCGAAGAGGCTGAATTGAGGGCGGAGAGCGCTGGTTTAGCGTCCACGATCTGGGTGTCGCCCGGTGTGCGAAAGACCAATCTATTCTTGTGAAAGACCAGTTCCGTCGTATCGAGGAGTTCCGTAGGGTCTATGGGGTCAAGTGAATCGGATTCATCATTCAATAGGTCATCGGCGAGCAATTCCTCTTCCTCATTGTAGACGATACCATCTTCGAACACACTCACCGTATTGTCGAGCAGGTCAATGGCGAGCGCTCGCTCTTCTTCCGATTCAGTCAAGTCCTCGAGATCAAAGGCTTGGGTATCGAATACCGGCTGCTCTTCGAGCGGTTCATGCTCTCCTATATCCGGCTCGGCGAACTCATCTTCAGTCGGGACGTCGTACGCCGTCGTATCCACATGCAGCTCAATGGTTGTGGGTTCCACCAGTTCGAGGGAATCCACATCATCATCAATGGCGACGGTTCCGTGACCACCCACCTGAACGGGCTCTTCTACGACACTGGCGTCGTCGTACGCGCGCTCGTCGCTATCTGTGGCACTTTCCTCGTCTTCAACCTGATCTAAAGATGCGACGGCAGGCTCCTGGAGAACGGTAGCGTTTACTTCCTGCGGCGTGGGGAGTTCCGTTTCCTCCGTGACTTCAGGCGGTTCAATCTCTGCAACGAAGAGTGGTTCGCGAAATCTCTTCTCCCGTGGCTCCGGTTCATCGAGCGTGACCACCGCTGATGGTTGCGAGATAGGGTCAGCCGCCGGCGCGTCCTGTGGTTCTGCGGGCGAAGTGTGAGAAGGCGGCGCGGCAAACGGCCCGACCGTTGATTTCGCAACGTAATCGCTCTGCAGGACGCTCTCCTCAGAATCCGAAGGCGGCTCAATAGACGTTCCTTCTAGGATTACTCGTTGTAAGGACTCCAGCTCAACCTCTTGAGTAAGCTGCTCATCAAATTCTCGCTCGAGGTCCACTGTTCGATCGGCTTCGTCCGAACCCACGGCCGACTGAGACGACTTCGTACGCTCGGCAAGCGCATTCACTTCCGGAGAATCGGGAGGTGGTTCAGTAAGGCTCTCCAGTTCGACGGCGCCCTTTGTGGACGCAGCCTTCACAATTGCGGTTCTTAGGATTTCATGATAGCGCGTTCGGTCATTTTCTAATTCTTCCTGAGCCGGTGAGCTGTCCTGCGAAGTCCTTTCGGATGGGGATTCAGGAGAGCCGGATGACGACTCCTCAGGCTGTTGCGGCGCGGGCGGGAGTGTCGGCGCATCATGAAGGCCGACCTGATTCAGGGCGGGAAACGGAGCGGCGCCTGGGGATTCGCTCTTAAACCATGAACGTAAAGCCCTTGCCGGATCATCTTCCGCATCGGCGTCGGCAGTGTGATCCGCTGTTTTCGGGCTGACGGCGCTCATGACCGGCCCCTGGTCGGCTGTATTGGGAACGCTTGCGGACGTGCCCTTCTGAAGGGCGTCCAGGTGAACCCCCGTCTCCACGGGGAACTGGGCGTGTTTAATCTCAGGAACTGCCTGCGTAGGAGAAGACCCTTCCATGCTTCGGGTTTGGGCCGCTTCGTCGGGAGGCGCGCTGGGAACTGTGGCCACATCCTCCGGCGCCTCGGCGCCGTCGTCATCCGAATCGGTTTTGTCCGCAGGCTTGAACCTTAGTGTCCTGTAAATAGCCAGAGCGTTTGCCGCATCTTTATCTTGGATTACGGGGAGACCAGGCGCCGCAAAAGACACGGTTTTCCCACGACGTTCCAGTTTGCGCTTAAGGCTTTCGAGCGCAACCGAATTGCCTGAAAGCGCGTCGGCAAATTCCTTGAGGGCCGCTAAGTACCCTTGTTTGTAGCCCTTTTTCGTGAGTTCTCTCATGAGCGGTTTTTGCTCTTCAGTTGGAGTGGACGACAGAGACTCGGCAGCGGTTTCCAGAGGTTGCGCAGGGGCCGCCGGCGCCGATTGAGGGATATCGTCCCGCAGCTCTTCCACCGGCTGAAAGGGGGCTTCATGTACAAAGGCGGAGAACTCTTCGTTTACAGGGACACGACGCCAATATGCGTGATCCCTCGTGCGAGCGGATAGAAAAGTCGGAAGACGACCTACGCTCGTGTGAACGGCGCCGACAAACCGACACGAGAGCGTGTGTCGGAAATTCTCATTTTGGCCGCTCCCCCAGCCGGCGGAAAAGGCGTAATGACCGGTTACCTCCGCTATGACATTTACATCTTTCTCAGGCACATCCACAAAGACCAGGTAGTCACCGGATTTGACGTCCAGGAGAAAGGCCGAATGCGACCAGCATTCTCTTTCTATGGGATTCAATTCAGCCCACCGTGAGCGCTTTACCTTTTCTTGAAGCTGCGTCAGATCCGCGCCTTCAAACGCGGAAAAGCCGAACCTTGCCGATCCCCGCTGAAGTTCCCGGAAGACCTCCGGAGCCCATACAGTCTCGGAGGCGCCGGTTGCGGCTAATCGTATAATATATATGTAATGGGCCATTCAGGCTCCTTAAAGGGGCAAACGAACGGCGCTCACTCCGACGGAGCGCGTGTTCAATAAGTGATTGTTACACACCGGCGCAGCGAATATCTCGCCTTGGGAACCGATAACGTATACATGCGGCGTCTGGGACGCCACAATCGGTGCGATGTGTTCACACTCATTCTCTCAGCTTAGCAATTCAGGCGCCGTTCTGAACAAAGATGATTCCAGAGAACATCGGCTAAAATATATTACATCCACACGGCGCTTTGCGCTACGGGAAAGAAAGCATGGCCGCGTGTTCAAGGGAAATACGTCTCGTCCGAAGTGTAAAGACCATTTACACTAATTCGAGTTCCAGCGCGGTGTAGAGGAATGAATGAATCTCGCATAGGCGCGACGGAGCGTACATCCTGTTCTATACAAGGTGAAGCTGAAGCGCCGAAAAATGAGAAGAAAACCCCCCTAAACGCTCAATAAGTAGGCCGTCAAAGCCGACGCGCGCCGGAAACGCCCATAGTCGGTGGTGATTCACGACTGAAGTGGGACAAACACCGTATAGGGCTTCCGGTTCATGCCCTACGAACGACCAACGCATCGCCGCTGAATCGCGACATCTGAAGCCGTATTCGCCTTGTCATTAGATTTCCTCGACAACAATTGCTTCTTCCGGGCACACGGAAACACACGACTCACAGCCGAGGCAATCACCGGGATTGCTCACAAATGTTTTGTTATCTTCGTTCGTAAGAACATTGGCCGGACAAATGTCTATACATTCGCCGCATTGTTTACATTTCTCTTCTTCGATTTTGGGCAGGAACATGTAAGCCTCGTATTTTATTCTCTGAACCGAGTATAAACCTTGGTTTTCTCTATGGCAATTTACTATATCACGGGTGTTGCGGCCGGTCAAACCATCCTTTGTTCGCATTCAATCGCTAAGCATGGTAAGGGTCTTCCTGATGATTCACCAAGGTCGCCGCAGGCCCAGGGAGATGCGTTTCTATCCGAATGACCCCATCGTAATTCCACGCTTTTAAGCCATTTGAGACATACGATCACGGGTCGTTTATAAAAGCCGAGCATTGACAATCGAGCCGGGAATGGTAACGTAAAGGCTATAAATTCTTGATTTCTTTGCTCGTATGAATCTTGAGGTGACGATGAAAACGGAAAAAAAATTCAAAGAAATGTCCATTACGGGAATAGCCTCTGATTCCAGAAACGGGCAACCCGTTGTAATCTTAAAAGAAAAAAGCGGAGATAGGGAACTCTATATCTGGATCGGTCCGGTCGAAGCCATGGCGCTTCAAAGGGCGGTGGAAAAAGAAGTATTTCCAAGGCCGCTTACTCATGAACTCCTGCGAAATATCCTTGAAAAAACCGGCATCCGTATTGAACATATCGAGATCGACGATCTGCGAGATCACACGTATTTTGCGACGTTGTATCTCAAGAGCGCCGATGCGAAAGTCATTTCCATTGATGCGCGTCCTTCAGACTCCCTTGTGCTGGCGACATGGATGGGTGTGCCCATTTTCGTGAGCGAAAAGGTCATTGAGGGCATGACGAAGACCGATGACCAGGTCTCCAAGGCTAAGGTCATCTTTACCCAAGAAGACATCGAACAAACGGACGAAGAACTCACCAAGATACTTGAAAGAATTGATCCCGACGACTTGGGAAACGCATAGCCGCCATCGATGCCGCATTTATCGACTTAAATCAAGGAGCGAAAGCCCGACCTCGGCGAACTACCGTCCTCAACCCCAGGCGCCTATGCGCTAACTGCGACGATTCACCGGCTTGGGAAAGGCTCGGCTCACAATGCAGGCGCCCACAATCCACCAAAAGATTACGGAAATAGCCGATTCACATGTTATCGTGATGCGCAATTTGTGCAAAGATTATCTCGCCGGGTCCGTCACTGTACATGCGCTCAGCAAAATCAGCTTACAGATCGACGCGGGTGAATTTCTGTCCATCATGGGGCCTTCCGGCTCCGGGAAGTCCACGCTCATGAACATAATTGGGTGCTTGGACGCGCCCACATCGGGTGAATACCTCCTGGACGGAGAAGACGTATCCCAGTTGAATCGTGATCAGCGGGCCATTGTGCGCAATCGTAAGCTGGGTTTCGTGTTTCAAGGATTCAATTTGCTCCCTCGGATCACGGCCCTGCGAAACGTCGAGTTGCCCTTGGTCTATAGTCGGACCAAACTCACGGAACGCCGCAGATTGGCGGCGGATGCCCTCGATCTCGTGGGTTTGGCCGATCGAGCGGAGCATCTACCTACGCAACTCTCAGGTGGCCAGCAACAAAGGGTCGCCATTGCGCGCGCCCTAGTAAACACTCCCGAAATCATCCTCGCGGACGAACCCACGGGCAATCTCGACACAAAGACCTCAACGGAAATTATGTCCGTATTCCGCAATCTAAACGAATCTCAGAAAATCACATTCATCATGGTCACGCACGACGCTGAGGTGGGCCAGTTCACGGATCGCAAAATCCTCATCCGAGACGGTGTCATCGAAGGGGATGAAAGAACCTGACGCTTCTTCAGGATTAAGGCGGCTCTGCGGTCCGTAAAGGTAGCAAGGTTGACTCATCTCACGACCAGCCCATCCCCATATGTGTTTTCACGTGCCCGCAGGGTTCGTGCTGACCTGCCGTCAATAAAGTACCACCCGAAGCGCCGCACCGGTTGCTACCTAACCTGCCGTCGGGTAATGTATTGGTATGTGTGAATAGGACTACCGTATTTCAATGAACGAGCAGGTCATGGAATCTTTTCCGCCCATGTAGGGGCGGCGGGAGGTAAGCGGGCATGAAATTTGTTGTAATCGGCGGTGATGCGGCTGGTTTAAGCGCAGCTTCCAAAGCGAAACGCATGTATCCCGACCTTGATGTGATCGTCTTTGAAAAGACGTTCGATGTGTCATTCTCGGCCTGCGGTATGCCGTATAATATAGCGGATCCCTTGAGAGGCATAGACGACCTTGTGGTGCGAAGTGCGGACGTATTCCGCAATAAGCAGGGGATCGACTTGCGCCTTAATCACACGGTCGAGAGCATCGATCGGGAAGCCAAGGTCGTACACGGTCGATCGGACGGGAAAGAGTTCTCCGAATCCTATGACAAGCTGCTCATTGCAACAGGCGCCCGCGCCAGAAGCTTGCCGCTTCCCGGAATGGATCTCCCGGGTGTGCTGACCTTACGGGCCTTGGATGATGGCCGCGCCATGAAGCGTTATCTTGCGGAAAATACGGTGCGCTCAGCGGTGATCGTGGGATCCGGGTACATCGGCTTGGAAATGGCCGAAGCGCTCTGCGCTCGCGGTGTAGGTGTCATCCTCCCGGAAGTGCGCACTGAAATTCTCCCCTGGCTGCCCTTAGAAATGTCCAAGCTCATAATCGAAGAACTGGAATGCAAGGGCGCACAGGTAATGCTCGGGGTGGATCTCACGGAAATCCGACGAACGGATAAAGGATTACAGGTAGTCACCCGAGACAGCCGACTCGATGTGGACATGGTTCTCATCGCCGTAGGCGTCGAGCCGCGATCGGAGTTAGCCGCGAACGCCGGTCTCGCATTGGGGCCTTACAAGGCGATCGCAGTAGATAAGTACTTGCGCACCTCGGACCCGAACATTTTCGCTGCCGGGGATTGCGCCGACGCCTTTCATGCGCTCACGGGCGCACGTGTGTGGATACCACTGGGCTTGCGAGCCAATCGAACCGGCTGGCTTGTTGCCGAGAACCTGCTGGAAAACAAGACCGAAGCGCCCGACATCGTGGGCACGGCTGTGTTCAAGACCTTCGGTTATGAGGTCGCACGCACGGGCCTCAGTGTAGGGGAGGCCGAGACGGCGGGTTTCCAAGCTGTGGACACATACATCAAAAGCCGCTCACGAGCGTGGAGACAACCGGGCGCTGAGGATCTCTGGGTGCAACTTGTGGCGGACCGCTCCACGGAAAAATTGCTCGGCGGAAGTATCGTCGGCAAAGAGGGCGCCGCGCATCGTATCGACTCCATTGCGGTGGCTCTCCATGCGGGCATGAGCGTAACAGAGTTCTTCAATTGCGATATGGCGTACGCTCCGCCTTTCGGTCCGGTCTGGGATCCGATGCTGACATGCGCAAATGTGCTGTTGACGAATTTGAAAAAGGCTTCTACGGCCGAAAAGCCCCCCATTATGGAACCCTGAGATAAGCCGGCAAAGCGCGTGCGTAAGGCCGCTCCGGTTTCCTACTATCAGCAGGGGGCATGTATCCTGCGCCGATAGATCAGTGCAAACGCCATGGAACACTCAAAGTCGCGAAAGCAAACGCTTCGTAATCCCAACGTCATCATTTCACCGGAATACGGGACCGTGCGGCTCGACTTCTTGGAGAGCGGCGATCTACATGTATGCCCATATCTGGGGGATCGCATTGCAAGGGAAGAATGTTTTACCGCAAGCCGATGCCCGCCTGAGCTCTACCACGATCTTATGGACGTGGGTTTCAGGCGTTCGGGGGTGCTGTTTTACCGCCCTCGATGTCCTGATTGCGCCGAGTGTCGGCCTTTACGCGTCCTGACTCAAGAATTTCGCCCCGACAAGTCTCAGCGCCGCGTGCTGCGCAAGAACAGTGACGTCATTGCAACGACGCTTGCAGTTCCTCAGTTGACCACCGAAAAATACAAGCTCTTCAATGCGTATAACAAATGGAAGCACGGCTCACGCGAGCGTTGGTCCTTCACACGCATAGCGTCGTTTCTCTACAAGCGACCCGTGAACACGTACGAGATCGAGTACCGCATCGAGGGCTCGCCACGAATAGCCGCCGTAAGTATCGTGGATGTATGCTCACGTTCGGTCGCAAGTGTTTACACCTACTACGATCCTGCTCACGCACGCCGTAGTCCGGGCACATATACGGCGTTGGCGGAGATAGCCGAGGCGGCGTCCCAGGGGATTCCCTACTATTATCTAGGGTATTACGTTGCGGATAGTCGAGCAATGAACTACAAACGGCTATACAAACCGCACGAAATCCTTAACGAAGACTACTTTTGGGAGTAAACCTGAAAATAAAAGCTCATCTTTTCGCCGGAAGTGGAAACAAAATATCGCGGGTTGTTGACTGAAATTCTAACTATTTTGGATTTTTCAGCGTGAGAAACGCAACTTTACTATTGACGAATTCATCTATAATAAACAACTAAATATTCGATATTTGCTGTTTATACTCTGAGAGGCATAATATGAAAGACACCGACCAACCCACTGGGATTAATCTACCCGATCCTAAAGAAATCGAAAAAGAAATTAACGATTTCCTAGCAAATAAGTACGGCAATAAAATACGGGTGATGGGCACTCAGATCGGTCCTTGGCCCGGGACGGATGAAACATCCGAAGGGCAGCAAGTCGTTGTTGACACCCCCGGTTTTAACTTTGACATGAAACCCGCGGAGCTTCACGAATATCTCGATCGGTTCGTGATTCGCCAAGACGCAGCCAAGGAAATGTTGGCCACGAAAATATGCACCCACTTCAACCGCATTCGTTATTTTAATCAACACGGCAACGGCGTTGAACGTGAGGGCATCGGCAGAATCAAAAGCAACATGATTCTCGTCGGCCCCACCGGTGTCGGTAAGACATACTTGATTAAACTTATCGCCAAAAAGCTGGGCGTTCCCTTTGTAAAAGGCGACGCCACGAAGTTCAGCGAGACCGGATACGTCGGCGGTGACGTGGAAGACCTCGTACGCGACCTCGTCCAAGAAGCCGACGGTGACATCGAGAAGGCCCAATACGGTATCATCTACATCGATGAAATCGACAAGATCGCATCTTCAGGCAATCTTATCGGCATAGACGTATCTCGTTCAGGCGTGCAGAGAAATTTGCTTAAACCAATGGAAGAGACGGAAGTCGATCTTAAGGTCGCCCATGATCCCGTATCGCTCATGGAAGCCGCTACCCATTTTCAGAAAACGGGCAAGCGTCTCAAAAGAACCATCAATACTCGCGATATACTGTTCATCGTCTCAGGCGCATTCAACGGCTTGGAAGAAATCATCTCCAGGCGGCTCTCAAAGGCGGGGCTCGGTTTTGGTTCCCAGCTCAAGGAAAAAGAGACGCGCACTAAATTGCTGCAACAGGTCAAACCCGAGGACATGGTTTCTTACGGCTTTGAGTCCGAGTTCATCGGTCGTCTGCCGGTTATGACGGTCCTTGAAGACCTGGAACAGGAAGACCTCTATCAGATCCTCCTGAATCGGTATTCATCCGTGGTGACCGCCAAGAAGCAAGATTTCAAGGCCTATGGGATTGATGTTCGGTTCACGAACGAGTCGCTTCGGATGATCGCCGGGTTGGCTCACAAGGAGAAGACGGGCGCAAGGTCGCTCATCAGCGTGATGGAGCGCTTGCTCGTAGGGTTTGAACGAACCCTGCCCTCTACGGATTTGAATAGGTTTACCGTGACGGGCGAACTCATAGAGAACCCCAAAGGCTATCTCACGGAGATATTGGGGGATGAAGAACACCCTTCGAGGACGTATCTCTACAACGAAATAGACGTATGGGAACGCGACCAACTCCTACAAGAGCTGAAAAAGCGTTCCGATGAGTTGGAAAAGATCTCAGGTAAGACGCCTGAAACATGGGAACTGGAAGTGATCGTTGATGCGGTCCTGAACCAGGGACTCTCACCCGAGACCATTTATAAGCGCTTCTTGAGGATCGAGAACGATATTCATCTATTCGAGAAAGAGTTTTACAACCTGTATCAGCTCAAAATCAAGTTTCAGGAAGACGCCTTGAAAGAGCTTCTAACGCTCGTCATTAAAGGTTCCGAAGAGCCTTTGATCATGTGCAGGAAGATCTTTCAGAACTATCATCATGGTCTAAAACTGGTTATGGAAAGAACCTCGTTA
>JBBRBO010000108.1:0-14880 GCA_038205805.1 Desulfomonilales bacterium
ATCGCGCTCATCCGGTGTCAACAACAATCCTTTCATCTCCGCACACGGCCTTTCCTGTGACTTTTTGTGCAAAATAACACCGTTATTCGCATTCCAAAATGTAATGATGCCTTCCGCGAGATTCAAGAGCCATTACTATAGTATTCTAACGCAATAAAGACGCGGCGTCCAGAGAGCGGGTGGCTCGGGAAGAAGGCTCCAAGTGCGAAAAACCACCGTGTTTGTTCGACATCGTCGAACACTGCGGTTCCCGGCTTCAGTCAAGTCAGGTGGATTGTTCTTCCGTTGCTAAGTGGGTCGACGTGGGCGGCTGAGCCCTAAACGGCGAGCAAAGCCTGGTGGCTCTTACCTGCCTCGTCACACGCTCTTTGACAATTTGAACACTGCTGTTACACGGTCCCCCGACTGTTGTAACGGCCCCCGGGTACGACAAAGTTACAGGTGTTTCCATCGGACTCACTGGGTGTTTCGCGGCGAAGCGGTTGAATCACGGAAGGAAGGTTCCCAGCTCTTGCTTTCGCTGCATACAAGGCGCTCCGGCCCCTCGCGAAAACGAATGTCGAAAGGGCTTAGGTATATGCCGAATATTCCAACCGGTATGAAGGTTTTGTTTGCGAAGCCTCAGGGCTTGGGTTCACGGCGTCAAGCGCAAATGAAAACCGCGGGGGTGAGCTCCCGCGGTTTCATGGACAAGGGGCGTTGGCACTAAAACCGTAGAGAGAAATCCAGGTAAACGCCTTCCACGCCTACGTCGGCGAAGAGTCTTCCGCGACTACCCTCCATTTTCCACTGTTTGTAGCCTAGTTTAAAACCTGCGTCCACATTCTTGCTTACGGGCGGCGCTATGCCTGCCCCCACATCCCAGCCTGACGTGCTCAGGCCTCTGAAGCTCATCCACTTGAATCTACTTTCCATATACGGTTTAAACCATGAAAAGTAGCCGGTGTTGGTGGGTTCATAGCGAAGATGTGCCCCGATTTCAGGTTGTAAAATGGTTTGCGTGAAATCGGAAGCGTCTACGCCGTTTTTAGCCACTCGTTGAGACCATTTGATGATATTAAGGTCCGCATTGGGTCCAAAGTACAGATCCCTGCCGAAGGCCACATCGTAATCAGCTCCAACGACGATGGAAGTGATGCCCAAATCGACGCTGATTGGGTCATCTTTCTTCAACAATAGGCCGTTGAAATTACCATCCGATCCGGCATGACCTCCGCCGATCCAATGCCACGGCACATACTCTAACCTAAGCGTGACCTTGTCGTATAGCCGCAAGTGTGAATACATCTCCCAAAAGGTTTGTTCAGAGGGCACTCTGAGGTGCCCGTTGAGCCCTAATAACGTTCCTTCTCCACCTTTGCTCACCACCCTTGTGAGGCCGCTCAAATTACTGAAGAAAGGCCGCACGCCCAGCTCCAGAGTGTAGCCCCGCTTAGCGCATAGAATTGTTCCACGCGCTTGACCCGCCGCCACATCCCACTCAGGGACGGAGCTACGATCCGAGGGTCTACTATCCGCCGAGCGTGATCCGGTTGGGTCCGAGTCCGAAACTCGAACTTTGATGGGATAACGATAAGCTTGATCCCAGGCGCCCACCTGACTCCCGGTCAACCAAAGCAAGGCCAAAGTCAAAAAAGCACTGAAAAGCCCAATTGTGCCCCTTGTAGCCATACGTGTACCTCCAAACGTGCATGCGCCTTGTCTCGAACGAAGTCGCGGATGCCTATCAGCATAGACTCCATTTTGGACAGCGCCGGATTTCCCGCGTCGTGAAGAACTCTTTGGAGACTTCACGTGATGCTTTTGAGACGTACTCCAGATGGGGCAAAATGTCAATGTTTAGTTAGTTTAATCTAACTGTTATAGCTATTTCCTAAGGTAAAACCTTAGCTTAGATGGAGGGTTATTTTCCCACGCAAAACCGCTCGAAAATACGATCTAACAGTTTTTCGTCCACTCGCTCGCCGGTTATCTCTTCGAGCTTAGAGAAGGCGCGGCGGATATCCATAGTAATGGTGTCCGCCCAAGGCCGCCTCTGATTCTGTAATATTGCCTGCGCAGATAGTAGCTCAACGGAGCAAGCCTCCAGCAGCAAGAGACATCGTTGATTCACTCCGCAGCGCTGCGCGCCGTCCGTAAAGCCTTTGACCACGCCACGAAGATGTTCCTCGAGCTTGTCCAGACCAACGCCCGTTCGGGCGCTCAGGAAAATTAGCGGGCACCCGGCCGGCTGTTCCGTCGGATTAAGCGCTTGAGGGAGATCAAGCTTGTTCATTACAAGCGCAAATTGGTGTTGTTCACACAACGTGAGAAGTTCTCGGTCATCGTTGGTGAGCGGCATTGAACCATCAATTACCAGCAAAATTATGTCGGCATGTTCCATGCGTTCTCGCGTGCGACGGATCCCTTCCTCTTCAATGGGCTCGGGATTCTTCCGTATACCGGCGGTATCCGCAATATTGAAACGCATGCCGTGCAGGAGGATAGGTTCCTCTACAGGATCACGGGTAGTACCGGGATAGGGCGTAACGATCATTCTTTCCGTGCGGACAAGGCGGTTAAAGAGCGTGGACTTTCCCACGTTCGGTCGTCCCGCTATTACCACAGAAAAACCCTCGGCCACTGACGCCGCGCATTTTCCTCTCACAATAAGATTGTCAAGCTGGTGAAGCGCCGAGTCTATTTGCGGTAAGACATTCGGCGGCTCCTGGAGATCATCTTCATCGAAGTCGATGTGGTATTCGAGTTCGGCCAGGATATCTTTGAGTTGGTCCGAGAGTCTTTGCACTTCCGTGGACAAGCTCTTGTCGAGCGCAGCTCGGTGGTTGAGGATTGCCGCGGGCGTACGCGCCTCGATGAGATCAATAACCGCTTCGGCTTGGACGAGATCTAATTTGCCCGCGAGGAAAGCCCGTCTCGTGAACTCACCTCGTGTAGCGAGACGCGCCCCTAGATCTATAAAGGCGCGCACAGCCATATCCAAGAGCACGGGATTTCCGTGAAGGGTCAATTCCACGGTGTCTTCACCCGTATAGGAATGAGGCCCGGGCATGAATAGAGCAATCCCATCATCTATAGTTGCCCCTGAGGAGCAATACTTCAGGGTGCCATATATGGCCTTCCGCGGAACGAACTTTTCGTGCGCCGACAAGGGTTGAAAAAGACGTTTCAACGAAGGCAAGGCCGCCGGCCCGGACACGCGAACCACGCCGATTCCGGAATGTCCGGCAGGCGTGGAGAGCGCTACGATTGTGTCGTTAAATGCTTGTGTTGCGAGTTGGTGTTCCATGCTTCCACCGGATAGAAGGTTCATACATTCAGGAATGTCGCTTCGCAATCGTTCACGAGGATTGCGGCGGCTCTGCCTGCGGTGATAGCGCGATGGGAGACTCATCTCTCTTGGGGACCACCCGATCGTCTCATTCCAGGCTCTAGCTCACTCGTAATGAACGGTGACGGCGCTTGTTTGTTTGCCTAACATAGGGTCCAAGTAACACAGCAAGCTACATCCCCCGTTCAAAAAAGCTCGCAAATGAAAAGCGATATGGACAGGGTAAGTGAACGCTTCGATTGAACGTTCAGCAGCATAAGGAGCATCAGAGCCATGTAAGTTGTTGAGTTTGTAGGCGCTGTATGTAGATCGAGTACAAGGCAGCCCGGAAGATTCAACCGGGCGCCCTGCTAAAAACCACATTCCAAAGGAAAGCTCTACCTTCGTCTTCGCTTGTTCGAAAGAGCCTTTCGAGGGTATACGATAATTCTTCGCATGGCGCCTTCACCATAGCTCTTCGTGTAGACCTCTTTATCATCAGCGAGAATGAGGTGAATAAGGCGTCGCTCCTGGGGGGGCATCGGGTTAAATGACACAGGCTTGAGGGTCTTCTTAGCCTTCTGGCTCATCTTGAAGGCGATGTCTCTAAGGTTCTCCTCCTTGCGTAGACGGTAATTCTCCGTGTCGACTATGATTTCGACTTTGCCGTCTGAGGAGTGCTCCTTGTTGATAATTTTGTTCACCAAGAATTGGAGCGCATCCAGCGTCTGACCCTTCTTACCGATGAGCAAACCTGAACCGTCGCCGATGATATTCAGATACACGGCGCCGTCTTGGATACTAGCCTCTACTTCAACTTCAACGGGTATTTTCTCTAGTATTTTAGTCAGAACCTCTTGGGCTTGAGGCAAGCCGACCTGGGCCGCTGCATTGCGTGCTTCCTTCTCCGCCTCAGCGGCCGCCACCACCTCGGGTCGCAACCTGGGCTCCTCAAAATCATGGTTTTCAGGAACTTCGGGTTCCACCTCGTGTTCAGGGGCCGCGGGATCAGCAGGAGCCTCAGAGGATGTGTCCACTAACTCCGTCCGTAGTGCTTTTATATGCGCAGGTGGTTCCACTTCAAGGACTTCCTTCAATATATCTCGTTTACGAACGCGAATACGGGCGTCGCGTTGTCCAACTAGACCGAGAAATCCCCGTGTGCTTTCTTCCATTACCTGAATTTCCAGGAGCGCTTCCTCCGTGTTCAGCTCTTCACAGGCTTTCTGGATGGCCTCTTGTCTTGTTTTACCTGTAAAATCTTGAAAGGACATATTCTTTTCCTCTTACGCGGTCATCTTATTCGTAACAAGCTGTTGCCCAATGGACAGGATGTTATTTACCATCCAGTAGAGCACCAAACCGGCGGGGAATCCGAGAAACATCCACGTGAACACAACCGGCATTATCATCATGATCTTCTTTTGTGTCGGATCGCCGCCCGTGGGAGTAAGCCATTGCTGAATCAGCATGGTTAGCCCCATCACTACTGGAGTCACATAATAGGGGTCGGGCGCCGAGAGATCTTGGATACAAAAGTAGATTTGCGGGATACACACGAAAGGCGCGTGGCGCAATTCTATTGAGTAAGCCAGCGCTTGATACAGAGCGATGAAGACCGGGAACTGAAGTAACATGGGCAAGCAGCTCCCGGCGGGGCTTGCATTGTGCTCACGAAACAGCTCCATTACGGCCTTGTTCTGCGCCATCTTGTCGTCTTTGTATTGTTCTTTAACTTTTGCCACGAGCGGTTGAATATCCTGCATCCGCTTCATAGATTTCATGCTTTTGTGAGTAAGCGGAATGAACAGGATTTTGATGAGCACCGTGAGGAGAATAATCGCCCAGCCATAGTTACCCACGCCGGGAATTTTGATGCCGCCGACGGTAAAACCCGAGTAGACGAACCGTAGAAAGAACATGAGGCCCTGAGCCGGCCAGTCTAGAAATCTATAAAAACTGTATACCAGGGCCTTGTGGAGATCGTGTCCGGCTTGCATCAGCGCCTGGTGCTCTCTTGGACCCAGGTAGAGCGCCAGGTCGGCGGAATATGACGTACCGGGTTCCATATCCGCGGCTCCGTAGCGCACTTTAATTTCAGTGAGATCCGCACGAGCCTTAAAGAGACTGACCTTATTTGCGGGCCTCTCCGGAAACACTAAGCTTTTGAAGAAGTAAGTGTCTCCGAGTCCGGCCCAGCCTATATCACCCGACAGTTCTTCGTCACCTTTAATACTCGTAATAGAGTAGTCTTTTAGCTGGCCATTTAGCAGAATAGATGCGCTATGCCACGCAAATCTATCCCCAGGGTGCACAGTAAAAACCTTGCTCCAGGGTAGGGAGACAAGATAATTCCGTGCGCCATCGCTTCGGTTCGCTAGTTTAAATGAAAAACCTATGAGGTAGAGCTCCGGGTCGAATGAGTACGATTTTGTAATAGCCACATTATCCGATGTCACGGCGGTGAAGATGAGTGACACGGATTTTCCGGGATTCAGCGTAATATTAGTGGGCGAATCGGTTTGGTAATCCAATCCTGCGTCTATAAAGCGTTGGTCACGCGTAGTGAGTTCCAATGTGGGACCCGAGGTGTCGGGACCTCTCTGATTAAAGATATTTACGAGGTCATCGCCCGAAATGGTCTCTTTAAAGTTCTTCAGCTTGAAGGACACGAGCTTGGCGCCCCGAGAGGAGACGGCTGCTTCGTATAAGGGTCCGCTAATAGTGATAATCTTTTCTTCGGCTACCGTCGCGTCGGCAGGCGCAAGGGACCGAATTACCGATTCAGGAGGAGCCGGTTCTTTGGCTACTGTTTTCTCCGGCTCAGCGCGTGAGGTCGGTGTCTCTTGTTTAGCCTGGGAATCAAGGGGCGAGGGCTGCTTTGCTGGGTGCGGGGTAACGGATTGAAAATAAAACTGAAAGCCGAATATGATAAGGGCTGACAGTATAAGAGCCACAACGACATTACGTTCCATGTATTATCTCCCCCGCACGGGGTAAAGTATTTCTTCGACGTCCGGCACGGACGCGGATTTTTCGTCGCACACACCTCTCGTAGACACCGCCGACGGCCGTACATACCTTGGACAAACCCGGCGATGCGCAGAGTTCGCTTTAGCGGACAGCGTTGTCTATAGCCGGTGCTCACGGGACGGGATCAAAACCTCCGGGACCGAACGGTCTGCACCGGAGGAGACGTTTCGAAGCCATCCACGAACCGCGTATGAACCCATATTTGGTTACAGCTTGGAGAGCGTACTCGGAGCAGGTGGGGTAAAAACGGCAAGCTGAAGGTAAAATCGGCGAGATCAGGAGTTGATACATCCTGATGAGACCAATTGCCGTCGTCTTGAATACGTCCCGCATTATCTGTCGAAAAACCGGTCAAGCTCGCTAAAGAGCTGCTTGCTGTCCAAGGTTGCGGCTCCATACATGGCGACAAACACTATATCCGTGTCAGGCGGGAAAATGTCCCGGCGCAGCCTGAAATATTCCCTGAGTCTTCTCTTGATCCGATTTCGCGCACAAGCATTGCCCACTTTTTTGCTGACGGCAACCCCGAGCCTTGTTCTGCCCAGCTCATTTCCAAGCAGTCGGATAGTAAAATGAGCCGTGCGTCGTCTCACGCCGCTCTTGGTTATCCGCTTGTAATCAGAGGATCTTCGAACACGATCCTCCTTAGTGAACCCAAAATGTTTTGCGCTAAACTGAGAGACGCTTGCGTCCCTTTGCTCTTCTCCGCTGGAGGACAAGTCTTCCACCTTTGGTCCTCATTCTTATGCGGAAACCGTGAGTCCTTTTTCTTGAAAGATTACTTGGCTGAAATGTTCTTTTCACACTGGTTCCCCAACTTTAAGTTAAAACCTCTAAAACGAGTATTTGACCAAATGACCGCCTCAAAGTCAAGCGTTTTGTCCTTCCAGCGGCTCACACATGATTATCGAAGCACGAAAGTACCCTATCCGAGGCGATCTTAGCACATCGCGCTCCGAAACACTTTCGTCCGGCGCAAAACACGAACAGGCTTGGCCATAATTGTCTTTGCGTATACACGCGTCTCTCAGTGAGTCCTAGGCGTCCGCATCTCATCCCCACTGGGCGTGATTGTGCTCGACAAACGTAGTCCATCAATCTACAGTGGCTCTGTGAAAACACAGAGTGAGCATACGCGACCCACGTTAAGCGCAGACAGGCCCGTAAGACTTCTGCGCGCTCAGGGCGTCCGGCTTTCCTGCGGGACACATTCCGCGGGACGGCTGGAGTATTGCTTCATTATGGCATTGTCTCTGGCGTTCGTTCTCGCCCTACTAGACGGCTCGTGCGGAGCCATGGAATTTGCCCCGTCCGAGTATCAGTTTCACAAGCCTAAAAACAAGAGCATTGTAGAGGCCCGTGTCGGCTACTTGTGGAGCACGAATGAAATCAACTTACGCATGGGCGACAGCGAGTTTGTATTGCCCTCCAAACGAAAACTCTATTTGGACGGGCCGTTCTTGGGGCTTCAAGTCGGCACATTCGCGCTTACGGATTTGGCCGTGCGGGCGCAGTTGTGGACAAATATTCCTTTGCAATCGAGAGCAAATTTCCTGTTTCAAGACATCTCACGCGTAACGGACATGCAAGCATGGGACACAAGGGCATGGCTGCTGGAAGCCGATTTGTCCGCCATTTACCACCTGAATCTCGGCCCGATGCCTTACAGCGCCGGACTCATGGGCGGGTACAGGTTCTATTTGGGCCAGTATCATTCAAAGCGTGTGCGAAGCCGCGCCGACCACTTTGACGACAATTACCGCATCCATGTTCCATACGTGGGACTATACTACGCTCACACCGAACTACTGAAATCTCTCGTGCGGTTGGAGCTGGCAATTTCGCCCATAACTTTTACCCAACTGGATTCCACGAAGGAATTTAGCTCTTCCGGAGACCGCATACGCCCTACTATTTCCGGTTCCGCTGTTTTCGGACAGTGGTTTGATTCGCTCTTCGAAGTTTCTAAACCCATAGGAGATCAGGCCTTTTTGGGAGGATTTCTCAAGTTCACGTATATCAATACTTCCGGGAGCGCCCGTGTGGACATCCAAGATCGCACCACCAATTTTTCCATGGACTTACGTCATCTCTTGTTTTCTGCGGGACTGACCGGCACCTACACCTTCTAACTTTAATGCACTCCCACAACGTGCGTCAGGGCTTGCGCCTGAAGGCAGTTACAAAGCCGTGACACTTGCATGTGGTCGCCACGAAAAACGTCTCGGGGAGCGGCTGTCGCGTCAATTCCGTCAGTTTTTCGTGCGGGTAGCCGCCGATTCCCGGCAGGATCTGTCGGCTCACGATGACGAATGCAGGCGCGGCGAGCGCGCCCTCTACCTCTCCATATAACGGTTCGCGAAAAAGACCCGTCACCGTGCACAACTCACCTTCGGGGCAATCATCGGGACACAGAAAGCCCGCTTTGCTGCACGCCACAGAGCTTTCATCTACGACAAAGGGGTTTGGAAGGATTTGCACGAGATGCCCAGGAAACGCGGCACATTCTACATCCGTTCGGTTTCTCAGCAGATAAGAAGCCGCTACATGGAATGGAACCATGGGCACGACTACACAGTCAGGCTCACCCTTCAACCGGTCAACAGCCTCCAGCGCGTCCATGCGCAAAAGGTCGGCTCCAGGGGGGGCGTGTCGCAAGACGTCCTCGTCCGTGTCTACGACGACGATGTTTGCATCAGGAAAGGCTTCCTTGACTCTGTTTGTGGCTAATCGGCCGAATTTGCCGTACCCGAGGATCAGGAAACGCATGTCTGCTCCGAGTATCGTTGCGGGGACGCCGCTCAGCGTTCCACATAGGAACTGAGACATTTTTACTAATAATTACCTATAGGTAAAGACGTCTCTTATCCGAATCGTTGCTGGATATAGATCCCCCTGAGCTTTCTGAATCCTTCCGAAATTGTTTTCACACGTTTCGAAATATAGATTCTCGAATCCCTATTTTCTATGATATAATATTTTATTTATGTGTCAAGTCAAAAAACGAAAATGTCTCCTGGAGCGGCGTTAAGCTATTTCGGCTCATCGAGTAAGCTTAAGCGCGCAAGCCCCGCCGATCTTAATCGACCGACTCCGTTATGTGTCGCGTTTATCCGCACGCCGGCCCACAATAACGCGTGATTTGCCCGCTAGATCTCTTTCAGTGCGGATATGTATCATGTCGCCCACCCCCGCAAAGAGATCCCTAATCGCCTGCTCCTGATCCGCCGCCATTTCGATTGCGAGAACACCATCGGGCTTCAAGAACAATTTAGCTTGAGCGACCAGCCGCCGAATGACGGAGAGGCCGTCAGGGCCGCCATCCAGGGCCAAAAGAGGCTCGAAGGTAATTTCGGGTTCAAGTGTTTCAATGACCGCTGAAGGAATGTAGGGGGGATTTGAACACACCATGTCGAATGCTGCACGTGGCCGCAGGGCGGAAAACGCGTCCATACCCGTGAGAAGGACTCGATCAGCGACACCGAGGTCACGAGCATTCGATTGGGCCGCAAACACCGCGTTTACGGAAAGATCGCCGGCCACAATCGTCGCGTCCTTACGTTCAGAGGCAATCGCTACGGCGACGGCTCCCGAACCTACGCCGATTTCGAGAATAAGGGGGTTCGCTATGTCCGCTAGTTCCGTCAGCGTTGTTTGTACGAGGATTTCTGTGTCCGGTCTCGGTATCAAGACCCCGGATCGCGTGGCGAACGTGAGAGACCAAAATTCCTTCCTACCGATGATGAGCGAGACGGGCTCACGCAGGGCGCGCCGGCGAACCAATTCTTTGAAACGCAAGCGCTCCGTAGGGGAAACAGGCCGTTCGAAATTGAGATAAAGCTGGAGGCGATCAACCTCGAGGCACGCTGCGAGTAAGACCTCTGCGTCCAATCGAGCGGTGCGTATGCCTTTGGTCTTGAAGTAGGTCGCCGTCCATTCCAGGATGGTCTTTATCGTCCACTTGTCGGGTTTACTATCGCTCATACGGCAGAGGCGCTTACCTGCTAGGATTGAAAACATCGCTATTGTGGAATCGAGCTTTGTGCCTCATGTGAAACCACTAAATGTCACCGGGATCGAAGCGGCTCAGCGCCCGAACGACGCCCACCGGCTACGGCTCCTGTCTCATACCGATGTGCTTTCACAAAAGTAAGATCGGCGGAGCTTTTGTTGCAAAGTAGGTTTTTCCAACCCCTTTCTAAGAAATTTGTGCTAATCGCCGAAAGCGGCGTTTTCTCCTTGAGAACAGCCGGTTTCGGCAATTGTGAAAGTTCATGGAGAGGGTTTTGGGGAGAACCTTCTTTCAAGAAGGTTCTCCCTAATATTATTTATTTGATTAAGCATCGGTATCAGCGCAGAACCACAAGCGCGTCCACGGCGACGGGGCTATCCCCTCGGATAATGAGAGGATTCACGTCGATCTCCTGGATCTCCTCATGTTCAAGCCCTATCTTGCCGAGGGCGATTACGATGGCGGCTAGCGCCTCGGTGTTTACGGCCGGCATTCCTCGGATTTCACCAAGGATCTTGGCGCCCCTAATGTCCTGCAGCATTTCCAATGCTTCTCGGCGGTTCAGCGGCGCCATGCGGAAAACGACGTCCTTGAGGGCTTCGGTGAAAATACCGCCTAGACCGAACATCACACACGCGCCGAACTGAGCGTCCCTCGTCATTCCCACCATGAACTCACGGCGTCCGGCGACCATCTCAGCGACCAGCACGGAATCACGCGGCCCTATTTCATTGCGTAGATCCGCGTACGCCTCGAAAGCGTCTTCCTCGGTTTGTATTCCCAGTCGGATCAGATCCCGCTCAGTCTTATGAGCGATTTCCGCCGAGCAGGCCTTCAGCGCGATGGGTAAACCGATCTCCTTGATCGCTGAGCGCAGTTCCTCTTCGTTGTACGCAAGAACCTCTCGTGTGACCGGTATACCGTAAGAGGCAAGAAGTTGTTTGGATTCATATTCCGAAAGAGTCTTTCTGTTTTCCTGAAGCGCTTGTGCAATGATGTTCATTTGCTTTCTCCGATATAGGGTTATACGCCCGACGCAGCTTGAAATGCAAACAAGTTTTGTGGCGTTGGGAGCCGACGAAGGCCTATTTGTCGGCTAGGGGAAGGACTCCCACGGCGCATCAGACGATGTGAGTGCAGCACGTTGTACGCGTCACTTTCTGAGAGGACGGGATCAATTTCCAGGCAAATTGTCTCATAAGATACGAATTCTCTTGATTCCCGGAGCGTAAATGTTTAGAGGTGAACTATTGCAAACCGGAACGCAACCGTGGTAGTTACATTACATTCCGGACATCAAAGAATCCACCATATAAAATATACCGAAGACTCTTCGGATCTAAGGGATCGTGTCGAGTATACGATATTCCGACTAATTGAATCGTGAAGGTAGCGAGTGACTGATTACCCGTGTAGCCGGTAATCTCGTTACTCCACCAGGTCGGCCACGCCTAATTCCAAGATTTGGTGTGGCGCAGGAGAACTCCAATGCCCAAAAAACCCCCGAGAAGGGATCCCATCATTGTTTATAAGAGAGAAGAGAAGGGCTTACAACCTTTCTTGCCTAAAACGCGGAACGGCCCCAGAGCCCCGCAACCGCCCAAGCAAAAGAAAATTACAGAGAACAAGGCGGTAGTCCCCGAGAAGCTGCAATTTCACAAAGAGAACCTTGCGGCTATAGATCTGTTGCCGTGTCCGGACAAGGAAATAGCTCGCGCGTGTTATTATCTCTCTTTTCTTGTTCATGAGACGAAAACAAGCTCAGACCTGTTTCCGCTCAAGCATAATGCCCTGGAGAAGATTTTTAAGAGCGGGCATCCATGTCTCACAGTCAATTATGTGAACCGTGGTGATCGAGAGATTTATCATCTGAGCCCGGACGCGCAGAAGAAATGGGAAACTGAAACGGGTGCGAATAAACATCACATCCGGATGTATTTGACTTCTAAGTGTAAGGTGGAATTCGACCAAGGGTACTTCGACCTTTACCATTTCCATATCGTGCTGGAACCGTTCCGTTTCTCCTTCTATCTGCCCATTCATCAGGCTCCGTGGCTGGACAAGCGGCGGGTCTCCAAACGACGCTTTCACTATCCTCAGACGGTGGAGTACGGCCTGTTCGCCGGTAAGGTTATTACCACGTCCCGGAAAGGCACTATGATTCCGCTGGAGGAAATCAAGAAGGAACTGACCGCGCTCATGGAATTGGACATGACCGACCTTAAGAAGCCCGTAAAATAGACGGCCTAAAAGGCGCTATCATCGGCTTGGTAGAGAAAGCCGTCGCTCGTGAAACCCACTGGGGTTCGTCAATTCCTCTTTTGGTCAGCTGCATGAAGGTGAGCGGATTAAACACGGCTGAGTGCAGCCAACATGTTCATTAGGGGCAGAGCAGCCTATAGGCCGGTTAGCCCGCATAATACAAACGCGCCCTGTCTTGATGGAGACAGCGCGTTTGTTGTTGGCGTGAGACACTACGCCGTAGGCTTAAGACCTAGGGCGCTTTCAAGCCCCCTCTCGCCTAACGCCACGGGCGTGGGCTACTGAGCAGTGGATCCGATGAAAGAGAAATCCGCTATTCTTGTGAACAAGCCGCCAATTGCGGCCAGTAGGCTCAGCCTGTTGTTCCGTATCTTCTCATCCTCTACCATAACCATGACCTTATCGAAGAAGGTGTCGATCGGCGCCTTGAGCTTGCCCATTTCTTCGAGGGCCTTACCGTAATCCCCTGAGTCAATAAAGGGCTCTGCGACGCCACGTACTGTGGTGAAAGTCTCGAACAGCTCCCTTTCGGCTTCCTCTGTGAAAAGATCAGGGTTGGGCTTTCCAGGGGCGGCATTCTTCAAGATGTTCATGACCCGTTTGAAGCCCACGATGAGTGTTTCGAACTCGGGGCCGCTTCTCCATGCGGCTAAGGCCTCTACTCTGCGTCTCGCATCTACGATGTCGTCGAAGCGGGCGCGTACCACGGCCTCCACTATATCCAGGGGATAATCTCTAGAAGTATGGTAGTTGACGAATCTGGTGCGGATAAATTCTTTCACTTCGCGTTCCGTTTCGTCTGCCGGACGAGCTGCAACCGCCTCCAAACCCTGAAAGGCTTCTGCGATGAACCAATTCAAGTCCAGCGATTGATTTAGGTCGATGAGTATCTGAATGATCGCGAGAGCGTTTCGGCGCAGCGCGTACGGATCCGCTGTTCCTGTGGGAACAAGCCCCACGCTGAAGCATCCCACGATTGTGTCCATACGATCGGCGAGGGAAACGACGGCCCCAACGAGCCCCTGGGGTAATTCACCGCCTGCGTGCGTGGGTAGGTAGTGCTCACGAACGGCCTCGTAGACGTCTTCCGGTTCTCCGTCCAAACGAGCGTAAAAGCTGCCGATAATCCCTTGCAATTCTGGGAACTCATATACGATCCCCGTCTCCAGATCGCATTTAGAAAGAAGCGCCGCTCGTGTAATTGCGTCCAGCTTCTCCGGAGCAAGCTTTTCACCCAAGAGCTTGGCCAGACGAGTGAACCGCATGACCTTATCGTGGATAAGGCCCAGCTTGGAATGAAACACAACCCCTTTGAGGGCTTCCAGATTGCTTATAAGGGGTTTTTTCCTGTCTTCCTTGAAGTAGAACTTTGCGTCTTCCAGCCGTGCCTTGAGCACCCGTTGATTACCTTTAACGACTACGGCCGTGTCCTTCACAGGTGTATTATTAACTGTTACGAACCTATTTGTGATGAGTCCATCAGACCCGTAGAGAGAAAAATATCTCTGATGCTTTTTCATGCAGGTGATGAGGATAGACGCCGGCAGCTCGAGAAACTCGGGCGCGAATTCACCCATGATCGGGAAAGGGCTTTCCACGAGGTAGTTCACTTCCTCCAGGAGCGCCGCGTCTTCCAGGACAGTTAATCCCTCACGTTCGGCCAACTCCTTCACTTCAGTAAAGATTCGGTCTTTGCGCTCTTGTGGGTCTATAATGACCGAACGCTGTTCGAGCTGGGATCTCAGTTCGTCAAAGCTCTTTACCTGGAAAGGTTCGGGGCTCACGAATCGGTGGCCGTAACTGGTCACACCGGAAGATATGTTACCGTATTGGAACTCGATGGGCTCTCCCGAGTAAACGGACACGAGCCAGTGGATGGGTCGGGCGAACCGCACGTCCTGGTCCATCCATCGCATGGTTTTGGGGAAGGAGATACGCTCCATGATGGAGGGACAAAGCTCCGAAAGGATTTCCTTTGTGGATCGGCCGGATTCGCTGCGGCGAACCGCCACAACCTGTCCCTTTGGGGTGTCGGTGAGGATAAGATTCTCGACAGCTACGCCTTGGCCCTTTGCGAAACCAACGGCGGCTTTCGTGGGGCTTCCGTCGGAATTGTAGGCGGAAGCTTTGCCGGGACCGGTCTTGATGACCTCGCTCGCGGCCTGATGATCAACCAAATCCGGTATTCTCACTATGAGGCGTCGAGGGGTGGCGTATACGCTGATCTCCCCATGTGGAAGGCGGGCGGAATCTAGGCCTTTAC
>JBBRBO010000109.1:0-14795 GCA_038205805.1 Desulfomonilales bacterium
TTTATCCCACCGAAATTCTGAACTTCGATCGTGTCGACCCCACCAGGCGCTAATAAAATAATACATAGCGAGAATGGCGGTTCCTAACATCATGAGCACGAACATGAGATGCAACTGAAAGGTCAAAAAGAGCAGAAACTGAATGGCTCCTTCCGAAAGCGGCACTGGAAGAGTGAGATCAAAGAGTCTGTTCATTTATGTCTCTCCCTTATAGCGATGCCCGTGTAAAAGGCCGGCGGATTATTGACATCGTAATGATTTACCAGTGCATCAAGAAATTCGACCATCATTATGCGATCCTTTTGGGAACCGGCGAATGGAGGCATGAACGGAACCATCTCGTGGGCGTGCTTCACCAAGACGTCTATGGCATCTTTGGGGCGACCCTTAAGACGGGCACGGATGTCGTTTAGTCCCCCTATGGTGTGACATTGAGCGCAGTTTTGCCCGAACAAAAAGGCGCCGTCATTCAGCGTGTCGGCCTGAGGCGCGGTTGCCGTATGCCAAAATTCGTTCGCTAAAGCCCCATGCGCCTGCCTTAGCGGCCTTTCAGTGAGCAAAACTTGGTTCACGTACATGTACCCGGGCAATAAATAGGGACCTCGAATGAATTCGCGAATTCGTTCGTATTGAGCAACAAAGAGCGCCGCAACAATGATACTGGGGATCAAGAGGGCGCGCCAAGCCACTCCGCGAACAGCGGAAAGCAGCAGAAATAGGAGCAGGAGCAGGAGCGCCAAGCCGTTGAGCACCCAAAAGTAGTCATAATATTGCGAGAAATGACCTGTTAGTACGGCGAACACGGAGAAAGGTACAAACGCTGAGGGAACTACTTTGAAGTACCAGATTGCACTGGTGACAGCTATGATTAGACTGCCTAACCCGATCCTCCCGTAGAAGCTGATCGCTTCGCGGCGAAACTCAGGTGTAGTTGGGCCAAAGAGCAGAAAACAAAAAACGTACAATGTGCCGAATACCATCGCTGCAGAGAGCCGCAATATTAATTGCGGTATAAAGGAAGGATTGAAAAAAGCCGACCAGAAGCTACCGGTCCAAGGCCATCCATCCGACGTGAGCATAAAGCCCAAGATCCCTGTAATGAGAATTGCCGACGAAACGGACAGTACCGGGTAGAAGAACCCTAAGGCTACATGCAGTCTCTTTCGTTTGCCGGAGCGCCACGCGTCCCACGTAAAATAATAGATTAAAATAACGATCACCTCAGCGGTAAACACCAGCCATTCAATGAACCACGGCCAAAAAAAGATCCGCAACATGGAACCGATGGCCCTGGGCGCCAGCGCAGTGGTGATAAACCAAATCCCTACACCGGTGACGGCTCCTACAGCCGTAATTATAATTACTGTCGGTTTAATCATGAGTTTCGCAAAATTTTCCCACGCCTCATCGGATTTCCTAAGACCGTTCCACTCCGCAAGGGTAATGAAGAGCATTCCACCGATTGCGATACCGTGGCTGAGAATCACGTGGAGAACGGCGTTTAAGCCGATGGTCATGCCATTGCCGAGATAAGGAACCTGGAACAATGGAAAATCCATTGTAATCTCCTGTCTATTTTTTTGTAAGATGGGGTCTCGGATGACTTAATGAAAAGGACGCTACATCAATGGCCTGCGGAATCGCAAGTGTCGGCGCGCCCTTGGGCATGAAGTGTTTGGTGAATGCCGCAAAGTTGTCGAACTTGTGCATTCCGGCGCCGTCGTTAAACGAACCGTCTCCCCACAGAGGCGGAGCGATCTGCGTGCCCTGCCCATCGGGACCGTGACATGCGGCGCAATTCGTCGCAAAAACGGCGGCGCCTGCTGCGTCATCAGCTTTATGGTCACTTTTCAAATGCTTCAGACCTAACCACGGTGGATCCGAATAGATGGGTACCCCTTTAGAGATCCACTGGTAATAAGTGATAATGGCGGTCATTTCTTTGCTGTAAGGATCAGGCGACGTGCCGTTCATGCTGCGCTCGAAACAATCCTGAGTGCGGGTGACCAAATCCACCGCATAATCTTGCCGTTTTCGCCATTTCGGATATGTAGCGGCTACACCGACCAGCGACAGCGTTTCCAGTTCCCGGCCTGCGTCAAAATGGCAGTTAGTGCAATTGAGCTTGTTTCCGACATATTGCGGCGCATACTTCTGGGTATCTTTGAGCAAATTGTATCCATAAATAACGGCGTCTCTAATGTGCTCCGGTGCGTCTTCCGGCTTAGGCGGATTGAAAATGCTTCCCGTATGGACACGCTGTGGGCTTTGCGCCGATAATTTCAGCTCTGTCGGCTCTTTATATTTTAGCAACGGCGTGAACAACATTGCTATAACCGCGCCGACTAAAGCCGCAGAGACTATCAATGCAATTGCAAAAAACTTGGTTCCGCCCGCCATGTAACTCTCCTTTTACGGAATACCGCTTGCAAGCTCACAGTGAGCCGGCGCTTCGTAATATTCATTATTCTGCCGCCATGCTCCCACTTTAATATCTGCTGAAAAATAGTTTCTTGACATGCGCATGGCATCTGCGGCGTGTAGTTCATTTCTTGTTCTTCTGAGATCAAATGCTTTCACCGATGCCGTATGGCTGCACGAGATCGTGAGTATAGCTACTTCACGGCTGTTGGCTATCCTTACGAGTGCAGGGCCACATTGAGAATACATGAACACGACGGGGCCTACACCCGGCGGCAATATATGTGCTTCTCGCATATTTATACTTTTCCCATACTCGTGAGAATGGCACGTTGACCGCCAACTTGCGTTGGGCGTACAGCTTATTGTGACACAAAGCACGTCGAAAAGTTTTCATCCATTCTACTCGAGTCTATAATGGTAACGAGGCCATGAGGCAATTAGTATGTGGAGGCAAGTAATGAAAGTACTACTCTTCTTGACGTTTTGTTCGTTGTTAGCCGTTACTTCGACTCGGGCTGCAGATGATAAGCGAGCCCCTGCAGCGGAATTCCCGGTCATAAAGAACTATGGGCCGGCTTATCCGGTACCGGGAGCGCTCGTGCTCCCGGACAAGAATCTCGTGTACAAGGTCATTTTTGATGTTACTAAACCGCCCGCCCAAAATGATGCAATCAATCCTGGTCTAATGCACGCAGCGCGATTCCTGAATTTATGCGCTTCCGTCGGCTTTCCTGTACAAGAGTTGAAATTGGCCGTAATCGTTCACGGCAAAGCGGGTATTGACGTTCTTAAAGACGTTTATTATCAAGAAAAACTAGGCCGACCCAATCCCAACACCGCCTTGGTTGAACAATTACATACGCATGGAGTTGAATTGCTCGTCTGTGGTCAAACCTTGGCGGATGAAAAGTTTAGTCGGGAATGGGTCAACCCGAATGTGGGGGTGACTCTCTCTGCTCTGGTGACACTTGCGACGTATCAGCTAAAGGGCTATTCATGGCTATCGTTCTGATCCGTGCAACCGGGGTTCGGCGAGGAGCCACCAACTCTGGGATGTGCAATCAGATTAGTTAGCCTTTGTCAATGGTGGAGCCCGAATTGCTACATATATAACATAACATAATGTCAGGAGTGCAAAACAATGATGCAAGTCAGAGCGCCTCTAATGATAGAACATCGCTTGATCGAAAAAATGCTGAAACTGGTCCAGAACGAAGCCGCACGTATGCGCGAAACTAAAGAGCTGAATGCGGTATTCATTGAAAATGTGGTGGATTTTGTCCGCGTTTATGCTGATGAAACTCATCACGGCAAGGAAGAGAAGATCCTGTTTCGTGACTTGGAAGGTAAAGAAATGACTCCCGAGGAAAAACGCATAATGAATGAACTCATTGATGAACATGTCGCAGGTAGACGCACCGTTGCGGCTCTCCTGAAGGCAAAGGAGGATTACTTCAGCGGCGATTCCTCAGCGCTTAGCGTCATTGTTGAAAAATTAGAATATTTAGTGGACTTTTATCCTCGTCATATTGCCAAGGAGGACAAGGTGTTTTTCCCAGCAATGATGAAGTACTTGCCTGAAACTGAACAGCAGCGCCTGCTTGAAGAATTTTGGGAGTTCGACCGAGGCATGATCCACAAGAAATACCAGGCGCTGATAAAGCAACTTGGCGAGCAATAGCGCCAACGAAACGGCGGTCTCCGTTTGCCTTACGAAACGAGCTTCAATCCCAGGATTCCGGTGATTACGATGCCGAGAAAGAACACTTGTCGGAAACTCACCGGATCCTGAAAAAACACTATGCCTACAAGCGCCGTCCCCACTGCGCCGATCCCGGTCCACACTGCATACGCCATTCCTAATGGAATGCTGGAAAGCGCTTTGTTGAGAAGAAACAAAGAGAGACAAGAGCATACGATAAACGAAAGCGTCGGCCACAAGCGAGTAAAGCCTTCCGATAACTTGAGCGAGGAAGTAAACCCTATCTCGAACAGACCGGCCACCAAGAGATACATCCAGCCCATTATAAGAACTCCCGCCTCAAGTAAATGAATAGGTGAAACAGACTTGGTCAGGGTATTCAGCGGCTCATTCAGCTATCCGGAATATGAGCCTAAGGTGCGGTGTCTTTTCTGCGGCGCAAGCGACACATTACTCCCTCGCGACCAAGACAGCTGTCGCAACCCTCTTCGAGAAAGCAGTTCTTTAACTGTTTTGGCCCAGATATACTCTCATTCGTACAGACAGGGTTCCATCAGCTTGTCAGTACGACTCCACCAGCTTACCCGCATATCCTTGGCGCTTAAGCGCTCCACGCATCAGGCCGGCTATATCCGCAGGTCTGAACATGAAGCGGACACCTGCGGCTAGACCCAGTTTGTTCGCCATCCTAAAGTAGCGCCAGTAGGGTTTAGGAAGACGCAGCAAAGAGAAGAGTGTAGCCGCCGCTCTACTGAACATGAGAACGCGTTCGTCAAAGCCCAAGTACACCTCGGGGCACGTTGTCGCTGCTTCAGTCATCTGGTCCACGGCCAAATCGAGATCCAAATCCTCAGACAAATACCACAACGTTTGCAGGGGATCCGATTGTTCAAATACAAAGCCCTCTTTTAGAGCCATGTCCCACAGGCTTGTTCCCGGGTAGACGCGCACTCCGGTGAAGAAATGAGCGACATGTGTTACTGGTCGCCCGTTCTTGCGTAAATATGTGGTAGCAAAGTCCAACGACTCTTGAAGAGTGTCATTGGTTTCACCAGGGCCGCCGATCATGAAGAACCACCAAGCAGCGAACTCCGTTGTATTAATAGCTTCGGCGGCTGCCACGACATGATCCTTAGTAAAGCCTTTCTTGTAATTGTGTAACATGACGTCTGAAGCGGACTCCGGCGTGATCATGAACGAGCGAAAGCCGGCGCGCCACATCAGCGCAAGATAGTTTTTGGTGAGCCCTTCGGGGTGAACGCCCATTGCGGTGAAATTGGCCTTCCATGGACGCCTGAGAATTTCTTCCATTATTGCGACTGAGTGGTCAAGCGGATTGTTGAAAACGGAGTCCACAAACTCAAAACCCGCCGGATGATACTTGTGGAGCGCCTCTTCGATCTCATCCACAACGTCCGTGGCTGAGCGTAAGCGTAACTTGTTTCCCTCCAGGGACTGATTGTATGTGCAGTAGATGCACCGTTGCCGACAGCCACGTTTTGTCTGAATATTGTAACTGCTGCCGATCTTTTGATACGGCTCTGTGTCTATCCAGCGGCCGAGATCGGGTGTACGAGAGTCGAATTCAGTAAGTCTGGGACGGGTAAAGCGAAATTCATTCGCGACCAGCCTGCCCACACCGGGAATCGAATCCGTGTCACCACCGTCTCGTATTGCAGCCAGTAGTTGCGTGAAAGGCGCTTCACCATCCGCCACCACGATGTAGTCAGCTTTTAGCAGTCTAAGGATTCGCTCAGGCATAAGACTAGCGCCGGAGCCGCCGATGACAATCGGAGCATCCGTAAGATCCCGAATCCACTGTGTAAGGTGTTCAATTTCAGTAATGTAAGACACCGGGTGAAGCATGTTGACATTATCCACGTTCCGTATAGAGAGTCCCACGATATCCGGCTGAAAGGAATTTATTGCTTGCGAAATGACTTTCTTGAGATTACGCGGGGCAAAGCAGAGGTCCAGAACATATGGTTCATGTCCCGCGGCTTCAGCGGCTCCCGCCACGTAACAAAGACCGAGCGGAGGCGCCGCCAGGAGATCACCCTTGCGATTCGTGTTAATTAATAGAGTTTTCAATTCTCACACCCAAAAGCATATACCTGTTGATTGAAATTCAAGCGCACTGCGCCGGCCGCTCTAGGAGTAAAATGCTCCTTTAATTATTTGCTGTTCTGAAAAATGTGTAAGAAAATATCATCATTCATTTAGTTAGGGGCACAATCGCCTTCCCGGCGAAATGCAGCTTCAAACGCGCTACAAGAAAGGCCGACCTCGCGCTTAAAAAAGAGTATCACTCAACCTCGCACACCTTCTGCAATCCTTTTGACTTCACGATCTGAGGTAGCCGTTAATCTCTCCTTCGCATTTTGTGAAGATCAGGCGCAGCAATCGAAACCCACCGGGCGCCGTAGGAGAATGAGTACATTTCCAGCCGGGTTTGCGGAAATTCTGCTCCCATGCAGTTCGGAATGAGAATGCAACTATACGCCTCATCCTCTCCATACTCCAGCTCCGTGACACACAGCAATAGCGGATCAATACGATGGAATCCTACAGCGAGCGCCTTTACTGCGGCCTCTTTCGCCGACCAGACAAATGCGGATCGGGTCGGCTCTTCCTGGGGCGATGCGGCTTCGATGAACCGTAGCTCACGTGGACTGAAAGCACGATGGAGCGGGTATGGTGGAGTAAATTCCCTAAAATATGCGCAATCCACACCTACACCGCGGGTGTCTGGGGAAAGAGCCGCCCAAAGCCGACCGGATCCATAGCTAAACGAAACGGATACGTTGTTCCAACCGTCGCCTGTGGTAATAGGTTTACCATACGCATTTCGGCTAATAACAACGTTGGGAGCGCCGGCGAACCCCATGTGGGCTGCCATTGATAGAAGAATCGCCACTTTAGCGATATCGCGAACTGCCCTATGAGGCTTCTCCGGTAAACGCGTCGCTCCGACGACAATTCCCGTCGCCGGCAAACGCCACATCAGGGGCAACGCGTGTAGCGACGCCGGCGCTGTTTGCTCCCGTCTCAACTCATCGGTTTCAGTTACTTGGAAAACCATCGCATCGTTATTTCCCTAGCGGTCATAATCACTGAGCCCTTTTCATCAACGGCTCGAGCATTCCATATAATTCTCTTCTCGTTTTCAGAAAGCATTCGAGCTTCCAAGAAAAGCCTGTCACCCGCTAAGCATTTTCTCGTGAAGAGCACCTCCCCTATGCGCACAGGGATCATGGAGCGCCTTTCTTCAGGATCACGGCAAATTACATAAAAGTTCACAATCTGCATCATAGCTTCAAGCGTATATGGGCTATACTGATAATGCGTCTTTTTGGGCGCTCTATGGTCCGTTGTGGCTCGATACACCATCGCGCCGCGAATCCCGTCGCTACCTGTACCCTCAATGGATTCAATAATGCGGTATCTGTCCTGCATGTCCGTGCGATCATCGTACCATTGCTGGACTTCGTTCTTGTCCATCGGCCGAGTAGTAATCTCACTCGGCTTAACCGGTAGTCCGGGAGGGTCGGGCAGAAACGCATCCTTGTGGCCGCTCATCAGAACCTTGGCCCTGTAGTTGGGCGTAGTCCGATTCAAGGATCGGCCCGTTGGGGACACCTCCCACGTGTCTAAAGCTACTTGATACACCAATTCATTTGCGTCCACACTGACCAGCCTGCCCGTAATTTGCGAATTGCGTTCAACACCGGGGGCGCAGTCGATAATGTTCAAGAACTCGGCGTCCCGCGCGCCCAGAATTTCCAAGTGAGGATAGGTTATTCCGGCAGCTTCCAAAAAGGTTTCCAGGGCCATAATGGCGGAAACCAGTGGGTGCTTTAGGAACTTGAACGGCTTGTGATCGCTGATCCAGAAATCATTGTCCAAGGCGAATGCTCTCTTTGCTACAATTTCACCGCTCTTGAGATCTACGCTGCTCACGGCATCTATCATGGGGAATTCGTCCCTGGAAAAGGACACCGCCTCCACTTGGAATTCATCGGGTCGATGGACCGGCTTGGGTTTCAGCCTTACCGTGGACAGATCAGGTAGAGACCGCATAAACAGCACCCATATGTCCTTTGCCGGGGCCACGAATAGTTCTCGACAGAAAAGTTGAGCAAGTTCAACAGCATGAACATAACCTGCGTTCATACGCTTCATTAACTGTTTGATATCCGGATCTTCAGCCATGCCGGCCCCATCTATGGGCGGCAACATCAGCGCTTTGCATCGCAAGCCCGCATCGTCGGTGGCAAGTTTTGAGATTAAAGCGCTCATCATGCGATTGCCCGCCGCGTAGTTGGACTGCCCAGGATTGCCTTGTATGCAAGCCGCTGAAGACAGACCCACAAAGAGCCTTAATCCATGATCCTTTGCAGCTTTGTAGATATTCCATGCGCCAAGAAACTTCACGTCCACAGGGACGGCAAAGTCTTGCTCGCTTAATTGTCGAATGAAATTATCCCGTAGCACGCCGGCGCCATGGATAACCCCCGTGATTCTGCCGAAACGAGAGAGTATTTGCTTGACTGCGGCTTCTGTATCCGTCCACTCCGATACGTCGGCGCTGATGTAAATCGCCTCTATACCTTGCTCGTCTAGCTCCCGTAACGTGCGGGCTATGTCGTTGGACTTTTGAAGCGCGGAACTCTTTGCATTCTCCGCCGAGGTGTCTTTGCTCGCATCATATTGAGTGCGCCCAATAAAAACCATCTTGCAGCCAAAGGGAGCTAGGCCTTTAGCAAGAAACGGAAGTATCCCGGAGCACCCGCCTGTAAACACCACCACATCATCTCCACTCAATGTAAAATGATCCGCATCGTGGTATAGGGCGGAACTCGCGATTCCTTCTTTGGTGAAAATTTCACCTCTTCGTACAATAAGCTCTGTAGTCTTGTGTCCTCGATTCAGCGCCTCACGGATGGCGTCCCTCACATTGGTGTTCGCATCTAAGCGCAAGGTTCTGAACAGCACGCTGCTGAACTCTTGCGCAGCGCTCAGGAATAACCCTAAAACGCCTTCGGCCAATAAACCCGCATGCCCTGCATCGCCATCGGTTGTATGAGCCAGCACTACGAACTTCTTGGCCGAAGATTCCAAGAATGCCTTAATAACCGAGAAGAAGCCTTTTAGCAACGAAGCCGTCTCTTCCATGGAATGCACATGTGACTCAAGAGAATCGTCCACTATGATTACGAGACCGGCTAGAGAGTCCGTAGACTGAATGGCTTCAACAGCATAGGCCATTCCCATATCCGAACGGAGATCAAATCCCTCACTATTAGATCCCAAGTCTTCTAGGAAGGCCATAGGCAAAATATGAGCGCCATAGTCTCGACGGATAACCTCGCCTATCTTCTTACGTAATCCCACACCTGGAGTGGCGCACATAACCGCAACTGAATCCATGGGCGTGATTTCCACAGGCTGCATCGTGGCGCTCTGAGCCAACGCTTCTCTAAAGACGATGCGCTTCAGATACTGTTTTTCCTCCTCACGATGGGATTGGGCCTGGGTTTGAGCAACGTTAGTTTTGCCGGACTCTTTGCTTTTTTTCTCCTTGTCCCTGCTGATAACAGCGGCAATGCGATCGGAAATATCGCGTATGGTGCGCACGTCCATGAAATCTTCAAGTTCGATCTTAAGCCCGAAATGCCCTTCCACGGAATCCATAATGACCGGCAAGCGGCTCGAACGTATGGACAAGTCCTCCCGTAAATCCATGTCGGGTTCGATTTCGTCGCGCTCATAGCCGGTGGCTTCCATAATAATGCGGATAACGGTTTCCACCGTATCCTCTTCCTGAGTATCCTCCGCAGTTGCGGACGCTGTTTGCGTGCCGGCCTCTTGTATAGGCGCGCTTACCATCTGCTCGTGCTGTATAGAAGCGGCGCCTGTAGCTATTGCAGTCGGGCGAACAGGTGGCGCTACAATAGGTAGCGGAGAAGAACTTACGTTGGGAAACATGCCATGAAGCAGCCCGTCTAATGCTTGCTCAGAAAAGTTCGGATCGTGTTCCGTTCGTATAGCCTCAAGCAGGGCCGGCTTGAGGAAACGGCCGAAGCTTTCCACAATGAAAGAGTTGATCTGTCGCTGGATGATATTTTCAAGCGCGCTATTTCTCTGTACAGGAGCGGCTATCGGCGTCGTGAGGGATACGCTGCGCGTGGAAACAGTATCCGCGCTCTTTGCGACACGAGGGAATGCGACTACCCGCGGCGAAGTGTTCGATCCGAGATTTCCCCGCACGTAAAGTTGAGCCAGCGCGGTTTTAAACATGAGAGCTTCCGCAGAAGGCAGACATGTGGGAATACAGGAAGCGTCTTCGAGAATATCCGAAATGAGGTTCGAGAGTATTTCTCGTGGCCCTACCTCAATAAAGGATCTGATGCCGTACTGGTCGTGGAGTGCGGCCACATTTTCCATCCAGTGTACAGGGGATTCCAGGTGAGCCATGACGATGCGTTTTATTTCTACGGGATCGTTGGGGAAAGGCCGCATGGTCGTATTGGAAATTACTGGAATCTTGGGTGCATGGAACTCGATTTCGGCTATAAACGCCTCCAGATCGTCGTGAATACATTCCATTATAGGAGAATGGAACGCCATGCTCACTCGCAGGAGTGTGTTTCTAAAGCCGTTTTCCTTAAGCTCGGCGCCCAGTCGGGTAACTTTCTCGGTAGCGCCGCCGACAACGAGCTGTCTCGGTGAATTATAGTTGGTGATGTAAAGACCGGGCTTCCCAGCCATGATCTCCTGAAGGCGGTCCAAAGGAGCGTCAACCGCCATCATAACGCCTGGATCCGCATGGAGAGAACAGGCTCTGTCCATACATTGGGCGCGTTTGTTGACGATTCTGAAACCGTCCCCAAAGGAATACACTCCGGCCAGACATAAGGCCGTGAGTTCCCCTAAGCTGTGGCCCGCCATTGCGCTCGGGCGAATGCCGAACGCCTGAAGCTGCCGAGCCATGGCATATTCGATGGTGAAAAGCGCCGGCTGCTGCCATCGCGTTTTCTGGAGATCTTCCTCTTTATCGAAAAACAGAAGCTTCAGAATGTCGAAGTCCGCAGTGTGGGCAGCTTTGTCCATCCATTCCTTGATTACGGGAAAGGTCTGGTACAGTTCGTGACTCATGCCCGCGTAATGCGAACCCTGCCCCGGAAAGACGAAAGCCAACGGTTGGGGAGCCTCATCCACTCCGATGTGGATACCCTGCCTTGCGAGGGCCGCTACGCGCTTGACAGGGAGCGGTCCATCGCTACTCAACGGTTCGGCCTTGGTAACGAGCGCGAGAGCCTTATCTTCGGTTTCGGCCACCACTGCTAACCGATAGGAGCGACCGTTGATCGTAGTGTTGAAGAGAGAAATTCCCTCAGGCAAGGCTACGGACGCAGCTCCGGCCTCCAACGGCTGTTCAGCTCTGGCGAGTGATGGTCGTCCGACGCGTGCCGGTTTCGAATTCTCACAGGCTTCTTCAAGTTGCACCACGTAGTTTGACCCGCCGAAGCCGAATGCGTTTACCTGCAACCGCCTAGAAGCGCCGTTTTTCTGCACCCAATCCGCCGATTCCGGGAGAATTCTCAAGGTGGAAGATTCAATTTCGAGGTCGGGGTCCGGGGTGGTGAAGTTGAGAGTGGCGGGATAAATTCCCCCCTTGAGCGCCATGACCCCGCGAATGAGGCTGTTTACGCCGGACGCGCCCAGCGTGTGGCCGATTTGCGATTTAAATGACGTGAGGACCGTTGGTTTATTTCCGTTGTAAAATTTGCGGAGCGCATGCGCCTCCTCTACGTCACCCTGCCTAGTGCTGGTGGCATGACATTCAATAACACCCACGGCCTCCGGCCCGTAATTCGCGTCGCGAAAAGAGGCCTTAACTGCTATTTCTTGAGTGATTCTCGATGATTCAACCATTCCAAGATGATTGTTGCTGGCGCCCATGGAGGTGATATATGCATGAATGTGAGCGCCACGGCTCTTTGCGACGGATTCCCGCTCAATGACGATGACGCCGCCGCCTTCTCCGAGCACCATACCGTCTCTGCCGGCATCAAAGGGTCGGCTAACCTCGCGCGGCTCGCGCTCCACACCGGAGAGACCTGCAAGCGCTCCCAAGGCGGAAAACTCCAAGAAGTGCATGGGAGTTAGGGACTCTTCTCCTCCTCCGACTACAGCTATGTCTATTATTCCATTTCGTATCATCTGGTAAGCGCTGTACAGCGCTACTAAGGCAGTCGCGCACGCGGCGGACACGGAGAAACTCGGCCCCATGAAACCGTATTTATTACAAATAAAACCACCTGCTGAACAGTTGAGTCGCCCCAGCAGCGTCGTATCATCTATGGCTATGCGACCCGATTTTACCTCATCGCCGACGGCTTTCTCCATCTCCGGGGTGAGATCTATGACCCGTTTCACTGAAGAAACGATATTGTCGCAACAGCCGCGAATAATGACATCCTGCAACGTTGCCGCGGCTTCGCCCGAATTCTGTGAAATAAGCACTGCTATACGCTCACGGGGCGCCTCGCTTTCGAGTATGCCGGACTCCTCGACGGCATTTTTGGCCAACCACAGGGTGAGCTTCGTGGCGTCCGTCATGGTGCGGAAGTCTTGAGGTGGAACGTTGATGTCTTTTCTAGTGATGTCTATGTTCTGAAAAGCGCCGACTTTACAGTACGTTTTCTCCGGCATCCTGGGCCTAGGGTGGTAAAAGACGCTGTGATCCCATTTGCTGAGTGGGACTTCAATGACGCCGCTCTTCATGGCTAGGGCAGCATTCCAGACTTCATCGGGGCTGTTACCCAAGGCGTTCACGATACTCATGCCGGTGATCGCTATGCGCTCTTGACCGCCCTCCGAGCGGGGCCGTCCCAATGAAACTGAATATTGTGCGTCATCGGAACCGCTCTTGCTCTGCGCGGCCCACAATGGACCTGCAAACGGTAATCCTTCCTGCAATGTCCCTTCCGCGAGCTGTTGATGCAGTTCCCGTAGTGAGCGTTGGGAGGAAACGCTGCCTGCACAGGCGCCGCTCATGAACTGCCCCTTCTCCATACATTCAGCGTCGGTAAGGGCTGCGCCGGTCGCTCGATCCTGGGCTTTGGCCGCCACGTAGAGGCTACCGGCGCTGAGAGCCTCTATCTTCTGTCTGAATGAACGTTCGTCTTCAGTTCCTGCAGCAAAATCGCGTTCCAACGAGCAGATCGCATTCATTCGAGTGGTCTTGAGGGAACGCACGTTTAGACCGGAAGCCTCACCGGTAACGACGGTGCCTCCAGGAGCCGCCTGCAACACCGCTTTTTGGTAACACGCCGACAGAGCGCCCGTATCTACGATTTCTTGAGTGGCAAGATATATCGTGCCCATTTGAACGGCGTCAGCGCCCAGCATAGCGGCCATGAACGCCGTCTCACGATTAAATACGCCCCCAGCTAAGATAATGTGCCGGTTTCGGAGCAGTTCTGGGTCTGTGCGGCGCATTTCATGCACGATTTGCGCAAGTGTGACCGTGGTGTGTTTCCCTACATGACCGCCCGCTTCGTTTCCTTCGCAAATAATGTATTTTACGCCGGCCTCCACAGCCATTTTGAGTAATTCTTCAGTAGGGGCTATATATATGGTCTCGATACCTGCCTCCAGCAGCTCCTGAGCGTGTGAAGGTTCTCCAGCGGCTATGACCGCGAATGCGGGTTTCTGTTGCTTGATCCATGAGAGTTGTGCAGTGCGAAAGGGGTTTTCATGGAGCGTAATGACGTTCACCGCATAAGGATACTCTCCCATCACCTCGGCGAGATTGCCGAGCCGATCCTGTAAGGCGGCCTCATCCATCATACCAAGCGCTAGGGTTGGTAAAGCGCCCTCTTCGGCTACTCGGCGGGCAAATGCGGGATTATCCGTGATCCACGACATGGCGCCTTGAATAAAGGGATATTGAACTCCCATTCTCGCGGCAATAGAGCTTGTGACGAAGGTGCTTTGTTTCTTGGACGATTCGACAAGTCGGCCGCTGATTGCTTTCGTGAAGTTGTTAAGAGCGATTTTTGTCTCGGCCCCGTAATCTCGAACAAATGAAGAAGCAAATGTAGCTTCCACTCCTAGTGGGATAAGTTCATTGCGATCAAAATGCCCATCTAATGGATGAATCTTTTTCGCGACTATTTCTTGAACAAAGATCCGCTCGATTTCTTCAGTAAAATCAGGGCCGCAAATGGACTCCGTAAACTCTTTTAGCTTTTTTACGGCCTGTGAGTTTCCCTTGTTAAAAAAACGAGCGGGTCGGCCAATGGTGAGACCAACAAGGTCAGTGTGGTCGGGACGAATAGCCTTGAGTTTATTAGCGGCTTCAGGCTTGATTTCCACCAAGCTGGTGAGCCAGTGCACACTTTCGTATACAATTCCTGAAGCTCCAGCCGAGAGAAAAGCTGCACTCGCTTCCGCTGTGGCGAGTCCGCCCCAGACTATCAATCCGGGAGCTTCTTCTCTGGTCCGGAACAACTCTCTCACTGCGCTATACAGAGTGAACACGGTTTCAGCGCCTACGAATCCCGCAGATTCACATCCCTTTAATGCGATGCGCCGTACCCCAGGGCAAGCCTCTGCAACGAAACCACAGAACTCCACATCACCTATAATGGGGATGATC
>JBBRBO010000110.1:0-14636 GCA_038205805.1 Desulfomonilales bacterium
GCGAGGAAATGTAGCGGGTCACTCTATCCTGTGGGCGCGCTGGGTTTGAATTCTAGAAACGACGAACCGCGCCGAGTATGATACGTATAACGAGAGGGTGGGCATAGCGCCGTCGAAAAGCTTTTGTAAATCGCATTTTCAGCTTGAATGTTCTGCGTGACAGTGGGAACATTCCAGGTGGCCGCTTACCAAATTGCATATATGGGCTGCGCTTCTGAAGGAATCAACAAGGACCGGGTGAATCACCGGATGAAATACTATGATAATCGACCGTCAGGCAGTATGGCGGGACGGGCGCTCTACGAGATAGTCGTTTTCTCGCTGTCGCTGCTAATCTATCCTACGCTTTTGATTGCAGGGAGAATGTTTCACCTGGAGAGCGAGCTACGGATATTTTCGGCTCCTACGCCACAGGGGCTCCTGGTGAAATCGTTCGTCCCATATCTTATCATCATGGGACTGCGTGCGGCGTATTGGTCCAACAAGAGCCTTCAGGGTCGAAGGTGGGCAAACGTATACTTTTTCGCTATGTTTGCCGTAGGTGTCGTGTGGTTCGCATGGGATGTGGTTGATTTGTTCTATTTCATGTACATGATGGGCGATGTTCCCGAAGAGTTGCGTCAGCTTTTCGAGATAGAGTGGTTCAATATCCTCGCTACAACGGTGTGTCTGTGGCTGGCGAATCATAGTTTGCGTGAGTCTTTCCGTGCCGACAGGGAGCTACGGAGTAGGGCATCGCAATAATAAGAAAAACTTAGTATACTCGGGGCTTCCTTCAGGAAAGGAATTACGTAACAGGAGAATCGTGGAATATGAATTACCGCATAGTGACGATGATTACGGCGCTGGCTTTGTTCACGTCTTTTACAAATGTCTACGCGGATACGAGTACGCCGGAAAACCCCAAAAAGCAAACTCTTGCAGGCAAATATCTAAATGCTCAGGAAGCATACTATAAGTGGTTGCAAAAGAAGGACATCAAAGTTCTGGATGTGCGTTCGGCTGCTGAATACGTTTTGACCGGACACGCCACCATGGCGGTCAATATTCCCGTGCGAGAATGGACGGGCAAGTATGACATGGCCAAGAAGGATGCCGTTTTCGCGGAGAATCCGGATTTTCTAAAGCAGTTTAAGGCCAGGTTCAAGCCTGAGGATGAGATCTTCATGATGTGCCGTTCAGGGTCACGAGGCGCCGAAGCCGTGAATATCGCATTCAAAGAAGGCTACCAAAACGTGTGGAATATAGTGGACGGGTTCGAAGGCGACAAAGTTCGCGATAAGGACAGCTATTTCGACGGCAAACGTATGAGAAACGGCTGGAAAAATTCAGGCGCGCCCTGGACCTATGACATAAATCCCGAGCTTACTTCCACGCTTCCATTAGTGGGTAAATGATTACGAAACCGGCTCTGGGGTAACTCAGCGCTTCGCTTTTGCATGTGAGGCGCTTTTCATTTCTTCCGGTTATGACTCCAGCCTGATGGTCAGGATATTCTTCCCGCCTTCTCTCTTGTACGTGAGAGTTTTGGCCGTATGCTTCACCAAGTGTATGCCGAGGCCGCCTACGGCTTGTTCCGTTATATGGTTCTTTTCTTGGGGCTCCGCTTGATCCAGTGGATTGAAAGGAATGCCGTCGTCTTCCACGACGATGGTGAGGGTTGGATCATAAGCTTGCAGCCGTACGGTTATGGTATGCACCTCGGGATCACGGTAGGCGTACTTTACGATGTTAGTGAGTGTTTCTTCCAGTACCAAATTAGCTTTGTACATCAGGCGCGGTGATCCGAGTCGGCTGTTGAAGAACGCATCGGCTCGGGCCACCAGTTCACCAACGTCACTCATGGTGTTGGGTGTCGTGAATACGGCGGTCGCCATAGCTACGCCTTCGTACTCATGCGACAAGGCCGTTAATCAAAGTGGCGGCCCTCATCATCAAATGAGCTTCAAAGCGTCTTCTTCGCTTTTTGCTATGGGGATGAACTTGGCGGTTCCTGAACTCGACAGGGTGTCTTCCACCATAGGTTGAGGGTTGATGACAACCAATTTCTTGCCCTGCGCAGCCAGGTCCTTCGCTCCTTTGAACAGCAAACGAATGCCGAGTGAGGCGAGATAACTCACTTGCGTCATGTCCAAAAGCACGTTGCTGTTGTTGCGCAAAAGAGCGTTCCTGAAGTCATCGCCGATGGCTTGTTCGCCCTGGATGTCTAATTTTCCCGCCATAGCCATTTTTGTGAGGTGCGAATCCTCGGACAATATCTTGAGTTCCATGCGGCGCCTCCGGCGTCAGAGATAACTTTTGTTCCGTGAGCGCTCGTGAGGAGCTTGTGAGAGCGTCACGCTAATGTAGTTCAGCATAGCCGTTTTGAGAATATACTCAAGTATGTTTTGAAGCAACGCCGTTCGTTTAGGCGCTACTCATGCCGGATTGCCGTCACTTCCACCGCACGGCCAGAAGCGTTATATCGTCGGCCTGCTCAGCGCCTTCCTCGAATGCGGTAACTTCCCCAAATGTTGTTTCGGTCAGTGCGCGGCATGATTCCCAGGAACGTGAATTCATGAGGCTCAGGAGCCTCGCTTCCGTGAACACGGCATCTTGGGAATTCATGGCTTCGGTTACGCCGTCGGTGTAGGCAAGCAGCGCATCACCGGGCGAAAAAGTGATTTTAGACGCGGTGAATTCCGATTGCTCGAAAAACCCTACGGCAGGACCTTCGGGAACTGAAAGAAACTGCGCGCCTTGAGCGGTAATCATGACGGGAGGATTGTGGCCCGCGTTCGAGAATACCAGCTCACCGGAAGCCAGGTTCAGGATGCCGCAAAATATGGTGACAAAATTGCAGTTGTCGTTATCCACGGCCATGCGCCGGTTCACGTGGCTCAGTACTTGATCGGGTTCAGCGTGGCCAAGGGCCGCAGTCTCAAGGAGGGATTTGGTCTGAGCCATGAGAATTGCGGCCGGGGCTCCTTTGCCGCATACATCGCCGATGCTGATAAATAAGCGATCGTCATCCAGCGGAAAGTAGTCGTAGAAGTCGCCTCCCACGTGGCGAGCGGATTGAATGATGGCGTGGAGTTCGAGCCTGGGATTGTTAGGGAACGGGGTGAACGTATGGGGGAGCAGGCTCATCTGAATCTCGGAGGCAATGGAAAGCTCGCTCTCGAGCCTTTCCTTTTGTGAGGCGACGCGGGCGTAATTCGCCATGTACTCCTTGAGCCAGCCTCCGAGCAGATTGAAGCTTGCCGCCAACTGACGAATCTCCATGGGTCCTGCTTCGGGAACCTGTGTCTCAAAATCGCCCTTGCCGACGGACCCCACCGCGTCGCGCAGGATGCGGATTGGTCCGACGATGGATCTCGTCATCAGTACAGCGGCTACCGATGCCAGGACGAGTATCACCGCGAGCCCCAGGGCTCCCTGGAGTTCAGAGCGAGTAAGCGCTGCTTTCGCGGCGTGCTGCACGGATGTGCGACCCTGTAGCGCGGCCTTGTCTTGGGCCACCCGGATTGCGTCGTGTATAGGGGTGAAAAAGTTGTCGATGTTGACTACTGCTGAGACGATGAACGGCGTGCCTTTCACCTGAGTAAGCGCCATGTACTTTAGCCGAGTTCTTCCTTTTTCATCTACGAAGGTGTAATAGCCGTTTACCCGAGGCGTTCGCGCGGCCTGTTGTACCATGTTCCACATTGCCGGGAACGTATCTTTCCATTCCGAGTAGTTGCGGCCCTCTACCTGCGGATTGGGGTGAATTACCGCGAACCCTTGGTTGTCATTCAGGTCCGTGTATCCGGCCGTTCCATAATTTGTTTGTATGGATTGCACGGCCGCGCTGCGCAGATCAGGGTCTTTCCTGAGGGCGGCATAATCGCTCAGATCCTTACCCATGAGCTTAGCCCTGAGCAGGGCTGCGGTTTCAGCGCTCTTCATGTCCACCATGCGCTCGCCTATGCGGGTGAGTATGTTTTCTGAGAGATCGTAATTGACTTCGGCCAACGCATTGACCGCGTTGTCGGTGGCGGTCATGTTTTCCCGCGTGAGTTCATCCACCATCCAGGAGGCGAAGATCGCCGTCCCAAGAGACGTGGCAACCGCTATGGACATAAATGACAAGAGCAATCGTGCGGCAATGTTCATGATGAGTCTCCGAAGGAATCCGAACGTAGAGCTTACCAGATGTGACGCAGTTATGCGTCTTAATTACATACCGACGACGGCATGAGCGGCGGCTTTGTTGATTCAGGCTTCAGGCGCTAAACCGTTTAGCGGCAGTGTCCCTCTACATAACAACACAAAGGGGTGTAGAGCGTTTCTATCAATCAAGCGTTTCAATAAATTACACTTTTGTCTTACGATTAGGCTTTTCAGATTCCCTCCGATTCTGTTACAAAGAGAGTCGCCCCTGTGATTCAGCTCAGTCCACCGCTATGGAGCAAGGCCGTTCGGTCCCGTGCGGGTCACTTCAATCCTTGAGGTCCAACCGCCCTCTGGCGTCGTCCTTTTGCGCGGGAATGTCGAACGTGCGTCCGTTTACCACGAACGGGTTAATAGCTTGAAATCACGCCGGGGATGTTACGGAGCGGAACAGAGTCTTCACGCCGGCTTCAGCAGGCGCTGAGTCGCCTCAAGCCCAGTCAACAGTTATACTATTTCATGAACTCGAGGAAATGCTATGTCTCGAAGATGTGATACGGATACTCACGAGCCCGACATGACGGACGCCGTAGAATCTCTTGCGCTCCCTATGGACGACAACCTGGCCAGTCTCCAGAACATGCGAGACGAAGCGAGGTTAGGCGGAGGACTCAAGCGGATTGCGGATCAACACGCCAGGGGTAAGCTCACTGCATGGGAGCGCGTGGAACTTCTTCTGGACAAGAACTCCTTCGAGGAATTCGATGTACTCAAGACCGGGAGAGGCGGCCACCTCGGTGGGGACCGCGAGTTCTTGAGCGACGGCGTTATCACCGGCCACGGCACTATTGACGGACGCGAAGTCTTCCTCTTCAGCCAGGACTTCACCGTGATCGGCGGATCACTGGGGGCCGCTCACTCAGAGAAAATCAGCAAGGTCATGGATCACGCCGTGCGCGTGGGCGCGCCGTTCATTGGCCTGAACGACTCCGGCGGCGCCCGCATCCAGGAAGGCGTTGACGCACTTGCAGCGTACGGCGAAATCTTCAACCGCAACGTCATGGCCAGCGGCGTCGTGCCGCAAATCTCCTGCATCATGGGGCCGTGCGCAGGCGGCGCGGTCTACAGTCCCGCTATGACGGACTTCACGTTCATGGTGGAGAATTCGTCGTATATGTTCGTCACCGGTCCCAACGTGGTGAAGACGGTCATCCACCAAGATATAAGCTTTGAGGATCTCGGCGGCCCTCGCATGCACGCCTCCAAGAGCGGTGTAGCGCACTTCGTGCTGCCCAACGACATCATCTGTCTGCGAGAAGTCCGGCGACTTATTAACTACTTGCCGTCCAACAACAAACAGAAGGCGCCTTTTCTCGATTTGCGCGATCCCCCTGATCGCACGGACCCGGCCTTGGATTATCTCGTGCCCGTGAACCCCAATCAGCCGTATGACATGAAGGTCCTCATTCGCAGCATCTTGGACGGCGCCGAGTTCATGGAACTCCACGAGAATTTCGCAAAAAACCTGATTATCGGCTTTGGCCGCCTAGGTGGAGAAACCATTGGGCTAATTGCGAATCAGCCTGCAGTGCTCGCCGGAGTGCTGGACTGCGCTGCTTCCGTGAAAGGAGCTCGATTTGTTCGGTTTTGCGACACCTTCAATATCCCGCTGATCTGCTTGGTGGACGTTCCCGGCTTTATGCCCGGTCCCGAACAAGAGCACGGCGGCATCATCCGGCACGGCGCCAAATTGCTCTACGCCTTCATAGAAGCCACAGTGCCGAGGATTACCGTTGTGGTTCGCAAGGCTTACGGCGGCGCCTATATCGTTATGAATTCCAAGCACATTGGCGCCGACATAAATTACGCGTGGCCTACGGCGGAAATCGCAGTCCTGGGTCCCAGAGGCGCGGCCGAAGTGATTTACCGTAGGGAGATCGAGGCGGCGGATAATCCTCAAGCGATGCTCCAGCAAAAAGAGGCGCATTATAGAGAAACGTTCGCCAATCCCTTTCTGGCGGCCAAGCGGGGATACATTGACGACGTGATATTCCCGCGAGAAACACGCAGTAGGCTGATCCGCAGTCTGCAATTTCTCGAGGGCAAAAAAGCCTCACGACCTGACCGTAAGCACGGTAATATTCCCCTTTGAGGTCCTGAAGTGTTCAACAAAATACTGATCGCAAATCGAGGCGAAATAGCCATTCGTATTATCCACACGTGCAAGCGCATGGGAATAAAAACCGTAGCCGTGTACGCCGAAGTGGACGCGCGTTCCCCTTACGTCCAAGAAGCGGATGAGGCGGCGTTTATCGGGGCCGCTCAGGCTAAGGAATCATTCTTAAACCCCCGCAAGATTATCGCTGTGGCTTTGCGTCACGGCGCCCAAGCTATTCACCCGGGTTATGGGTTTCTCTCGGAAAATCCGGAATTTGCGCAGATGACCATCGACGCCGGCCTTACCTTTATCGGCCCGCCGCCTTCCGCCATCGCAAAGCTCGGGAATAAGACGGCGTCCAAGGCACTTGCAATTGACATAGGGGCGCCCGTTACTCCGGGTAATCCTCAACCTTTCACCGACCCCAAAATCGCGGCGGGGTTTGCAGAGGAAATCGGGTATCCCATTTTGCTCAAACCTGCAGCAGGCGGCGGCGGCCGCGGCATGAGGATTGTCGAGAGCCCCGAAGAGCTTCCCGGCGCTCTCGAGCAATGTATGGACGAGACTCGTAAGGCCTTCGGGGACGATCACATTTTTATGGAGCGCTTCATCACGCGACCGCGCCACATCGAATTCCAGGTGTTGGCGGATCAGTATGGATCCGTGATTCACCTGGGCGAGCGCGAGTGCTCGGTTCAGCGGCGCTACCAAAAGGTCATTGAAGAATCCCCCTCGATGGCGATTACACCGGATCTACGGGAGCGCATGGGCGAAACCGCATGCAAGCTGGCCCAGGCTGCGGGCTATGTCAACGCCGGCACCGTCGAATTCATCCTGGATCAGGACAAGAATTATTACTTTCTCGAGATGAATACGCGGCTTCAGGTGGAGCATCCCGTGACCGAGCTGGTGACGGGTCTCGACATGGTGGAGCTTCAATTACGCATAGCGGACGGCGAACCGCTCCCTTACAAGCAATACGATATTTCGCTCAAGGGCTGGGCTATTGAAGCGCGTATCTGCGCCGAAGATCCATACAGGGGGTTCTTACCCACCACGGGTATGATTACCAGATACGCAATGCCGAGAGGCGACCAAATCCGCGTGGATAGCGGCATTGACGCGGGCAGCCTTGTAACGATCTATTATGATTCCCTCCTGGCGAAGGTCTGCGCCTGGGGTGAGACCCGCGGGAAAGCGATCAATACGCTCATCAAGGCCCTAAACGGTTATCATATCGAGGGAGTGTTGACCAATGTGGATTTCACCAACGCCGTGTTGAACCACCCTGCGTTCCAGCAGGGCGAATTGTCCACGAATTTCATCGACGAGTACTTCGAGGACGGCGAAAGTAAGGTGCTCCCCCCGCAGGAACAGCTTCACTTCATGGTGATTGCCGTCGCCCTGGTGTTTCATAGTCGTCGCACATTAGTAAGGGATTCGCTCAAACCCATGCGCCCGCTTGTAGGCAGCACCCAAGATACGGCAGCTCACACGAACTATATGGTGAGGGTAGGCGAGCAAGTTTTCCACGTTGATCTTGCAGGAGATTTTGTCTCTCGTGAATGGGAGATCCAGGTGGACGGACGAGCCTACGCCGTCGTTACGCCGGATTTTGAATACTACAGAAGACGCTTGCAGCTCAAGATCAACGGGGTCCAGAACATGTTCCGTTTGCAGTATCAGCAGAACCACATCAGGTGCTTCTTCTGCGGAACGGTGCGAACCTTCGAGATATACACCACTACGGAGTGGCGGCTGGCTCATTACATGAAACGGGAAAGCGTGAGAGCACTTGAAAACGTGCTCCGTTGCCCCATGCCCGGGCTCGTTACGGCCATTTGTGTGGAAAAAGGCGCTCAGGTGCGCAGGGGTCAAGAGCTTATTCGCATGGAGTCAATGAAAATGGAGAGTGGCGTGGGCTCTCCCTGCGACGCCGAAGTGGAGTCTGTCTTAGTGGCCCCAGGTCAAGCCGTGGACACGGACGAACCGCTCATCACGTTTGTGAGAGAATCGTGCCGATTCGCGGAAGAAAAATAATAGTAGTGGGGAAATACTTTTTGAGAGGAGGCTGAATCCCCAAATTCCTACAGGCGCTAACCTGCTAAGAGATTTGTAATATCCGGTAAGGACCGGCGCGCCGAGACTGTCTCAAAATTCAAAAATAAGGCCACATTGTGCTACTAGCCTTTATCAATTATGAAAGTTAGTTGCGAGACAGGGCACTAATCTTTGGCGCTGTGGGCACGGAGAATCTCCTCTATATTTTTACGACCCTTCGTCCGGGTAATCTCCAAGGCCGTCCTGCCGTTAGCCCTTGCCGTCACGTCCGCGCCTTTGTCGAGGAGTAATCTCACTACTTCCGCGTTACCTTTCTCAGCCGCTACCGTCAGGGCCGTGTGGCCGGCAGCCTTTGCATTGACATTTGCGCCCAGGGCGATAAGGGCTTTCATAACGTCCAGATATCCTCGTCTAGCAGCGCCCATCAAGGGTGTTCGTTCATCACCCGGCGTTTTCAAGTTTACGTCTGCCTCCTCTTTGGACAGCTGCTGAAGGAGTTTCAGGTCCCCGAGACAAGCCGCACACATCAAAGTCTTGGCGGCAGCACGTCCCTGAAGAAGCTCCACCATATCCGATGAGCCGTTCCATGCAGACGATGTGAGCGCCGTCCATCTACCTGGCGTCTCCGCATTGACGTTGGCCCCTTTTTCCAATAATAGCTCCACCACGTCCAGGTCGCCGCATCGGGCAGCGTATATCCCCTTGTTTGCCTTTATTCCTCGGACAGGGGAATGCCTGCATGCTTGGCTCAGGCCTGATAACAGGCACAGCGACAACGGCAGTGTCGAATTCATGAAGGAGTGTCCAGCGCTGCTTCCCAAACTGGCATGGAAAGTGGTAACCCGGGCGAACTCGCCCTTCTTCAGCGGACTTTGATCCGCATGCTCGAAAAACAGGGACGTGGATACGTGATCAAGGTGAAGATCCGAGACTGAAAACAACGGTGTGCCTGAAGTGGCAAATAGTCCGTGGCTGAAAGAATATACGAACAGCCTAATTCGACCATCAAGTTTCGGGATGCGCCGTCCCACGTCAATTTGTTGCTGTTCGTCGCTTGACTGGATAGGATTGCAGACCCCTAAGAAGGACGGAGTATCGTTTGACGTCCCTGAATACAGCTATGGCCTCTGGGTGACCAATCTGGGGCTCACTCCGTTGAAGATGGAGCAGTTCTACAACGAGCGAGCAGTGGCGGAAAATCTCATTGGCGTTGTGAAGAATCAGATGGCTTTTGAGTCCATACTGGTTCACCGATTCTCGGCGAACCATGCCCTGATTCAAGCTGCGATATTGGCTTACCACGTGATGATTTAGTTCCAGCGCATGCCACTTGACCCTCATCACCGGCGTGAGAGACCAAACACTTCGAGGAGTTGCTTTACTATAGCCGACGCCCCAACTCCTGTTTACCGATGTATAATGGGCGATAGCCTTGAGTAGCGGGTACCCACATATAGATGAGAAAAACCTCATGGAAAGACGACTACCCGATCTGTCCTTTCCTAAAAACCCTTGCATTTCAAACCGTCCGGGCGATCAAAGGCGGTGGTGTATCCAAAATGGGCTGCTTTACGCGCCGATCCCGTGTTTTGGCCGCTTCAACGTCCAAACCACCACTATCGTGGCATCAAGATGACCGGATACCGCGCAGAATTGAAATACGTCGGCAGCTACTTCGTTCAACTCGGCCACATGCAATATCCAGAACTACATTCGTGAAAATGATCTTTGTAACCTGGTATTCCCGTCTCGATCAACTCGAAAAAAACACATGCGAATCTCTTACCAATTTAGAAGATGACCCGGAACTGCTACATTCGATGACCAACTTTCCCTGTTTGAGAGTTACTCCAACTGACCGAAGTGGTATGAATAGGCGGATAGGCGGCAGCCCAAGGCTTGTTCCGTCCCATTCGCTCTTTATTGCAGCGCTTTCCACTAGGGCCTTGACAAGGGAGATGAATTGCATGTAGTTTGAACGCTTCGGGACGTGGCTCAGCCTGGTAGAGCACTGCATTCGGGATGCAGGGGTCGCTGGTTCAAATCCAGTCGTCCCGACCAATAATTTCAAGACCTTAGGTTCCTATTGTCCCTCGCTGTAGTCGGTATATTTCCGACTCAGTTAACATCCAGTTAACATTTTTTTAAAGCCTCTCCCGGGAGGGCGATCCCCTGAGAGGTTTTTCCTTTTGGAAACCAAAATCTCCGTCTCACCATGGTCGAAGGTCATTAAATCTATAGCGTCGGCCAGTTCTTTATCACTGATCCTTCCGTAACGCTCACTCACCGACCGCGCCTTCGTCGAATGACCGAGTATCGCTTCTCGAATTTCCGGGTCCATACCTGACCGCCGCGCATTCGTCTTCCATGTGTGCCGGAGATCATGGAACCTTGGGCAGGGTTTTGTAAGATTCAACTTTGCGCAGGCTCGCGGCCACGGATTGCGCGCCGTCTCCAAAGGTATCGGACGCACACCGTTGCCATCAAGGACCAGAAACACATCGTCGCAGCCCAACGCTGACAGCTTGAAAGCTTCTCTTAGCGTTGGGACCAGTTCACGGTGTATGGGAACCCGCTTCCAGTGTCCCTCCTTTGTTTCATCCGGCGATAACGTGATTATGCGACGAGAAAAATTAACTTCGCTCCGCTTAAGCCCTAAGACTTCGCCTCGCCGCATACCAGTGTAGAAGCTTGTCCAGACAATGCTTGCGAACCACGCTGGACATTTCTCTACTAAAGCACGAACATCGGATTGAGATATATACGCCTCTCGTTCGCTGCTTTTACGTGAAAGCTGCTCCACCATGCGGACTGGATTAGTATCAATGAGCCGAAGTTCAAGCGTGACGCCAAAGATTCTGCTTAGAGTTGATGTTTCCCAGTTCACCGTATCCGGGCTTGCCCCTTCAGTCATTCGCTCAGCTTGGTAAAGCCTGATATCGGGAGCCCAAATCTCCTTTAACGACTTATCTTTCCCGAACCAACGCAGCAAGTTCTTGATGCAGTAAATGTATCGCTCCTTGGCTTTGCAGTTGCGGATCGTTGGGTAGTTAACAAAAAGATCCACCGCACGCCAAAGGGTCAGTCCCTCCATCACGGGCTCATTAGGGCGAAGATCGGAAGGGATTTCCAATCCCTGATTTTGGAACAAGCGTACGCAAACTTCTCGAGTTTCGGGATCAAGCACACCGAAAACGCCCGATCGACACGAAGTTCGCAATGCCATCTCAATCTCTTTGGCTCTTTTTTTGGTTTTGGCGTATGTCTTTACGACCATTTGTTTTCCGTTGAGCCGTAACCCGACAAAAAATCCACTTTTTCTGGTTTCTACCGACATAATGAACGTATCTCCTTTACGAGATCCGTCCCAATATCCCCAGCTGATTTCTTTTTCAGACCTCCTGTTTTGAGGGGCGATTGTACCGGTCTGGGGTCTTTCTTGTCAACGTGAACTGAAGTGCTTTGAGATTGAATGTATTCTTGAATTTGTTCACGAGTGAACCGGCGTTCGCGGGGGGTGATCTGGACGCATGAGAGCTTTTTTTCGCGGACTAGTTTGTTAACGGTCTTAGGACTGATGCCCAGTATTGCAGCAGCGTCCCTCACGCGGAGGAGCGGAACCGTGTCCACGGCACTGTGCGTATCAATGTGTTTTGTGAGCTGTTCCGTCATAGCCCATTCCTCTTAGACGATAACCGCTGAACCCTATCCGTGTGGAGTAGTGGGAGGCGAGACCTTCAGCAGTAAATAGGCCCGCCTCCTGATAGTCGATCTGTTTTAAAGAATCGGGCGGGGTGGAGGCACCATAACTCGGTGCTCCAATCCCTTCTATCTCAGATCTGACTCGCTCTCACATTTGATAGCTTGTCATTCAGATGTCTTGTATCTTTCCTGCATCAACCAACCAGCAAACTAAGTCTTGATCGTCTTCTACAGGAAGTTCATATCCACACTTTGCACACGAAAACGAGTCAGAATTGCCACGATGAAATTGCGTCCATTTTTCAGAGCCGTCTGGTGGATTTTCGACATCTACACAGGGCTCTATGTCGTAGTCGTGAATATCGAATCCTTCTTCCTTACATTCTGTGTTGAAATCTAATTTCTCATTCCCGTCTAGTAGTTCAAACCCGATGAATGTAACTCTGGCCACCACGTCGACAGTTGACGACTTCAGAAGTTCATGTGAGCCGCACTCCGGGCAACTGAAAGTAAGTAGAGACCAGCCGCCTGTGTCTGCTGCGTCTGGCGTGGGATTCTCAAAGCCTATTTCTCGTTTTTCGGTCATTGTCGTTTCCTCCTCCAATGCGATAGGTAATGATCTTCTGTTTGCCGATTGATCGGCTGGGATCGTTTCGGGCTTTTTGTTCAGTTCCTTTTTGAGCTTCTTGTTCGGCATCTTTCTTCCTCCTTGTTTCTTCGCAACTGTTTTTCCGGGCTTTGGTGGCCATCTACAGTCAATCGACATGTAGGCGTAATGCAGCCGTTCGCCTGAAGGCGATGCCCAAGTCGTGAGACATCGCCGTCAGACGCATTGAAAAAAGTTGTCAAAATTTTCCCGGTCGTCCGGGGGGTTACACGAATGTAGCTAGTGTGGTACTGGTGGGCTATTCATCCTCCAAATCGGAAAGAATGCCTTCAAAGGTATCCATAAGGCTCTTCCACTCATCCAGGCCGGGCTTTCGCTCCTTGATCAACGCCCGTATCTTCTTCCGCTCTGCCCTGCTCAATTCTTCAAGTACTCTGTCCTTGTCGATACAGAGTGCCATGAGATCAGGGTCTTCCAGGAGTGGAACAGACTGATCCAGCGTCCTGATGATTTCCTTACCGGGATCGTGGTCATCTTTGTGTTCCCTGAGATCGTCAACGGCCTTTTTCATTTGACGAACGGTGTATTTATTCGTGCTTGCTTCTTCCGCCAACGTCAGGATCATTTTCAGATCCTTAGCGTAGTAAAGCTCTATGAAATGGGAGAGACTGAACGACGAGACATCGGTACCTTCTGAAAGGCAGAGCCGTCTGGTGGCGCAGCCTCCTATCAATTCAGTCAACCGCCGTGGGTCCATAACCCAGTCTGGGTGCTTCTTGAGCTTCCGCCACCGTTTGTTTTCCTGCGATCTTGGCTTCAATACAGCGATGTAGCTGCCTTTGAAGACTGTATCTATGACGTAATCACCGACTTCAAAACCAGCCTTGTCCAGGACCTTTTTAATCTTCTCGCAAATGTTTCGGACCTGTTTGTTGTCCAAGGCGTCAAATTGGACCCTCTGTTCATTCGAAATGTTGTCCGGTACAGCCGGGGCCTTTCTTGCTTTGCTTCCAAGGAGGTCGTCATGTCGGTACTGGATCTGGCGCAAAGCCTCATCTGGCTGATCCCCTGTTCCGGGCGAATCGGCACCGGACTCGTCCGCCTGCGGAGGCATAATGGCCTCATCTTCCCCATCTTCTGTTACGATTTCGGACTCCTGCGGGGCCTTGAAGTACGGGGATTCTGCTACCCCTGGGATCGACTCTAAGTCTAACTCCTGGACGTAAAAGTCAGGTTTCGAGGCTGGTGCCATGGCAGCCGCAACTGGCATCGAAGCCCCGGCCGGGCCACCCGTCGTCGGCCCGTCATCATCCGGCTCCTTCGATATCTCTTCTTGGATAGGACTCGTTGAACCGGCGGACTGCGCCGACAGGAAAGCGGTCACGTCGTCGTGGTCCATCTCCTGCGCGATTCCCACCGCCGTCATACCTTCATTATTGCCGAGGTCCACATCGGCCCCGTTTTCGGCCAGCATCTTCACCACAGGGAGGTGACCGCGGCGTGCGGCCTCCATCAGTGCCGTGTTGCCATAGCCGTCCGCAGTGTTCACATCCGCTTTATGACGAATGAGCATGCCTGTCATCGCAGCGTTTCCGGCTCTAGCTGCTAGTATGAGGGGGGTCCTTCCGTGGGTGTCTCTGCAATCTGGGGAGACCCCTCCTCGGGACAGCGTCTTATCCATTTGGCTAACAGCCCCCCTTGTCGCCGCATCGAGGAACAGTTCGACTTCGGACATTCTTCCTTTGATGACACGTTCTGTCATGCTTTCTCCTTCTCCGCATTTGTTGAAATTTGTCGGCGGACGTACCTCACCAGTTCGCACCAATGGCCGCGTGCGCCGGGCCGTAAAGCGCGAGGTGGGAGATGTCCGCTGCGAGATGGGAGAATGAAGGAGGCTTCTTCAGGAGGAATGTCGCTCCGCGGGTTTCAAGGATTACAATCCTTGAAAATGATCCGACGATGCGGTAAGCTATTTTT
>JBBRBO010000111.1:0-14464 GCA_038205805.1 Desulfomonilales bacterium
TCAATTTTGGGCCTTCAGAACCGAAAGTGAAAGAAAGAGATTATACACTAAATACGACAACATCAGTCACGTTAGCCGGGAACACTCTCAAAACAGTAAAGCAGCATGAAATCGAGCACTAATGGGAACGCGCTGCACCCCAACAAACATCGTCTAAAGTTGACCGTGAATTATGGTTAGTTGATGTGGTTGACTGATAATCGAGTTTCAGCTATGCTTCCCTCTGAAATAAGAGACTACTTTTTGTAACTGTACTTCAGTTGCTCCTATTCTTAGATTTGTGAAACACCGCACAATGAATCCTCAAATCAGTTTAACGATGGGTAACTCGCATACTTTTATGTTTCGATTGGAACAGGGGCGCTCAAGCGCATATTCTTGACCACAAGGGGACACGGACTATGAGTGATTTAGTTGTTATAGGCTACGACGATCAGTTTAAGGCTGAAGAAGTGCGGCTAATGCTATGGAAAATGCAGAAGGAATACCTCATCGATTTGGAAGACGCCGTGGTGGCGGAAAAAAACGAAAAGGGAAAGATTAAGCTTCACCAGGCCGTTAATCTTACTGCGGCAGGGGCCGCCGGCGGAGGATTTTGGGGCACCCTCATTGGACTCATTTTTCTCAATCCATTACTCGGTTTAGCTGTGGGAGCTACCGCAGGAGCGGTATCCGGCGCCCTTACGGACATCGGTATAGACGACAAGTTCATGAAGGAATTGGCCGAGAGCCTGCATCCGAAGAGTTCGGCTCTGTTCGTGCTCGTTAGACGCGCCACCGCGGATAAGGTGCTCGAGGAGCTCAAAGGCACCGGGGGGAAGGTTCTCAAGACCTCTCTGTCTCATGAAAATGAGACCAAACTTCAGGCGGCCATAAGCTCGGTGACACCATAGCAAGCGGTGATCGAGAGTAGCGTAGCGCCGCTGACTGACTTCATGACGAGCCGGCGCTGAGTGGAGATAGGTTTCCTCAGGTCTTCACCGAGTGCGGAGCCGTGTCCATGAGCCCACTTACTTGAAAAAAGCGCGCCCCCTTACCTCGAGGAATAGCGGATTGCGCACGGAGGACTACGTGGCTCAACCCAAATTGATCGAGCTTGCCCTTCAGGGCGGCGGCGCCCACGGTGCGTTTACATGGGGCGTGGTGGATCGTCTCCTGGAAGATGACCGCGTGCAAATAGAGGGCATTTGCGGCACCAGCGCAGGAGCTATGAACGCTGTCGTGGTGGCTGATGGCCTGGACCGAGGGGGAAAAGAAGGCGCACGAAAAGCTCTCCGTGATTTTTGGTCCAAAATCAGCGCTGCAGGCTCGTACTCCCCGATACAACGTACAATACTGGATCGCTTGTTCGGGCGATGGACACTCGACATGTCGCCGGCTTATGTGATGGGTGATCTCGTCTCACGATTCGTTTCACCCTATCAGCTCAACCCTTTTGATCTTAACCCTGTGCGTGGCCTCATAGCGAGCCTCATAGATTTTGAACATGTCCGACACGCAGAAGGCATAAAGCTGTTTGTCGCAGCCACCAATGTTCGGACCGGTAAGCTGAAGATTTTCCGCAGGCCCGAAATGACTGTGGATATGCTCATGGCCTCAGCTTGCTTACCAAATGTGTTTCGTGCCGTGGAAATAGACGGAGAAGCTTACTGGGATGGCGGGTACATGGGTAACCCATCGCTGTTTCCGTTAGTCGAAGAATGCGAATCGCCCGACATCGTCATCGTTCAGATAAACCCCCTCGAACGTGAGGAGATTCCCCGAAGCGCACAAGAAATCCTTAATCGTCTAAACGAGATAACCTGCAACGCCAGCCTAATGAAGGATATTCGGTCTATCGCTCTATTGAAGACACAGATAGAGATGGGGAACCTAGAGAATGCCCGTTACAAAGATGTGCTTTTCCATCGAATAAACGCTGACGCTGCCCTTAAGCCGCTCGGTGTATCCAGCAAATTCAATACGGAATGGGCCTTCCTGGAGCACTTACACGATATTGGGTACTCGGCCACTACCCAGTGGCTTGACTCGAATTACCAGGATCTGGGGAAGCGCTCCACAATCGACGTGAACTCGATATATCTTCAGAGCTAGTCAAAGAAAGCTTTACGCTACGGTTCGATTGTTCTCATTCCCGATGACGGGAACAATCGTGTCCGTAGCTGATCCGTTCTCTTCGGCTCAAACATGTCGTTACACTATGACTAGGCTGCGCCCTCCCATTACGATAGGCAGTCTTATTCCCGCCACGGCCGAGGACGCATAGCCCCAATATTTCGCATCAAATTTCCATTTGTCCTTTCGTGACAAATGGCTAAGCAAGCAGGAAGGGAGATGGAATCATGGCCGAGAAAGAATCCTCTGAGGCTCTATTTGGGGAACATGGAAAGAATTGGTTATGGCTTCTCATTTTGGGAATTCTGTTCATTGGCTTGGGTATAGCGGGCTTAGGAAGACTTGTGGCTTTCTCAGTGGCCGGCGCCTTATTTTTCGGAGCGCTCATGATTGTCGGCGGAATAGCGCAATTTCTTGAGGCCCTTAAGTTTCAAGGCTGGAAGGGCATGATGTTTCACATATTGATCGCAGTGCTCTATGTGGTGGGCGGTATCTTCGTAATTCAGCAGCCTGTGACGGCTACAGTGCTCCTGACAAAGATTTTGGCTGCCGTATTCGTAGGTGTTGGTCTAATCCGCGTGATAATGGCCTTGCAAATGAGAGCTACAGGAAATTGGATCATGCCTGCTTTAGGGGGTCTCCTGTCGATAGTTTTGGGAGGACTAATTCTCATGAAATGGCCGTATTCAGGGCTCGTGGTAATTGGTTTATTCATCGCGATAGATCTCATCCTCAACGGGTGGTCCTATATCTGGATAGCGCTTACTGCTCGCAAGCTGAATAAGGCCGCTGCGGTTTTGCCTTAGATTGTCTTGCCGAGTATCTTCACGTGAGCGCGCTCCCTTCGACGGCATCTGAAGAAATGTTCACCGGGCTGCCAGTGGCATCTATCCGGTGAACAGGTTCCATGCCAGTAGGCCCATCGACGCTTGCGAAGGCGCCGGTTCATATACGCCACGTGGCCGAGGGAACCGACGCCCGCGGGGACCCACCTGCGACGATCCTGACATCCCCCACTTATCTACTCCTGTTGCTAATTATGTAAGGGAGCGCTCTTCATACCAATACATCTTCTCTTCGTCGCCTGAATGCGACCCACCGCTATCCATACGCGCTCGTAGGCGTACCACGACTGTCATAAGGGTACAATTTGCATAGAAGGAGCCTTTTTGCGGCTGACAGTGCTGCATTCTAAAGCGAAACTTACATGGTAGTAAGCCTCATTATAATTTTCGGTTCATCTGGGATTTGCGTACCTGAGGTGGCAAACTAATAGAGGACAATTGTTTATCGCCACGAGGAAACTCCAGCTCTAATTCAGCACAATTCCTCATATAATATTATCTGCTATATCGCTAGCAAAAAATGTAAATTCAGAAAATATGCCGCACGTAACTGAAGGGTTACCTTCTAACCGCTTTTATTATTGATCTTTGAGGTGATAAGTGCTAAATATACCTTACACCTGTGTTCAAAATTATGTTGAGAACTGTGAGAGATCAATCATGTTTCGCTGTTCTTTTATTCGACTGGGTATGGCTCTATGTGTATACCTGTTGTTTTCAACAGGAGCTTTTGCCGTTCCATCCTATTCTCCTCAGGCGTCCGAGCAACTTTCCCAACCTGCAAACCATATGCAACTGGCGGCGCAGACAAAGAAGCGGCCCAAGGGTGGCGCCGCGCCCGCCCCTTCTCAGGCAATGAGCGCTACAGAGCAATCGGTGTCACGTCAGATGCATAGCAGTTTGCGCCCTTCGGACACTATGGACGAAGTGGTCAACCTAAATGCCACGATTGACAACTCTGCCGCCTTCGTGGAAATTGAAGTGAGCCATGCGGACCATACGTTCAAGCTCATAGAGAATTCTCAGGGCAAGAGGCAGATTCTGTATCAGTGCAAAATTGGTCTCGGATCATCTGAGTTTCCAACCCCGATAGGCACATACTACGTCACACATATTTACGATGACAAGCCGTGGTGGATTCCGCCTAAAGATCGTGCTTGGGCGGCGGGTGATTCACCGAGCCAAAAAGTTTATGGCGGCACTATGGCTCCATTGCTCAAGAAACGTCCCTTGCGCGGCAAAAAGCAACAAAGCCCCCCTGAACTGGAGGATCTGATAACGGGTCCAGTGCAGCTGGACGACTACGGCTACAGATTTCACGGTACAAACGCTCCACGCAGCATCGGCCGCAATCAGTCTCATGGTTGTGTACGTATGATTTCGGTGGACGCCAGCAAAGTAGCCGCCATTATAAAAGAGAAGGTCGGAGTGGCGGAACGCAAAGAAGCGGAGAACGGCCCTTACGCAGTTCTTAACCAGGCGGTGCGTCTTAATTTAATGAAATAACTCGCTCGTCGCTTTGCGGAATAGGCAATGTGGGGATCTTTTTAGGACAAAGGTCCCTCTTTTTTAGCGTTATTGTTCACTCCAACAGCCGAACGTGATATTCGTTCCTTAAAGAACGGATTTTTGGAAGTCAGACCGGTTTACGTCCCGAAAACATCGCGCACTACGGCACACGTTTTGATCGCCATGTTGGCCCTTAAAATCCTTCGGAAAGCCGAATCGCTTTGAGGAAGTAGCCGGGGAGTCCACCGACAAACTTCGATTTCCCGACGCGCTCCGCACAATGTCACGACGGTCTTTTTGCGATACTCGGTCAAGAATATGGAATTCCTTCGGCTACCCCGACTCAACACCCACCAGATTGCCGTATGCACGGCATTAGGTATTTTTCACCCGGCATTAAAATCCCAAGCCGGTGTCGGCAGGCGTCTCTTTCAAATAGTCTCTATAATACCATCATCCTCCTAATCGCATAGCGCTACACCCTTATGCGCTTTCTACAGGAACATCAGTCAGAGCTAAAAGCTTACCCGTCCAGGGCATTATAAGCCGATCCATAATGACGGACGCGGACAACCCCCTTTTTCCTTGGCGATGCAGCCTACCTTCCACGGTAAGCGCCTCACTCTTGAAAATGGCTTCCGCGTAATATACCTGAGCTTTTGGGAAAACAACCACATCAATGAGGCCCATTTCATCTTCCATTGTGATAAAGATCACCCGTTTTCCAGATTTTGTTGGAGGCGTATGAACAATAACAAGAATACCTGTGACTCTGACCTTGGCCCCGGTTTTTAATCTTTTCAATTCCTTTGATGTGATGATTCCCTGCTGCGTAAGTTGTGATCGCAATCCTTCTAAAGGATGATTTTTACAAAATACGTTCATAGAAGCGGCTTCGTTCCACACATTAATCATGGGATCGTATGTTTCAAGCATAGTAAACCTCCTGGGTTAATTCCCACTGATCGGGCAGTCCTTTCAAGGCGCCGGCCAAATTCAGGAATTGTAGAATGCGAGGAGGAGGCGAAATTCGCTCCGTAAAATCACACAGGGATTGGAAAGGTCCCCAATAAAGGCGGTCTCGGACAATCTTTCGAGCAAATGCCGGCCCGATGGCGTATATCACGTTCAAAGGAACCCTGATTCCTGATCCGTCAACGGAATATTCGAATCCGCTCATATTGATATGGGGTCCATATACGGAGACGCCTCGCCTGCGAGCCTCATTTAAGATGACCGAAGGCGGATAAGATCCCACATGTCCCGCGTTCAAAAGCCCCAAGTAGAAAGCCTGTGAATGATGCGCCTTCAAGTACGCGCTTTGATAGCAAATATGCGCAAAGGAGGCCGCATGGGCTTTACAAAATCCATATGAGGCAAACGCCCCCACTTGAGCAAAGACTTTTTCGGCAAGTTCCGGGCTATGACCCTTTTCCAAGGCCCCTTGGATGAATCTGTTCTTGAGCGATTCCATTTTGCCGCCTTTGCGTTCCTTGGTCATGGCTCGACGAAAAGCGTCGGCTTCGGAATACGTTAAGCCGGCGAATACATGGGCCACCCGTAAGACTTGCTCTTGAAAAAGGATGATCCCGTACGTTTCATCCAATACGGGACTCAACACGCTATGTAGGATTTCCACAGGCTCTTCCTCATTGCGGCGGCGCACGTACGTCTCGACCATGTTTCCTTCCACGGGGCCGGGTCTGAAGAGCGATATTTCCGCAATAATATCACTGAAGATGCGTGGCTGAAGCCTGCCTAAGAGATTTCGTTGGCCTGGAGATTCCAACTGAAACACACCTAGACTCTCGCCGCTCTTGAGAATGGCGTATGTTTTACGATCCGTGAGCGGGATTCGCGCCGGTTCCAACAACACACCTTGAGCCGCCAAAATATCAAGGGCTTTACGAATGGCGGTGTGCATGCGCAATCCCAAAATATCGAGCTTCAGCAATCCCAGAGTCTCCACATCATCCTTATCTAATTGACCTACGGGAAATCCTTTTGGAGATAAACTCACGGGCGTCCAGTCCGTTATGTTTCCGGGAGCGATAATGACCCCTCCAAGATGAACAGAGCTTTGAAAAGGCAATCCCGTCATCTTTCCGGCCACTTCCATGAGGCGCCGTTCGTATTTGATTGGAGAGTTCTTCAGTTCCGGCAGTGTCTCTAGGGCGCCGAGAAGATCCCGCCCTCGTAGGGACCACGGCAAACACGAAGCCAGCTTATCTATCTCCGCTAACGAATACCCCAAAGCCCGAGCGGTGAGCCTTACAGCGCTACGGGCACGTAAGGAATGTATGGTAGCCACCATAGCCGTCTGCTCGGGAAACAGCTCCATGATGTGACGAATGACTTCATCCCGGCGCTCGGAATCGAAGTCGATGTCAATGTCGGGTAAATCACCGCGGCCGTTATTAATAAATCGCTCAAAGAGAAGATTATGAGCCACGGGATCAACTCCTCCCAAAAGGAGATACACCACGAGACTGCCGGCGGCGGAGCCCAGAATACTGTGACGAATATTTTTCTCTCTTGTGAATTCAATCACTTGCCGTACAAGGAGAAAAAAATCCGCCAATCTTCGCCGATTGATTATCTCCAGCTCTTCGTCGAGGCGCTTCACGTAAGAGAAGGTCATGGGCCGGCAATACACCGCCGCTTCCCTGTAACTCAGAGAAGTGAGCTTTCGGGCGGCAATTACGGGATCTTGAAAAACCGGAGGATGAAGTCGCCCTACGGGTAAGGTGAAACCCGCGCATCTTTCCGCAATGATCAAGGTGTTCTCGACGGCTTCCGGATAAGGAATGCGCCTAACCATTTCGGCTCCATCGGTAAAGTAAAAACGATCATTGGGAACCGGCGTAACCTTTCGATGATGATGTTTTTGCTGAACCGCAACCAAGGTTTGGTGAATTTCATAATCCTCAGGATTAAGGAAAACCACGGCATTCGTTGCGACAGTCTTCACCCCAATGCTCTTGGCCGCATGGTAAGCCGCATCTATTACGCAAAGACATCGCCTGAAATCCTCGGGGGTTGACGCATGATTTTGAAGCGCAAGAAAAAGAAAATCCGGATTGCGGATTGCAGCTTTTATCTCTTCAAGACAGTAAATAGCCTCATGAATTCGGTTCTCATGGAAAAGCCGGTGAATTCTTGAATCATGACCCCCAACGAGGCAGATTAATCCTCGGGATAAAGCCGCTAAGTCCCTTTGTGTTATCGGATACTTAGGAAGAATGCCCCGGCCGTAGACGACGCTCAAAAGGCGACAGAGATTACCGTAGCTTTGGAAATCCGTTACCAAAAGAGTAATCTTGGAACCATCCCAAATGGGAACTTTGGCGCCCAAAATCGGCTGAATTCCACTGTTGAGAGCGGCCTTGTAGAATCGAGGCGCTCCATACAAACCGGAATCCGTGAGAGCCACCGCCCGATGGCCGAACTCTTTTGCCTTGAGCGCCAATTCCTCGGGAGTAAAGGAGCCCCACAAAAAAGAGTAAGCGCTTTGTGTTTCAAGGTGAACGAAATCCATACGTAATTCCAAGTGGCGGCAGTGGCACTGGTGAACGGTTAGCTCTGTACATACGTGTCCCTTGGGACTTCTCTTCAAGTCCCAAAAGACTATGCAATTGACTTTCTATGGTTATTGAATTGGATTATGTGAAAAACAAATTGCCGGGGTATTGAGAACCGGCTCTACGGCTTAGGCCGAATAACTCCTACGAGTTTGCCTAGTATCTTGATTCGCTCTTGCTCTTTACCCGTAAATTTACGGGGCTTGTAATTTGCGTTTGCGGGTCGTAGCTCGATACTGTGCTCTTCGTGAAAAAAGAGCTTGAGTGTCGCTTCGGTTTCCAAATCTTCAATTTGCACTGCAACGATTTCCCCGTTTTGGGCGTAATTTTGCGGCCGAATAATTGCGAGATCACCATCACGTATATGGGCCTCAATCATGGAATCGCCCTTCACATTGAGAGCAAACACCTCTGTTGAGCCGAACAGCAGAGGATCCACAGGCAGGCTTTCGTCATTGTTCTGATCGGATAAAATTGGCTTGCCCGCGGCAATCCTACCCAGCAGCGGTATGGAACTTCCGGCCGGCTTGTTGAGGATCAGCTTCCAGGCGCGTTTCTTCCCCAGGCTCTTCGTGATGAGCCCTTCCTTTTCCAGCGTTTGTAGGTGCTTCATCAAACTACCGGGGGACGATAAGCCCAAAGCGGCGCATATCTCACGGATAGTGGGAGGAAAACCTTCCCTCGTAAGGTAAGCCGCCATGTATTCCAGAATTTCCTGCTGACGATGTGTGACCATTCTCTTTCTCCCTTGTGATTCTCCATGGGAGCGTTTATCGTAATAATTCACAGAGTTTGAAACAGGTCCACACCCCGTGAACGGTTATCCGAAGACGATAGTGTTACACGATATTGAACAGAGCCTTTAGCTGGAGTGATCCAATGGCTTGCACCATTCCACAAGTCTCCTTGAAGGCGCCGTATATCTATAGAATAGAAAACATTTGTTCTCTTGTCAAGGAAAACATCGATTCGCAAGCAGATTCTCTTTTGTTCTTCTTTATAGCGCATAATAATGAACTAAAGAATCACCATACATATCACGATTTCAAGGTATTACAGAGGCGCGTATGAAAGCCATACGAGTTCACGAATTCGGAGATCCCGAGGTTCTGCGATCCGAAGACCTCCCTACCCCACAAGTGGGACCCAGTGAGATCTTGGTCCAGGTTAAGGCCGTGGGCGTTAACCCTGTAGAAACCTACATCCGGTCCGGGGTATACGGAAAGCTCCCGGAGCTGCCCTACACTCCGGGGACCGACGCCGCCGGAGTAGTGATAACCATCGGCAATGACGTAAAAAACCACAAACCGGGCGACAGGGTCTACGTCTACGGCACATCCACCGGTTCATACGCTGAACAGCTTATCTGCCGAGAGGATCAGGCGTGGCCTCTGCCGGAGCACGTGACGTTTCAGCAAGGGGCGGCCATTGGTGTGCCGTACGGTGTCGCTTACCGGGCTTTGTTCCATCGCGGAAAGGCGAAACAGGGTGAAACCGCGCTCATCCACGGGGCCACGGGCGGTGTAGGGATTGCCGCCGTTCAGTTGGCACGAGCCGCAGGATTGCGGGTCATAGGCACAGCCGGAACCGACGCGGGAATCAATCTGGTTCTTGAGCAAGGCGCCGACTACGCCGTGAATCACCACGACCCCAATCACCTGGATCAGGCGCGCTCCTGGAATGACGGAGGTCTCAACCTCATCATAGAAATGGCGGCCAACGTCAACTTGGCCGATGACTTGAAGGCGCTTGCCGAACAGGGCCGCGTCGTCGTCATAGGCAGCAGAGGAACGGTGGAGATAGACCCACGGGATCTCATGACACGAGACGCCTCGGTTCGTGGGGTGTTGCTCTTCAATGCGAGTGAGACTGAGCTTGCGGATATACACGCCGCATTGGCTGAGGGGCTGAATTCCGGGGCCTTACACCCGGTTATAGATAGGGAATTCCGTCTCGACGAAGCCCCGGCCGCACATCGGTATCTCACGGAAAAGACGGCTTGCGGCAAGATTGTCTTGATTACAGGAAAGTAATACCGCCGGCGTGGGCGGTTCGTGAAGAGCGCTTGTAATGGAGCTGCTGCGGTTTTAAAGCGGTGACTTTGCTATACCTCACATGGGTAATTCGGTAAGCCCCCTAATTACCTCTTTCGATTTTGGAAAGCGTGACTTCCACGTTGGATACAAAACTCTTATTTGATGCCGCCGTACTACCTGTGCCAAGCCAATAGTTTACTGTAGTACCCGTACCCGATTCTTCCCCCGGTGGTATGTAGTTGGGGTCAGTTGTATAGTTCATAAAAAGTAAAGTGCTATCGACCTTTCCCTTACCGATAACATAACTTACCGTACTTTCCGTACTTTCCGGGCTGGATGACGGAGGAAGGTCCTTTTTACCTGTAAAATTTCGCGTTGGCGCAGAACCGGATGGCATTGTTTGTAAACGCCTATAGGCCGCTAAGGCCGCCCCATCGGCAAGATTGAACCCTTTATCGTAACTCGTGAATGCGGAACTGAACTTCATGTCGTACTTGGACATAAGCATTGTCCCGGCGCCTATCAGGCTCACGACGGACAGGATAAGTAATACCAGGGCTATTACGTTCCCGCGCTCATTCCTCATGAAAAGACCTCCTCCAGCTGATCAATAACTTCCCAATCATTCTACGTGTTTCCGTTACGGCGCCATTACGGCTCGTACTCCTCTTCGTCGGCAAAATATAGAATTTATTTACGTGATATTTACTGGGTATTCGCCCAAAAAACATTCCGTGGCACCACGGTTACTATTTTGAACAGCTGAGTCCGCCAGTTGTAGGCTTTAGTTCGATCTTGGCCGGACCTCAGGGTCTGATACTTGAGTTGAATTTCAACGCCTTTGAGATTTTCAAACGACTGTACGTTTATATCCGTGCCGCTGGTTGTGGAAGGAATCCATACATCATTTCCTGAGAGATCCACGAACTGTAAGCGTACGCCGAAATCCTGCAAGCGCACGGTAGAATCTTTTCGTCCGCCCATGAGCGTGAGGCCGTTTCGCCTCAGTTCAAGGTATTCGCTTCCGCTTCCAGAGTAAGGAGGCTGATCGGTAAGCGTATCCGGATCCACAAGCGCATAGGTGATAACAGGGACAAACGGCGTAGTACCCGCAGAGCCGTTCACTGTAAATGTAGTGTACCCGTTTGACACGTCATAAGCGCCGGAAACAGGAATAAAAGACCGTGTGGGTGGACTCTTAACAAATGTTAAAATTCCATGCACATCTTCGGGTCGGACATACGGCAGTGTAAACGAACCTACATTTTGGAACCACCGGTCTTGGAACGGATTATAAGGCGGTACCTGGGGGATTGGAGGAATCGGCGGTGTGGGGGCTGTGGGGGGCGTTAAAGGTGATCCAGGCACATAGTACGTGAGATAGTACCCGCAGGCTAAACGCAAACGATGGAAAAGATCGCCGGAATAAGCGTCCGGCCACAAGCTCAGTTGTTGTTTTTCCGCTAGGCCTTGGCCCGCTTGCATAATATCTCGCCGTATCATGGTCGTGGCTATGCCTACGGATTCGCGAACCCCGGTATCTTTCATCAACTCACCACTATACTGACTTTGCGCCCGAAAAAAGGACGTGGTAATAAGAATAACGATCAGGAGTATGAAACTCCCCACCATCATTTCAATTACGGTAAAACCCTTTGCGTTTCTCACGTCTCCTCCGGATCACTTTGGGTCGGGCTTGTACAAGATAATAGTTGATCTTTGTGACGTATAGTGACAACTATTTGGATCAGCCCCCGAGCAATTGTTCCATCCTACGGTGACGGTCAACTGCGCCGTGTTGTTAGGCCAGGAGGTACCTTTGTCCTGTACGCTCCACTCGTAGACAAACCCCTGTCCTTCACCGAGTCCACCACTTAGCGTAGAAGAAGCGCCCTTATACTGATAGCGAGTAGTCGATCCCGGAATTAACTTTTCTACCTTTTCTAGGTTAATAGCTGCAACGAGGTCTGCAAGCTTTGCAAACTTCCCCGGCGTATTCTCCGCCTTCACTTTCAGCGCTTCCATTATTTCCATAGCTACGGCCTCTCCTGCCCTGTCTTGGGCGGATTTTCTGAAATGCCCACTGGAGATTTGCAGCATGGAGCCGACGGCCAGCATCCCAATTGTTAAGAGAGTTATGGCCACAAGCAGTTCAATGAGACTAAAACCCTTTTCTCGATATTCCGCAGTCATTATCCATCTCCACGTCGTGCAGGTTATCTGTTGTCCCCTCAGAAATGGGTTTCCGTTTTGCCCAAGGGGGTGATGGTGATTGTGACCGTTTTCTTCAAGGCCGGTGACGTTATTCTCAGTGACTGTGAGGCAAAATATATCGGAGTGCCGCGGCCGTTGAATCCCAAGTATGTCGAAGCGGGAGTGAAGCTATAAACCTTCGGGTTATAGAGAAAATAATACCAAACATCCGAAGAGGTAATGCTCGCGGCGACACCGCCGAAAGGTAAGGAGACGCCGCTCTGTGCGGTGCACGGAAACAGGCTGTAGTCGGCGCTGAACTTGACGGACGGTATGACGACGCACGAATTATTCACGTATGCGTCGGTCACGATAAGCACGGAATTACGGCCTGCTGCAACAGCTTTCATGCGCACTGCCTTAATCCCAGCCTCAATGTTGTTGTGAAAAGCCCTGAACTTGTAATCATTTCGCCATCTACTACCGTAAATGAGGGTAGTCGTAGCCAATAAGGCCATCAAGGCCAACACTACCATCATTTCGACCAGGGTGAATCCCTTGGATGTGCTCACTATCATCTCCTCAAAAGAGGCATTAGGCCGCTCAAATAACGAAGTATCCCGTCGCCAGAGCCGGTAGTAATCCATGGAGGACGGCGCCTTTTTCTCCTTAACCTTGTCTTTCTCGCCAACCTCTCACCTGCGTGGGCGGCCTCAGCATTTTCACTCCGATACGCTTGATGGCGCCCGTGCTCGTCTGCACGATAATGAAATTTCCTGTTGAATCCAATACCGGCAGGCTGGGCACACCAAGACCTAAGTCCATACGCACGCCGTAGATGGCGGCATTCTCTGTATTACCGGTTGTAGCCGGGAGGGTAACCATGCCTACCGTTGTCTCCACAATAGGATTAAAACCGGCGGGGAAGGCTTCACACATATAATCAAACGCGTAGAGGTAACCACTTCCACCGGCCTGACAAACATCCGTTTCTGCGGAAAGCGGTTTAAAGCTTGTGAAAAACACTATACCTCCGGCGAGGAGGGGCTTGTTTATCATCTTTTCCCCTGTTTCCTGCAAGTCATAAATGCACTTCCAGCAGGGTTGGGGGTTTGTTGCAGCGCAATTGGTCTCACAGCAGTCGGCGTTAAGCACTCCATTCGAAGTCGGAACGGCCCATCTACATCCGGACTGGGCGTTGGTCGAGGTGACCGGTTTCGCGTCGGTGTCAACCCCAGTAGTGAGGGTCGTGTTATAACTACACCCGGCATCCGCGCTCGTCCCGTTGCACCTGTAAACATTACTCGGGCAGTTTGCCCTCACCTTGTAGTGTATTTTATCCTTGGTATTGGGGCACGTCCCCGAGATCATCGTAGCACCCGAGGGGGCCACAAAACCAGTCCACGTGGGCAGGTATATGTCGTCTCGCAAATTGTAGAGGGACATACGTGCTACTTCATTGGTGTCCGTGTGATCGCCGTCAACGTCTTCGTGCTTACCAGCGGCTACGATAACGCGCAAACCTTGGGACCCAGTAGTCTTGCGCTCCAGTGACGCGGTAGCCTGGGAAGTCAGCGGTTGCCGATCTCCACGATACAAGTTGGAGGCGCGGTCTTTGGTGGTCGTGGCGTTCTCAGGAATAGGCTTCGTCTGCCACAGGTCAATGTAAAAACCGGTGTCTCCGTCTGCGCTGCCGGTTGGGTTAAAGTTCATCTTGAGGCCGTAAAAGATACCATTCATATCGCCGACATAAATATAGTCCGCGTAACCGTCTTGGCCTATGGCGTTATTCGACCTATCCCAAATATCCAAAACCATAGGATCCGACATCGAATAGGGAATCTTTATGCCGCAATTTTTCCCGGTACTGTCACAATCTCGATACTTGTCCGGGAAAAGCGATTGCGCAGCGCTAAACACATCCGGCCACACATACCGGAAGGCGTTTTGTCCGGTCTCAACATCCAACGCCAAGAAAAATGGGTTGGTGAGCGCACGCTTAAAACCGTCATTGTAGAACTGCGGCCACGTAGCGGAAGGCAAGAGAGCGATATCAGGGTCAAAGATGCGCATCCCACCACCTGTAAAGAATAGGTTCCGTATTCCCGTGAGGCCGGCCCCGCCCGTGCATTTCGGCTCACATGCCGATCCCGAAGTCGGCAAGCCGGGATCACAGGCGTTCAGG
>JBBRBO010000112.1:0-14010 GCA_038205805.1 Desulfomonilales bacterium
CGACGGCATAATTCCTGTTCCGCGCACTTATACCAATGTGCTTTCAAACGAGGAATATAGGTGAACAAAATTTTTATAAGAGCAGGTTTCCCTAACTGCTATGAAAGAATGTTCAAATGCACCGCAAGTGGCTTTTTCTCCTTGAGAAAAGGCACTTGCGGCTATTTTGAAAGTTCTTGGAGAGGGGTTTGGGGAGAAACTTCTTTCAAGAAGGTTCTCTCCAATATTACTTCTTTTATTGCGCATTCGTATTATTATAACAGATGGGTCATTTTTTGCCGTGGAGTCATGAAATGATGGCTTCCCGTCGTTTGTCCGTGATGTTCCTGTCTGAAGTGTAGCTATTTTCTCATATCAGCCCGTAATGGGTCATTATTCGGCAATAAGTTGGCGCAATGCTCCCGTTGATCGAAACTTGAGTGTGCGCCGGCCCGGATGTTTACCGTTTTTGTAGATGACGTGTCGGTCAGGGGCATTTTTCCTATCCCGATGGTCCGGATGTTGAGAGTAAAACGGCTTTATCGCTGAACCCTGCGTCGAGCGCGTAGAATGTAGCAGGAGATAGCTTTAGTAGTGCCGAATACTTCAACTGGATTGAATCGAGAGGCTTTCCCAACATTTTTCCTCCGGCAGTTTGGAGCACCAGTACCGAAGAACAGTATGTCGTCATCATGAACGATGTCGGGCGAGATGTCTGCTTCTTATCCCACCCCATAATGGTAGTTCCCGTTTCCTTGAGCGACACCCTCATTGTTCTCTCCATGAGTCGCCACACAAGAAATGAAAGCACGAGAATGAGTCCCAGGGCCGGCCCGGATCACCATCATAATCGCCGTACACGGTAATACTCGTGGTATCGTGATGTACGTGGGAGGTGTTCAGGTTGAAGATTTCGTGAACTTTCAGACCCATAGCGGTGAAAATTTACCCGGTTCCCACCTCGAATATGCGAAGTAGGACTCGTCCAACCGCATCGTCATTGAGTTTGGCCGGCTCAACTCGTCCGCGCAAAGCAACTCCATGTCCAGATCCGAGCAGAATCGCTCAAACCGATACAACGGGCTGCGACCCGAAAGAGTGTCAAGAATCATCGCACTCACTACAACTCCCGGACACACGTCGCCATGCATGCCGCATAAGCGATCAACTTCCTCAGATTCCCCGATCTTCTTGACAAAAGCGGCCGCAATAGGTAAAAAAACTCACGTTCGAATATGACGGTATTTCCGGCATTACGCTTATGACACACCTCTCTGAGATGCTTATTTTGCCGGAAATTGACTCTTTTATCGCGCTCTTTTTTGACCTCCCAAAATTCAACCAACACTCTCGAAAAATGGTGCGGAAAGTAAGACTGATAGAATGCCGGCACGCCGGAATGAGAGCCGTATTTGCGGCACGCACGTCGTTATGCGTAGGGTTAGGAATGGAGATTCTGCGCTACATCGCCGCAAGTCGTTTTTACGCCTTATCGCTCGAATAAACACAAAGGGCTTCAAGAGAGTCATTCTTGCCGGAATGTTGTCTCCAATATTGCTTTTTGGTCGGAAATTGATATGAAAAGACTTGAGAGCAAGAGAACAAACTTTTTCCATTTTGTACTTGATATTCTTTCCCCCTCGTATGTTACTGTGCTCCCGGATCGAAGGGAACAAGCCGTAAAAATAGGAAACCAACGTGTAGCGGACTACCGGAGGATGAACCGGCGTGGCCAGACCAACCGATATATCCAATAACGAGGAACTAACGATCCTCCATGAAGAGGTGGAGAAGCGTTACTTGGCGTACGCTCTTTCCACAATCGTGGCAAGGGCCTTGCCCGATGTTCGCGACGGCCTGAAGCCGGTGCATCGTCGCATCCTCTACGCCATGCACGGGATGCGCTTGGGCGACGCCGCCCGGATGCGCAAATCCGCGGCCGTGGTGGGTGAGGTTATCGGTAAGTTCCATCCCCACGGCGATCAAGCCGCGTATGACGCCCTTGTGCGAATGGCTCAGGACTTCAGCCTGCGGTATCCACTCATCGAGGGCTCGGGCAATTTCGGCTCAATTGACGGCGATTCTCCGGCGGCCATGCGCTACACCGAGACAAAGCTCAGCGCCTTCGCAGGTTTGCTCCTCCGTGAAATAGATCAGGGTACGACCGTCTTTCGCCCCACCTATGACGGCACGGGTGAAGAACCGATGGTCATGCCGGCGGCGGTCCCCAATTTGCTCCTGAACGGCTCTTCGGGCATAGCGGTGGGCATGAGTTGTTCCTTTCCCCCGCATAACCTCCGAGAGGTCATGGCCGCGTGCAGGGCTTCCATAGCCAATCCTGAGATCGACGTGCCGGAACTTCTTCAGCACATCAAAGGCCCTGATTTCCCTACGGGCGCCGAGCTTGTGGAATCGCTGGATCACCTCCGGGAGATCTACAGCACGGGCCACGGTTCCGTGCGAGTACGGGGTTCCTTCACAGTGGAAAGCGTCGGCCGCGGGCGCACGAATCTCATTCTCACTTCGCTGCCGTATACGGTGAACAAAGCTCGTCTCATTGAGCGCATCGCCTCCCTCATACGCGACAAAAAATTCAAGCAAGTTGTGGATATTCGCGACGAGAGCGCCAAAGACATTCGCGTCGTATTGGAATTGCGCGGCGCAGACGTCAATCCCGAAGTGGTCGGGGCATACCTTTACAAGAATACGGATTTCCAAATCAACTTCCCCATCAACTTCATCGCGGTTACTGGCGAAGGCGTCCCGGATCGCTTGAGCCTCAACAAGATCATCCGGCATTTCCTGGATTTCAGGTATGAAATCACGGTCATGCGCCTGGAACACCGGCTCGACGAACTGACGAAACGCATCCATCTCTTGGAAGGCTTTGAAATCCTCTTCGTTGACATTGATCTCGCCATCAAGATAATTCGTGAGGCAAGAAGCAGGGCCGACGCCGAAACAGGTCTCATGACCCAATTTAAGCTCGACAAGATTCAAGCGGACGCCATCCTCGAGATGAGGCTTTACCGGCTCGTGGGCCTTGAGATAGGCAAGCTCTTGAGTGAACTGAAGGCGAAACGCAAGGAAGCGGAAGGGATCAAGAAAGATCTCGCCGGCCCCAAGCGATTGTGGCGCATCATAGATCGTGAGTTCGCGAACATCTCCGATACGTTTGGTGACGATCGGCGCACCCGCATAGTCAAGGAATCGGCCGCTGTGATCGAGTTCGATCCCGATCAATTCGTGGATCATGAGGACACCTCCGTTATCGTCTCCGTGCAAGGGTGGATCAAGAGAATTAAGTCGGAAATCGACGATCCTTCCGCTTTAAAATTCCGTGATGATGATGATCTTTTAGCATGGGTTCGGGTCAACACCGGGAGGCCGGTGGCCCTCATCACCAATTTAGGGAAGCTCTACGTCGTAAAGGCGCTCGATGTGCCGCTCACAACGGGGTTCGGTGAACCCTTGAGCAATCTGTTTAACTTCGCGGACGGCGAATGTGTGGTATCCGTCATCGCCCCTGATCCTGTTCTTGCGCCGGTAAAAGTGTGCGGTCCACAGCCCCAATGGCCTGAAGAAGCTCACCAAGAAGCGCTTTTCGATGACGACGACTGCGTCGAAGCCTTGCCGGCAATCCCCTTTCGCGCCGTGCTCGCCACGAAAAAGGGACAAGGTTTCAGGTTCGAGTATTCCGTACTCAGGGAAGTCACCAAGAAAGCAGGCCGCAGGCTTGCGGTCTTAAAGGACGACGACCAAATAGTCGCCGTCATGGTGGACGATAGAGAGCGCGTCTGCGTCCTCGCTACCGACGGGAATGCGCTCGTATTCCCTATGGAGCACATCCCCATACTTTCCGGGCCGGGTCTGGGAGTTCGCTTGATGAAACTCAAGGGCGAGGCGGAAATCGTGTCCATGCTCCCCGTTGAGCGTGGCGATACGCTGCACATCACAACCAAGGCGGACCGCATCAAGGCCGTGGCTCTAAAGGGTATTCCCGTATCCAATCGAGACGCAGCCGGTAAGAACATAGCTAAATCGGGCATCCGACACGCCATACGAGTAGATAAGCGGATGACCGGTGACTCGGAGTAAGGCTCCGGCGGTGGCCGGCAAAATGAATCACAGGCCGCAAAGTCGTTATTGGAACCTCGATGAACCATTACGCAGTCGTTAAGGACAACACTGAATGAGCGAGTCATACACAGTTGACGATATACAAGTATTAGAAGGGCTTGAGGCGGTCCGTGTGCGACCCGGCATGTATATAGGCGGCACGGGTCCCGAGGGACTGCATCAGCTTGTTTGGGAAATCGTGGACAACAGCGTGGATGAGGCCCTGAACGGCCATTGTTCCGAGATCAGGGTCATTTTACACACTGATGGGTCCGTTTCCGTTGAGGATTTCGGTCGCGGCATCCCTGTGGACAAGCACCCCACGACGGGCAAAAACACAGTGGAAACAATCCTGTGTAACTTGCACGCCGGCGGCAAGTTCGATGACGACGCCTATAAGGTGGCCGGCGGACTTCACGGTGTAGGCGCAGCTGTAGTGAACGCTCTATCCGACAGCTTGACCGTTGAGGTCAAACGAAACGGCGCCGTATACACGCAGGAGTTCAGTCGCGGCAAACCCCTCGGCGATCTCAAGAAAAAAGGTCGCACGAAAGAATCGGGCACAAAGATCACGTTTCACCCCGACCCTAAAATCTTCGAGGACACCACGCTTTCAAAAGACGTCATCCGGGAACGTCTCGAGACCAAGGCATTCGTTATAGCCGGCCTCAAGCTGCTCTTGTGCGATGAAGCCGAACAAACCGAGGAGATGTTCTACTACCCCGGCGGTGTCGGGGAATTCCTCCAGAAGCTCTTGCAGGGGAAGAAAGTTATCGAGGCCCAGCCCTTTGAGTACAAGCATGAAAATGACCTCATGCTCGATGTGGCCATGGGTTGGACGGAGGACAGTTCCTCGAAGATCCTCTCCTTTGTGAACTCGATACCAACCACAGCGGGCGGCACGCATGAGAACGCGTTTAAGAACGGGCTCGTCAAGGCCATGCGGAACTACCTGGACAAACGCAATGGTCTCCCCAAGGGGGTCAAGAACATCACGGCCGAGGATATTCGCGAAGGCCTCGTGGCAGTGGTCTCCGTGTATCTGCACGAAAACCTGGAGTTCCAGGGGCAGACTAAAGAGCGCCTGAACAGTCCCACGGCCTTGCAGATCGAGCCCTTGTTCAAGACGGCCTTCGAGACGTGGCTCCATCAGAACCCCACGCAGGGGACGGCCATTGCGAACCGCGTCTTCTTGGCCGCTCAAGCCAGGAGCGCTTCCCGAGCCGCACGGGACGATGTGACACGCAAGGCCGCAACTCGTCGCCTGACCTTGCCGGGAAAACTTGCGGACTGCTCATCCACATCTTTGCAGGCCACAGAGCTCTTCATCGTCGAAGGAGACAGCGCGGGCGGATCATCGAAACAGGCCCGTGATCGCCGCTTCCAGGCCATACTTCCGCTGCGAGGTAAGATCCTCAACGTGGAACAGGCATCGGCCGACAAACTCAAGGCCAACAAAGAGATCCAGAGTCTCGTGCAAAGCATAGGCACGGGGTTGGGCAAGACCTTCGATTATTCCAAGCTACGTTACGGCAAAATCATCATCAACACGGATGCGGATGTTGACGGTCATCACATCGCCACGCTCTTGCTGACGTTTTTCTATCGCTTTCTGCCGGACTTGATCCGTCAGGGCCATATTTACCTGGCGATGCCGCCGCTCTATCGAATTCGAACGGGTTCGGGTAAGAAAACGGAAGTCAAATACGTGTTTTCCGACGCCGAGAAGAACAAGTTCGTAAAATCAAAGAACGGCAAGCACGTGGAAATCCAGCGCTTCAAGGGCCTCGGAGAAATGGATGCGGACACCCTGAAGATGACTACCATGGCGCCGGAATCCCGCCGCCTCCTCAAGATTGACGGCTCGGATGAATCTGCGGCGAACATGGTGTTCGACACCCTTATGGGCAAGGATGTGAAAAAGCGCTTCATGTTCATCAAACACCATGCCCTTGAAGTGAAGGATCTGGATATTTAGCGCATACCAGGACGCTGTAAATCACCGCAGAGCTTTCTCACGTCCAGCGCTCCTTTTCTCATCACATACACTACCGGAGAATTGCGCGTCATGACTGATACCTACCTCCCTATTAGTGATTATGCAGTCATCGGGGACTGTAACACTGCAGCCCTTGTGTCGTGCAAGGGGTCCATTGATTGGTATTGCCCCGGTCGATTCGACAGCCCTGCGGTTTTTTGCCGCATTCTTGATGCGAATAAAGGCGGTTTTCTCGAGACGGTCCCGAAAGGTGATTACTCGGTGTCGAGAAAATACCTGGGTGACACAAATATACTCCAATCCGTTTTGTCCATGGCGGGCGCTGAAATCCGCATTACCCAATTCATGGCCGCGCTTCACCGCAGACCCGTCCACATAGGCGATGATGTGAAGACGCCCTTCCGTATCCTCTGGAAGGTGGAAGGCGTGACGGGCAGGCCGGAGCTGCGGATCAGATTCAGGCCCACCTTCGATTACGCCCGAGCCGACGCCCGTTTCGATGAAATCCTCGACGGGATCACGGCATCATGGTCCAGCCGCCGTCTGACGCTCTTTTCAAAGGGCGTGCGATTTCGCGTGGGTGATGACGGCGTCGCCGAAGGAGACCTGAAGCTCAGTCCCGGTCACACAACTTGGATTATCCTTGATTACACCGAAGATGAGAGCGCCCTTCGGAAGTCGTTCTCCCATGAAGAATCGGAAGAATTACTGAAAAAGACCACCCAATTTTGGACGGGCTGGGCCGATTTATGCTCCTACCGAGGCCCTTATCGCGCCGAAGTCCTGCGGAGCGCCCTCACCCTCAAGCTTTTGACCTACGAGCCCACGGGCGCCATTATCGCCGCGCCCACGACATCACTGCCCGAGCACATCGGCGGAATCCGCAATTGGGATTACCGCTTCTCGTGGTTGCGTGACTCGTCGCTCATTCTGTATGCGCTCATGACCGTCGGCTACCATCAAGAGGCGACGGACTTCGCCAAATGGCTGGGAATCACCCAGGAGAAAGACCCTACGTCAATCCCGCAGATCATGTACAAGATCAGTGGCGAGGGCCATATTGAGGAAACTCTTCTCGACCATCTTGAGGGCTATAGGAAATCTAAGCCCGTCCGGATCGGGAACGCCGCGGCTTCGCAGTTCCAGTTGGACATCTTTGGGGAATTACTCACCGCATTCTACCTGTATTTCATGATGGCCCGGGACAAAGACTCGCAAAGTGATTTCAAGGCACGGCTCACCGGATGCCGGAGCATTTGGCCCATGCTCAAAGACTTAGTGGAAGACGCCGCCAAGAAACACGATCAACCCGACAACGGTATCTGGGAAGTCCGCGGCGCGCCCCGGCAGTTCTTGTATTCTCGGCTCATGTGCTGGGCTGCCCTTGACCGAGGCATTCGTCTGGCCGAGACATTCCACTTGGACGCCTCGCTGAATGATTGGAAGATCACCCGGAGTGAGATACGCGACTCCATTCTCAAGAACGGGTACAACGATGAAGTGAAGGCGTTTACCCAATCCTACGGCAGCAAAGCCTTAGACGCCGGAGCGCTCATCATCCCCAGGATCGGATTCCTGCCGCCCACTGACCCGCGGGTTGTTTCCACCATTGAGCAAATACAAAAGCATTTGAGCCACAACGGATTCATTTACCGCTACTTGACCGAAGACGGCCTCCCCGGCCAGGAGGCGACCTTCACGCTGTGCACCTTTTGGCAAGTAGACGCCCTCGCCCTGAGCGGACGACAAGACGAGGCTCAGGATCTCTTCGAGAAAACCATCGGGCACGCGAACGACGTGGGCTTGATGTCCGAAGAGTTATGCTCAAAAAACGGTGAGTTTCTGGGGAACTTCCCCCAGGGGTTTACGCATTTGGCGCTCATTGGTTCCGCGGTGAACCTCGCCAAGGCTGCGAAACATGGTTCCGAGCAACACCCCGAGAACGAAGCCCAGCGAGGCGGCTCAGCCAAAGTCGCGGCCAACGAAGGCCGAACTCACCGACTGCGCCGAAACGCGTAAAGACTACGAGGCGATTGGGAATCAGGTGTTGAGATTCCCATGCAGGCTCTCCCGGGATCCCTGGAGCGTATCCGTATGGGTCTCCTCATTCATTTACTATCAACGTTATTGCCAACTGTGTCGCTTCACCCTGAAGCGACGGCAATCCCAATTACCGTGCCCGTTATGAGGGCCAGGATGGGATTACACCAGAAGGCTCAGCCGCCTCCTACATTGCTGTTAATCAGGTAGAGAACAAATCCCGCCAGGGCTCCTATACCCGCGCCTATGAGTTGTTTCATGTTTCACCCATTGCTATCGTATACATATGAAACCTTTTTGTATGATCGTTATCAAGCTTGAGACGCCTTTGCGTCCAGTCACCATCAGAAGCGAGGCTTACATCGTTCAAACCACCCCCGATGTCTTCCCAAGTGGTTCGCTTGTTGGTGATAAACGGTACCTTTCCATTAAAAAATAAGACTGGTAACCTCGTTGTCAATGTGAGCCGAACAGGCGCACGTCTGCCACCCGAGGGACGCCCGAAATTGAACCCAAGGAAACACACATGACCAAACGTCCGGATCGTGATGAAATTATGGCTATCGGCAGCGCATTCCAAGCGTCGCGAATCTTACTCACCGCAGCGGAACTGGATCTCTTCACCAAACTGAAATCCGGCCCGAGGACCGCCGAGGAAATCAGCGCCCATGAGGGCTGGGACGCAAGAGGGCTCCGCATTAGCATGGACGCCCTGGTGTCAATGGGCTTGCTCACAAAGTCGCCCCAGGGACAGTATAGCGCAGATGCGGATGTGATTAAACTCCTCGCCTCGGATGAGGAAGAATCCATACTGCCTATGATACAGCATCGCGCAAGCATGTGGCGCACGTGGTCGAACATCACGGAGATTGTGCGCACGGGCAAGAACCCAAGGTTCGAATCCGGAGGGTCTCCGGAGCGATCCGAGGCGGAAACCAAGGCCTTCATCGGCGCCATGCAGGTAATCGGCCGACGATTGGCCGACGGCATAGTCCGGGACCTGGATCTCTCCCCGTATTCGAAATTCTTGGACATAGGGGGCGGTTCAGGCATTTACACTGTCGCTTTCCTGAAAAAAGCCCCGCATATGACGGCCACCCTCTTCGATCTGCCGGACGTTATCGAATTAACGAGATCCCGGCTCGAAAGCGAGGGCCTGCTGGATCGTGTGCGACTGACTGCCGGGGACTACACCACGGACGAGCTTCCCCCGGGTCGTGACCTGGCGTTGCTCTCGGCCATTATTCACTCGAACTCACGGGCCGGGAATGTAGAACTCTATGGACGGGCCTTCCGGGCGCTGAAGTCCGGCGGGACTCTCCTCATTCGGGATTACATCATGGACGAAAGTCGTACCAAACCTGAATCAGGGGCTCTATTTGCGGTCAACATGCTGGCCGCCACCAGAGGCGGTGATTCCTACACCTACAAGGAGGTCCGTGAAGATTTGGCCGAGGCCGGATTCAAGGACGTCAAGCTCATTCGAGACGGGGACAACATGGACCAGGTGGTGGCCGCAGTAAAGCCTTGACGGGGACTCACGGCGGTTCGCACGTCGACGTCAAAGAAGTATAGAGGGGAGAACCTTCTTGGAAGAAGTTTCTCCCCAAACTCCTCTCGAAGAACTTTCACAATAGCCGAAGCCCGCTTTTCTCAAGGATACATGCCGTTTCAGCGATTATCACACATTTCTTAGAAAGAGCTTGGGAGTAACCTGCATTCCAAAACAGTCTTCACCAATATTACTTATGTGAAAGCGAACAGCATCTCTTCCGTTGAGATAATCGCATAGTTGGTTCCAGATAGTTTAGCGTGGCAGTTTATTGAACGAAGAACAGCCTTTGCTTCTGAAAATCCTTTCAAAAAAGATTGGGTATGTTTTTTGAAATAAAAGATTTCCTGACCCTTATTTCTATGGTATAATAATAGATTATTTTGTCAAGTCAAAAAAGTAAAAGGGCTAATAGAGCGGTGTAGCGCCGCTCCACCCTCCTTTACCCGGACGGCGTGGACGCCCCCTCCTCCCCCGTGTGAACCTTACCTGTGCCCAAGGCGGCGATTCCGATGCACATCCCTCTCTCCTTTGAAGCGCCCTGTGGTGAACTCACGTGTCCTCCTTTTTGCGGTGAACGGAAAGCTTCTTTCCAGCCGGTCGGCGTATTTCTTGGGGTTCGGGGTGAAATCCTCTATACTGTCGCCAGGAGGCGCTAATGATCCCCACAAAACTTCTCGTCTGCACGGATTTTTCCGACAATTCCCTGGAAGCGCGCTTGACGGCTATCGCCTATGCAAAGGTCTTCCGTGCGGAATTGCTGATTCTCCACGTGGTCAACTCACGGCTTACGGGCTATCCCACCTTGGCGGATAAAATGCCGCTGGAAATATCTGCGCTGCAAAAGGAGATTGAACAGGGCGTTACTCAAGAGCTGGAACTCATCACGAACGATGTGCGACGTGATCTGGAGCCCGTGAGCGGACATTCCGCCATTGGCGACCCATCCGAGGAAATAGTACGATTCGCCGCGGAACAGGGTGTGGACATGATCGTTATCGGCACACACGGCACAGGGGGCGTGCGGCGTCTCTTGCTGGGCAGCACGGCGGAAAACGTGGTGAGGACCGCTACGTGCCCCGTCTTGGTAGTGCGTTCATCAGGACAGTGAAGTGGCGGATCTCGTAGCGCACACCAATTCGTCGAGCGGCGCAGAGGACACGGCCCTGAACATCAAGGTCATGAAGACGGCGCTTCTGACGTCCACCATGTTGATGCTCTTGAAGTTCGTGGCCTATTACCTTACGGGGTCATCGGCCATCCTGTCGGACGCGCTAGAATCCATCATTAATGTAGTCGCAGGCGCCTTCGCTATTGTCAGTGTGATTTTGGCAGCCAAACCACCGGACGAGGATCACCCCTACGGGCACGGTAAGATCGAATACTTTTCAGCGGGCTTCGAGGGGGCGCTCATAATCTTCGCTGCGATGGGCATTTTCATCGAGGGAATCCATCAGATTCTTCATCCTCAGCCCCTTTCGTTCCTGGGTAAGGGTCTACTAATCCTGCTGCTGAGCGGCACAGTGAATTTAGCGCTGGGTTTGATCATAATTCGCACGGGAAAACAAACGGGATCTCTTACGCTGCTGGCGGACGGCAAGCACATCTTGACGGATGTCTACACCTCAGTATGGGTGCTACTGGGAGTAGGTGTAGTATATTTCACCGAGTGGCTGTGGATGGACGGGGTAGTGGCGTGCTGCGCGGGAGTGAACATCGTGATTTCCGGCGGCCGGCTGGTTCGGCAAGCCTTTACGGGACTCATGGACGAATCGGATCCCGAGCTTCTCGAGGACATCTGCGCCTTGCTTGCGACAAACCGCAAGGAGGTGTGGATCGACATTCATAAACTGCGTGCATGGCGATCCGGACCTCGCGTCCACATTGACTTTCATCTCATCTTGCCGCGAGACATGCTGATGTCGGCTGCGCATCTCGAAGTAAAACAACTCGAGGCGTTGTTTCAGAACCGCTACAAAGGATTGGCTGATGTCCTCATCCATCTTGATCCATGCGAGCCCCCCCAGTGTCCGGCCTGCAACAATGATCCATGCGATATGCGGGAGGAAGACAAGGCGGTGGATTCCGAATGGAAACGAGAAGTTCTCATCAGCGACGCGGAGTAACCGACGGCGCTGACTCGTCAAAAAAGGAAATATAGCGGAGAACCTTCTTTTGTATGGTTAATCTGTTCTTAATCGTTCACCGGACTTGGGGCGGCTCTGCACGCGGTATGAGCCGGAGGAGAGACTCATCGCTCCTCCGGACCTCCCGATACGTAATAACAAATAGTTGTCCTGTTCCTGGTGAACGGTTGCATCTGTTCAAAGTGACGATCATATGTGAGCGTCTAAGTATTTTCCGGAAATTTTTTGCAAGTACTTTCGATTTCTGGCTGTCATACTATTATAAGATAGTAAAAGGCTGTATGAAGAGCTTAATACATGCTGTGTTTGTAATGCTCCAAAATAAAGGTTGAAGAGAGAAGAGTTTCTCATATAGAATTAGGAGTTGAGCATGAGCAGCAAGGGAAAGGAACTAAACATGGCGGCCCCAATAGGAATTACCCCCATTCTCAGGGGAAAAGAAGCAGATGAATGGTGGGAGAAGGTCAACAAAGAAAAGGCCAACAAACTCTCACTCGTTGAGACTCCTGATTTAGAAAAACTCCGACAAGAGCTTGTTACTAATGCTCAAACGAGAAAGAAATAATCTGACCTGCGACGGGTGGATTCTTGAACCATTCCATGCAGACGCTTTGAATTATGTTTTTGATTGCGGCAACCGGGACCTCAATGACTTCTTCGCCAATGATGTACTGAAATACGAAAATGAACTAATTGCTAAGACCTATATACTTACACCGGAGGGCGCTTCTTTAGCGAAAGGAAATCCTCCTATAGCCTTTATTAGTTTCTGTAACGATTCATTAATACGAGAGATTTTCGTAGGTAAATTTAAAGGCAGTAAGAGCCAATGGAACAAGCTCTTGAGGATATTGCCGCGTTCAAAGCGTTTCAATTCGTTGCCTGCCACTAAAATTGCTCGATTAGGAGTACAAAAACAACAAGCCAATAAAGGAGTAGGCTCACACCTGCTCAATATGACCAAATCGTTGTTCCTACAAGAAAATCGTACGGGATGTCGTTTCCTCACTGTTGATGCGTATACAACGCCGGAAGCTATACAGCTATACCGGAAGAACCATTTTCAATTTACTACTCCATCAGAGCAATCTAAGTGTGAGCGGTTATTTTACAATGAGAGTCAACAATCCGATACGCAAACCGTTTCGATGTATTATGACCTGCTTCGCTCATTGTAAATAAAGCTTCATCTTTTTTGCTTCCATCTGCTCAGCGCCGCTTTTTTCATTTTTTGTTGATTCTGTGCGTTGTAGAACAGCATAATGCACAGCGAAAAAACTCTACCCTCTGAACCTACTTGTTCGCGGTTTGAGACTCGTTGGCGTGTTTAGCCAGGAATTTAGCCACTATTATGCCGCAGATGGGGCACTCTTCGTGTTGGACATCAAAGGATTTGGAGCACGCGGGGCAGACCCATTTCGTCGTGCATTTGTCGCCGTTGCCTGAGTCTTTCTTCGTGGGCGTCGGGGGGGTTACGGCGCCTGACCCTTTGGGCGCGGCTTCCTGTTTCTCCGGTGGAGCTTCCGGGTTCGGAAGACCGCGCATATGGAGCACATCAACGGTGTCGTCTTCCGTTAGACCTCTGTGGTCGAGATCCGAACTCTTCAGAAGCCCAGCTCCCACCAATTGTTCGATGAGATTTTGCAGTCCTTGCGCGGAGATTTTGTATTTCGCCATTAGGTCCGCGTCGGTCATACCGGACTTGACGTGCTTTACGGCGTGCTGGGCTTGAATTTCTCGATACCCGGTTTTGCGAGTGGAATCATCCGCTAACTCAATAGTTTTCAGGGCCGCTTGGAATCTAGGCATTCGCCGTGTAAGCTCGGTCGATGGAATGGCTCCCGCAAGCACAAGCTTGCGAAAGAGGCTGAGCAAGCCCTTCGCTGAAAGATTGTACTTAATCATGAGAGCCTGCTCGTCCACTCCGGATCGAATGTCTTCCAGCGCCTGTTTGGCATCTATTAGCGGTTTCGCCATTTCATCCCCCTCGGTGCAGCAAAACAACATTGTAATGGTTCATCGGGCTTAATACCAATGCGCAGCCAAAGAAGTAATATCGGGGAGAACCTTCTTGAAAGAAGGCTTCTCCCCGAACCCCTCTCCAAGAACTTTTAAATGGCCGAAACCGGCTTTTCCCAAGGAGAAAAGGCCGCTTTCGGCATATTAAACATTCT
>JBBRBO010000113.1:0-13999 GCA_038205805.1 Desulfomonilales bacterium
TTAAATGGCCGAAACCGGCTTTTCTCAAGGAGAAAAGGCCGCTTTCGGCATATTAAACATTCTCAGATAGACGTCGAAAAAACCTACCTTCCCAAAAAGAGTCTTCACCAATGTTACTCGTTGGAAAGCACTTTGGTATTACTCATTCCCAGCGTCCTGTAAACAAGTCTCCATCATACACGGGAATGGGCGCATGTTCAATTCCTCTCCACAATTCTTTCGCGGTCGGAATGAAGATTATTCGGTCGGATTGCACCCCGTTGTGGTACGCGCCGACTGATCGGCGAGTGCTCTAAGAAGAAATATCGGGGAGAACCTTCTTGAAAGAAGGCTGGGTCCCGAACCCCTCTCCAAGAACTTTCACAATTGCCGAAACCGACTTTTTTAAAGGAGAAAACCCCGCTTTCGCCGAATTTTATACATTCTCACATAGACGTCAAGAAAAGCTAATCTTACAAAAATGTCCTTCACCAATAGTACTCCGTTGGAAGTGTATCGGTATGAGCGGCGCGTGCAGTGTACGATTGGCCGCCTTCGGAAAACAAAAAAGTAACCGCTCACCTGGACTACCGGCGCCGTTTGCAAGCGAATACGGGGTAATTCAGAGGGGAAAAGAGCATCCCTTCCGGGTTCCACCGCGGGCAGACGCGTCTTGATGCGTGAGCCATTACAAAAACAATGCGCATATAAAAAACTTTGCGCTAATTGACCCGATTTGACACATACTGCTGCTACCCTGTTTCGAAAATAGGCTTAGGAGGCATGCAATGATGAAGCAACGCCGGAGCGTATGGTGGCTATATGGGTTAGCGGCATTGGCTATGCTGGTTTTTGCCGATGTGGGCTCGGCGGAGACCCAAAGTGGAACCGCATACTCGGTGGAGGGACTCGCTTCAGCTCGCACCAATTGGAAAAACTGCATACGCCGTTCCAAGGGATACGGTACATTCATGTTTTGCGTGCCTCAACACGATAGGCGAACGGCCCTTTATGTGTACAGCTATGGTTACCCCTTGCCGATTGTCGCAGAGCGAGAAGCCGAAAACAGATTTGGCCGCATGAGCGGGGCATGTTTCCGATCACCGGACAAGGAAACACTGGGTCCTGGAGATGTTCGCTGACGGCGCTTGATCCGTCATGGCTCCAGGGGAAGAAGAGAAGCAGGTGACTACGAATGGTCGCCTCTGGGCGGACAAAATCTCGTTCACGGCATTTCCCCGTTGAAAAAAAAGATTTTCCGGGTATACTTAGGGAACTCGCTCGGATGGCGGAACTGGTAGACGCAGTGGACTCAAAATCCACCGCCGGCAACGGTGTGCGAGTTCGACTCTCGCTCCGAGCACCATAAAAGATCTTGAATCCCGTCTGGTTAGCTACCACTGTAAGGCGGGATTTTTTATTAACGATACGGTCATCAAAGGTCTTTGTGGGTCTGAATAACCCATTAAGGATCACGGGTTTTTACCGCTGATAACGGTTAATACCAAAGTGCTTTCCAACGAGTAACATTGCTGAAGACTCTTTTTGGGAAGGTAGGTTTTTTCGACGTCTATCTGAGAATGTTTAATATGCCGAAAGCGGCCTTTTCTCCTTGAGAAAAGGCCGCTTTCGGCCATTTAAAAGTTCTTGGAGAGGGGTTCGGGGAGAATCCTTCTTTCAAGAAGGTTATCCCCGATATTACTTCTTTGGCTGCGCATTGGTATAAGAACAGAAGTCCGAACTGCAGCTTGGTTTCGCTGCGACGATCAACAGGTTGCGGCATATCCAGCCGCCTTGGAAACCTCTTTGGGCGCCGCTTCTTTTAGCGGGTATTCTTGGGTCAAGACCTCCGTGGGTAGACGCAACATCTTGCCCAGCGTACGGACGTCACCCAGGGTCAAAGCCCTTCTGCAATTCAGGACATCTGAAACTCTTCCGCTGCTCTTTCCCAAGTGTTCCATCAAGTCCTTCCTGGTGAGTCCCATATCCACCATGCGAATCTTTATCGCCTCAACGGGATGAGGCATACCGATTGGAAAGCTCTTCTCCTCGTACGCATCTACCAAGGTCGCAAGAATCTCCAATTCGTCATCTTCCGGTGAACCGGGTTCAGCCTGGAAAATCTCATCAATCCTTTTGCAAGCCGCCTCGTAATCGTCTTCTGTGTGTATCGGTCTGATATTCATTGGAGATAACCTTTTCTTAATAGATCTTCACCGTCTCGGCGTCAACTTTGTCGTATTCTGCGTGAGTCCCCACAAATCTGATGAACACGAGTTGTCTTCGATAATTGATTTCGGCAATAAGGCGATAATCATTCCCTTTGATATCAAAGACCACTCTATTATGAGCGATGAAATCAATTGTATTTCCAAAAACCCTCTTCAGGTCCGCCGAGCCTTCCCATTTCCCGACTTTCACCACGTGATACCAGTGATAGAGCGGGGTACGCGCCTGGGAATGATCTTTGCCGAATTCCAGAAGAACGCTTCGCTTGATGACCCTCATATCAAGTACTATACACACTCCCAAAATGGGAGTAAAGCATTTTTTCTTGTTTCCTCCAAATTACCCGCGTGTTCTTCACTGAACGTGATTGGTGTTGTTCATTCAACGCCCCGGACCGAACATAGGCGACTGACGCATAGAGTAATATACCTTTTCCAAACACCAAGTGTTGTAATGTATTAAACTACGACAATGGCAAAAACTCTATCCAAACAGCAGTTGGAAGACTTAACCCAGGAAGCGAAAAGGCTCGGAGCAACCTCTTCCGCCGTTATATTGTCCGACATTCAGGTCAAAGATGAGTTGGCGGCGTTGTGTAACGGAGAATACACATGTCCGAATTATGGTGTTGCGGCAAGCTGTCCACCCAATGTCGGAGGACCGACAGCATTTAGAAAATGGCAGGCTCAGAGTCGATATTCCATTACTGTGAAAATAGAACTTCCTACATCAGTCATGTTTTCCGTTGAACGAAAGGGAGTGGCCCACCTGCTTCATTCTATTGTTGCGGCGGTAGAGCAAAAAGCCGCTAAAATGGGGTTTCCCAACTCAAAAGGGTTTGCCGGAGGATCATGCAAAGAATTGTTTTGTGACGACGAGGAAGAATGCTGCGTTTTAGCACAAAAGAAACCGTGCCCCCACATAGAGGTTGCCCGTCCATCTATGTCGGGTTTTGGTATCGACATCAGTCTCTTGATGAAGTCTTCAGGATGGTCGGGACAAAGAGCCGACACATCAGATGTAATCGATAAAGACGCCGTAAGCTGGATGGCGGGCTTGATCCTGCTTGCCTGAAAATCAGGAACTCCACTTTGTCGGTCATGAGGCTTGTATCCACTCGAGGGCTTCCGCTAAGTGATCAACAGGGAAAATTTTTACTTCACCTGCAATCAAATGCGCTCCGATCCTTGTGGCCCATTCAACCCACTTGGGACCTCCGACAAGGGCGAGTTTTGCGAAGTCGTTCCTGTGTCGCAAACCGAAGGAGGTGTCATCCCATGCGGCGTGAGCGTCCCATCCGGTAAAATCTTCGGGCAGATACATGAGAACGTCGGCCTTGCCGTATTCCTTAATAACTTCTTCCATTTTGGGAATCAGCGTGGTCTTGTAATCAGCGTCGGTGAGTTTCCCGGTCGCCTTCAGCGCTAAGAGAGACCCCGTTGTTTCAGCCATTATTTCGATCATCGGCGACTCCTTCGTGAAAGGCCGCTCGGCGTTCACAGTTGTGGGACTCATGCGAATGCGCAATAAAAGAAGTAATGTTGGAGAGAACCTTCTTGAAAGAAGTTTCTTCCCAAACCCCTCTCCAAGAACTTTCAAAATAGCCGCAAGCGCCTTTTCTCAAGAATAAAAAGCCACTTGCGGTGCATTTAAACATTCTTTCATAGTAGTTAGGGAAACCTGCTCTTACAAAAATGTCCTTCACCTATATTCCTCGTTCGACAGCACATTGGTATCAGGTACGGGCATGTCTGCCGCCGTTGCGCATACGACTCGACTCATCGACCCGGTGTGAGGCGGCCCTGCGCTCAGTGAAGACCGCCTCATTTCCCCTCCGGAGCACGCATCATGATTCCAAGTGGTTGAGCCTTCGGGGCGAACGATCGCCGACTACCTTTGAACCCGAACCACCGTCAACTCAGATCTATTCGCATTTTCTCGTACTCGTCACTAGTAATCTCGCCGCGCGCGTAGCGTTTTTGCAAGATTTCCATGGGTGTTTCCGGCTCAGATCTCGCAGACGGCCGAGCGGGCGGCGCTTCCGGAGCAGCGGGATTCTCTTGGTCGCTTTTATCCCGGTCCACCGGCGAATCGTCTAGGGCGGGCTGATTTTTCGGTGTAGGCGGCGCCGTCATGGGCGATTGAACCGTACTTGCGGCTGCGAAACGATTGCCTCCGCGGTCCACTTGATAGATCGCATAAACCACGACCACAAGGACAATAAGCGCAAGAAGAATCAGCATCCACATCCAAAGTCCCATCCCCAGCATTTGGCCGCCCATCATGTTGTGCATCCAGCCCCAACCATATTGTTGTTCCACAGGCATTTCTTACCTCCACAATACACATAGTAAGAGTATCGGTCTTTGTGAGCTTTCCGTGCGCTCTCGTTGCGCCATTATTGACGCGGCGCTTTATACGGCTCGCTGAACGACCGCCGATCCCTCAGAGAAGCGGTTTGCGTATTGAGACACATCTTACGAGTATACGGTTCTCGAATGGAACTCAATCGGTCCTTATGAATGCTGAATCAGGAATTCTTCATGGGGGTAGGGTTTCTCGGCCCTCCCACATTCAGAAAAGACGAATTGAAGTTGCGGTAGAGCCCATAATAGTCTTTGACACGTCGCCACTTCTTGATGTACCCGACGGGCAAGTCGTCCCGTTCTTCCACGTTCGACCAGCCGCCTGGGAGGGGAAAAGAATAATACGGTCTATCCTTGGGAATCCCGCGTATGAAGATCACTTGGGGAACGGTCCATTCCCGCATGGCCATGTAGAGCCTGTGCATACCGTCGTTTATTATCAGGTGAACGCTGCCGTCATTCTCGATAGATTCTTCCACCACGGGGGGCAACACGTCCATTTCGTCTTCGTAGCCCTCGATCTTCAGTCTGAGAAACCCGTTCAGCTCAAAGATATTTTGTCCATGTTCAGCCAGGGCGCACTTCAACTGCCATACCTTGTCCAGTTCGGACCGCAAGATGTAATTCTGAGGCGGCGACAGCGCCGTGACCGCGATTTTTTCCAAGGAAAGGAAAGCCTTCTTATAGACGAACACGCCCGACGCCTTGAGCATGGTCACATCCCGAAGCCGCCGAATGAGGTCTTCTTCCGGGTGATGTTCAACAGATAGTATCTTCATGATCTCGGCGCCTCCGGGCGTTACACCAATACATAATCAAAGAAGTGATATTGGGGAGAACCTTCTTGAAAGAAATTTCTCCCCAAACTCCTCTTCAAGACCTTTTACAATAAAAGCTCCACCGATCTTACTTTTGTGAAAGCACATCGGTGTTACAGCTTCGCATCATAGTGTGAATACTGCATGGTGAAAATGCCGCGACCTTGAGTGACCGACCGCAATGCCGTGGAATACCCGAACATAGCGGACAGGGGAGCAATTGCCTTGAGAACCGATGTCTTGCCCCTGGGGGTGACCTCTTCGATCTGACCCCGCCGACTGTTCAGGTCTGCGATGACTTCCCCCACGTTTTCTTCCGGGACGATCACCTCGATGCTCATGTAGGGTTCGAGCACCACGGGTGAGGCGTGCTCACACGCTTCCTTGAAGGCCTGCGCGGAAGCGACCTTCACCCCGAGGACGGACATCTCCGCGACGTTCGGGCCGAAGCTCTCCAGGGTGATGATAATGTCCTCGACCTCGTACCCCGTGAGCGGCCCGGACAATCTACCCTCCATCGAGCCCTCTTTTGCGGATTCGATGAGTTCGTGCGGGAAGTTTTCCAGACCGGCAGCGGCCTTGAACGAAACCCCCTCACCGCGAGCCGAGGGTTCAACGGACAGGGTGACTTCGCCCATGCGTCGCACCTCGTGAATCTCTCGATCAAACAGGACGTGCGCCTTGCCCCGAGACTGAGTGGTCTCCTTGAAGACCACTTGCGGCTTACCGGTTTGCACATCGACGGTGTAATCCCGTTTGAGTCGATCAACGATGATGTCCAGATGCAGTTCCCCCATGCCGGACACCAGGAGCTGCCCCGTATCGGAGCTTTCCTGATAGGTAAACGTGGGGTCCTCAGTGGCGATCTTTTCGAGGGCGGCGATGAGTTTTTCCTGGTCCGCTCTGGTTTTCGGCTCAATGGCAATGGAGATAACCGGCTTGTGCATATCCAGGGATTCCAGGATCAAGGGCGCCGAAGGGGCGGTAAGCGTGTCGCCGGTTTTCGTGTCCTTGAGCCCCACCACAAGGGCTATGCTGCCGGCCGGGGAAGAGGCGATCTTCTCACGCTTATTGGCGTGCATGCTGAAGAGCCGAGCCACACGTTCCTTTGTTTTTCTTGTGGCGTTCAGGACTTCCGTATCCGCTTCGAGGGTCCCGGAGTAGACGCGCACGTACGTGGCCTTTCTCCCCTGGTCCATAACCACCTTGAAGGCGAATGCGCACAGGGGTTCTTTGCCTTTGGGCGCTCTCGTTTCAACCTTGTCGGTAAAGGGATTGATCCCTTCCACAGGGGGCACGTCCAGCGGTGAAGGCAAGAAGTTGACGATGGCGTCCATAACGGGCTGAACACCTTGGTTCTTGAGCGCCGACCCACAGAGTGTCGGCACGAGCTTGTTCGCTAAAACCCCAAGCCTGAGCCCCTCGATGATTTCCTTCTCTTCGAGATCGTCGTTCTCGAAGTAGCTTTCCATGAGGGCTTCGTCCATTTCCGCCGCGCTTTCCAGCATTTCTTTGCGGGCTTGCTGGGCCTTCTCCCGGTATTCCTCGGGGATGTCGATGTATGCGAATTCCTGCCCCTGTGTGGCGGTATCCCACACAATTGCCTTCATCTTGATGAGGTCTATGACGCCGAGGAAATCGTCACCGGATGTCATGGGGATTTGTACGGGAACGGGGCGTGCGCCCAAGCGTTCGCGCATCATGGTGAGGGCTCGCTCGAAGTTCGCTCCGATGCGATCCATCTTGTTAATGAAGCATATCCTGGGGACGCGGTATCGTTCGGCCTGATGCCACACGGTTTCGGTCTGGGGTTGCACTCCGCCCACTGCGCAGATAACCGCCACCACGCCGTCGAGGACCCTCAGGGAGCGTTCCACTTCGATGGTGAAGTCCACGTGTCCGGGGGTGTCGATGAGATGGACTTCATAGCCTTTCCAGGAGAATGTCGTGGCCGCGGACATGATGGTGATGCCGCGTTCTTGCTCCTGGGGCATGTAATCCATGGTAGCGGAGCCTTCATCCACTTCGCCGATCTTATGGATTTTCTTTGTATAAAAGAGGATACGCTCGGTTAAGGTGGTTTTACCCGCGTCGATGTGAGCAGTAATTCCTATATTCCTAATTTTTGCCGGACCTACGGACACGATAACCCCACATGGATGTGTATTGCAACTGCGCCGAGCAACGCGCGCAACCGGTTCGCGGGCGTGGATAGCGTTCCGGAGGGGCTTCATAGCCGATCGCTCCGGGATGAGCCGACCCATTGGTGAACATGAACGGAAGGGAAAAAAGAAAACCCGTGTCGCCGGGTTCGGTTTACCGATCTTGAAACGGCTCTGCGCCCGGTGAAGACCGGAGGGAGACTCATTTTGCCTCCGAACCATCCCTAACGTGTTCAAATGACCGGCCCGATGTCGGTAAATGGTTACGCGTCACTATACATAATGCAAAGGCGTTTGGCAATAAGGCGCAGCCACTCTCAGTTTGCCTTTAAGGGGTAATTCCGGTATACTTCAACGGTTACGGAACACATCCCACCGGAGCGCCGCATGCAAGCCCTTGCGAATTTCTTTGACGCAATCAACAGACGCCTTGGGGTCACCGGTCCCAATGATTTGATGGTTCACCCCGTTTTCATCGGCTTCTGTATACTTCTTCTGCTGTACTCGTTATACGCCGGCCTCAAAGTGATGGCCATAATCCTGACCGGGATACTCGGCACGGGCGTTATTATCCATTACCTTTATCCTGCTAACCCCAGCGACCTCGGCGAGCTGTTCAAATTCGTAGGCGCCATGGGAGGACTCGCTCTTGTCCTGGTGTACTTCGGCTTTATCCGAGAGTGAGCGCCCGCTACCGGGTGACGGGTTCTCATGGAACATTTGGGGCGGCGCGTGCCTCCTAGTGGATGAGGACCATATTGCCGTTCACCGGGAACAGCGTAATCTCCAGAGCGGTGGACCATTCACAAGCTTTTTCCCGGTTGGAACGGCGTAAAAACTATGCCGTACATCATAGACGGAAATAACGTCATGGCGACCCTGAGCAGAGACGTCATCATCGCCAGGAGACGCCTCATAGCCGCATTAACACGGTTTATCGCCGTGAACAGGGTAAGTGTCACCGTGGTGTTCGACGGCGTGCCCGATGACGAATTCCCCGAAGATCGCAGGACCAAGAGCGTCCACATTCTCTACGCCAGACCGGGTTCCGACGCCGACACCAGGATCAAAGAGCTTGTCCGAAGGGCTTCCTACAAGCGTGACATCGTAGTCGTCACGTCGGACAAAGAGCTGGGGTCCTTTGCGAGCCACCTCGGCTCACGTATTCTTACCTCACACGTGTTCAGAGACATGCTCGATGAATGCGAGTCCGTCCAAATGTCCCGCGAGAAGGCGGGTTACACTCCCGTGGACGTAAAAGAGTGGATGGACTACTTTAATCTCTCCTGAAGCGCCAATTCGGCGTCAGCCTCGGATCGGCGATACGGAAGCCGCATCAGAAGATTGACACGGATCAATACAGATAAAGAATAATACCTACAGGTTACGTATATGAATGCAGATAAGAGTAATATCCACAGATTACACAGATTAACGCAGATTTAAGAACTAAGTGAAAGAGAAAGAAATGGCCTCTAGGAGCCTTATCTACCGAATGAGCTTTCTGCGACATCTGCGGATGAATTTCTTCTCTCCCAGCTACTGATTGACACGGATCAATACACATAAGAGTAATATCCACAGATTACGCAGATTAACGCAGCTTTAAGAACTAAGAGCAAGAAATTGGCTCTATACGCCTTATCTACCCAATGAGCTTTCTTTATCTGCGGCCCGCGGCGACATCTGCGGATGAATTTCTTCTCTTCCATCTACAGAAACACAGATCACGCCGATGGCCGCCGTGTATTCTTCGCTGCCTACCGGAAGCCTCTTCTGTAGGGTGGAAACACGGGAGTTATGGTCATTGTGCCCATGTCCATGGATGTGGCTCCGTTTGTAACGGAAACGCCGTCCCATTCGGAATAGTAGGACGTTCCGGGGTTAGCGATGGGTGGCTGATAGTAGCCGTATCCACCCACTCCGGGATTGATTCGGGTGGTCACCGAGGTGGAAGATGAACCCCACGGCCCGCGTTCGCTGTAGCTGAAACGGGATTGAGCGTAGCCCACCGTGGTAAACAGTAGCGCCATGAGCGCCGCAATGAGGATTGTCTTCTTGTTCATGTGGGTCTCCTTTCCGGGGGAAGCGGCGTCGCCGAGTTAAAGGGTTGTCGGGCAGTATCCGTGCGTCCCCCTGACAAGGGAGATACAGGGGGTTTAATTCTAAAGCGTTTCAAATGATTTGATACTTTCATACTTCGTTGTCACGAATGTCATGGTCGTTCTTGTCATAGTATAACTGTTTTTGTCGGCGAGGCTAATGCTCTCCCATTATATCGTGTGTCTCCTTTACCTGATTCCATGATAGTATTCCGTCCGCACATTCGGCGATCTCGAACGAAAACCGCCGCCGGCTCGGTGAACTCTCGAATCCCAGGAACGGATATACTTCATGGATGTGGCGACATATCTTAAAAACTTCACGTTTGATGATGTGAGCAATCTTTCGCTTTTCGCTCCATCGGATAAACACACTACTACGGAAATCGTCCAAGTCGGGGATGTCCAAGTCCCTCGATACGTGAACGAGTTTTGGACATCCAAGCAGAGGCAAGCTTCTTCCATCCATGAGGTGTCATACCGGGCTTGTTTTAAGCCGCAGCTCCCCAGGTTTTTTATCGAATTGTTCACCCAAGCGTCTGACGTCGTGTACGATCCGTTCAGCGGTCGCGGAACCTCCGTGATCGAAGCCGGTCTCTTGGGACGGCGAGTAGTGAGCAACGATGCAAACCCATTGAGCCGCATACTGACACGGTCTCGCTTTTTCCCACCGGCGCCGGATGCTGTTTCCAAGCGACTAACGCACATCCCCATAGATGATTCTTTGACGGCCGACATGGATCTCTCCATGTTTTTTCACCCAAAGACTTTTGTCGAGATACTTTCCATGAGGAGGTATCTCGCCGAGAAATCAGCCGCCGGCGCCGACGACCACATTGATCGCTGGATCGCAATGGTGGCCACCAATCGACTTACCGGGCATTCACCGGGCTTTTTTTCGGTATACACTCTGCCCCCCAACCAAGCGTGTTCCGCGGCAAGCCAGAAGAAAATCAATGAGCGCCGCCGCCAACAACCCGAATACCGGAACACCAAGGAAATAATCGCGCGAAAAACAAAAAGCCTTCTACGGAATCTCTCTCAAGAGCAAAAGCGTAACCTAGAAAACGCAGGCGCCCAAGGGGTTTTTCTGAATTCCGACGCCGGTCATACACCGGAGATCCCGTCAGACGGAGTTCACCTGACGGTAACCTCGCCGCCGTTTCTCAACATCGTTCAGTATGCCGCGGACAATTGGCTACGATGCTGGTTCAACAACCTTGACGCGGATACGATTTCGCAGCGGATCACCATGGCCACGTCCGTCGAGGAGTGGAACTCTCGCATGGCCCTGGTTTTCCTGGAGCTTTATCGTATAGCCGCGCCCAAAGGCTGGGTCGCCTTCGAGGTCGGTGAAGTGAGAAACCGGACGATCAACCTGGATGAACATGTTGTCCCTCTCGGATACCGAGCGGGGTTTGAATGTCACGGTATTATAGTAAATTTTCAAGCATTTACCAAAACCGCCAATATTTGGGGAGTCCGCAATATGAGCCACGGCACGAATACGAACCGAATCGTTTTGTTCCGCAAAGCCGGTTGATACCAACGGGCAATCAAATAAGTAATATCGAAGAGAACCTTCTTGAAAGAAGGATTCTCCTCGAGCCCCTCTCCAAGAACTTCCAAAATTGCCGAAAGGAGCGATTATCACTCATTACTTAGAAAGACGTTGGAAAACCTGCTTTGCAACAAAAGCTCCGCCTATCTTCCTTGTCTATAAGCGCATCGGTATCAGACGCCGCCCGTAAGCCCACCAAACTGAGCGTGAATCAGTCCAACTCCGCCGTGTCGTTTACCTTTTTACCTGATTTCATGGTAGTATCCCGTCCGCACATTCGGTGAACGCTCGTATCCGAGAAGTCGCTCGTCTGTTGCGCAGACCAGCCGTCGGCCTCGGCAATCATTTCTCAAGCGGTACCGCTTCGCGTGAGACTCACCGTGCAGGGTGAGGCGCAAGCATCCCGTGTGCACGGCGCAATCCACATAAGGAGCGTATTGAGGCTTTAGGAACCCACATGAAGCGTGAAAAACCCCACACCATCGACCTCGACATGGGAACAGCCCAAGGCTGCGGCACGGGAGCTTCCACCCGAGCCGGCGCAGCTTGGGTTCCAAAGTGGTCTGAGGCAAGCTCCGTGAGATACTCTTGTCGCTTGACTCGGGCCGTGAGCTGGTCGTTCGAGGCCAAAGCCGGCACGGAAGCCTGGGTAGAGCGATTCGCACGCCTGCTGAAGCTTGATCGCGCTGAGGCCGTGTGCGCTCGCCGCGTCTATTTTACGCTCTTGCCGCCCTTTGACTGGCTTGGGAACGCCAAGAGCCCCGAAGCCTTGGAACTCATGTGCGACCCGGCCGGCCGCTTCTCAGTGCGGTTCACGAGCATTCGTATTTACGCCAATACGGACATGGCGATCTGTCATCTGCGGCGTATCCACAATGATTACCGTGACTTCATTGCCATGTGGGGCTGTTTGCGCTTCTTGTGCTTCAGCTTCGCAAATACGGGAGCGCTCTCGCTTCACGGCGCCCTTATTCGCAACGGCGGCTCGGCCGTGGCGGTGCTCGGCGGCTCAGGCACGGAAAACTCCGGTATTTGCCGCAGGGTGCGCCCACCCTGGCGACCCCTCTCGGACGACGGCCTCTTCGTCGCGCCGACCAACGACGGCTACTCCGCATTCCCACTCCCCACCTGGAGCGATCTCATTGCCCGCGGCCTCGACAAACAATGGGACATCCGAACCGGGACGCCGCTCACTACCGTCTACTTCCTCGAACAAAACCCCTCGACCTCCGTGGCAGCCTACGGAAAAAGACAAACCGCCGCGGCCCTCACCACCTCAGCCGCCTACTACAGCTCCCTTGATTCCGGCACAGGCGCCATACGCAGCGAACACAACAAACTACTCTACAAATCCGCCTCCGCAATGGCCCGCAATATCCCCGGCTTCCACCTCAAACTCGCCCCCACCGGCCCCGTTCCTCTCAGCCAGAGGCAGGAGGAAGAGAAGAGGGTGGAGCGAAGAGGAAGAAGAGAAAGAAAGAGTGAAGAAAGAAGGGGGAAAGAGAATTTCCGGGGAGGGCCTTTTTGAAAAAAGGCTCCTCCCCGGACCCTCCCCCAAAAACGTTTAAAGTATGTGGATGCAGCAACGTTTTCACAGGATCAAACTCTGTTTCCTTCTTACCCGTTTTAGTCGGACCCGCTTAGTAACTCACATTGAGTGGATTGAGATTCTTTAAACTTACGGGGAGCCTGTTTAAACGTAGAGATAAAGAGCCTTGGGTATTGAATCTGCGCGGCATTGAGCAAATCTTCTATTGTAACGATTTGAATGCGCGGAGCGTTGTGTTGTTTCCCTAGAGCCTCTGGTGTGTAGTAGCCGGCTGATAAGGCTTCGTCTCTCATGGGTTTAGTTGCGGGGTTAAGAGTAATGAAGACGCCGATTGTCGCCTTCTCTCGCTCCATAGCCCCCTTGAGATCTCGAATTAACCCGGCGTTCACGTTTCCGGATTTGACCTGTACAATGATCTTCTTGGCTTTGCCGCTATTATCATCAAAGAAGTTGATAAAGCCGTCTATGCCGGAGTCGGCGCCCTTTTTCTTGTCTTGGGCCGGCCGAGCTTCGACGAGCGACAACGCCCACCACTCGAATTGATAGCGATCATGAAGCGCCAACGCTCGTGCGCTTTGTAGGTCTTTAGGCGCGCCGACAACTTCATAAGGCGACAATTCTGGTCCGAATGTGTCTTGAAGGCGGTTTTTGATCAGAGCGATTGCGAGATGCGTTATATCAATTCCAATCCAACGGCGGTGCAGGCGCTCTGCCACGTTGATCGTAGTCCCGCACCCACAGAAGGGGTCAAGCACCAGATCGCCTTCGTTACTGGAAGCTTTTATAATGCGTTCGAGCAGTGCCTCCGGTTTTTGGGTGGGATAACCGAGGCGTTCCCTTGCTTGGGAATTAATCGGCGGGATATCTGTCCAAACATCTTGTAAAGGGACACCGGCCATTTCATCAAGGAACCTAATGTATTCTGCTACTCCGTTTTTGGTGTAAGATATTCTCCCTTCATTATGTAATCTTTGCATTGTTTCCGGAGGACAACGCCAAACCTTTACGACTCCATTCCAATTATAACTGTACCCTCCACCACTTAAACCCATAGCTGTAAGGTTATCCGTTCTATAGATTCGGCCTTCCGGGGGGGTGCAGCGCGTTCCCATTAGTGCTCGATTTCATGCTGCTTTACTGTTTTGAGAGTGTTCCCGGCTAACGTGACTGATGTTGTCGTATTTAGTGTATAATCTCTTTCTTTCACTTTCGGTTCTGAAGGCCCAAAATTGA
>JBBRBO010000114.1:0-13993 GCA_038205805.1 Desulfomonilales bacterium
TATCCAACAATCCCAAATCCATGATAAAGAAGACTCGTGGACATGCTTGCCTTTCCTTCATAGTCTTTTTCAAAACCAGGAAAGACAAAGCATGTCCTCTTTTAGTTTGCAACCTCAGGTACGCAAATCCCGGATGAACCACTTTTTTGGTTGCGCAATGGCTGCCGTAATGTGAGCCGGCGTCAAGACGACTCACATTATTCGCTCCAATAGCAAAAGGCCGTCGGCGTGATGCCTTCGGCCCCTGTATGAGTAGACAAGAATCCCGTTACGGATTATTCCGTGGGTTTCTTGGCGATCGCTATGCGATAAATATCATAGACATCGTAAAGCTGGATGTCCGTGAATCCCGCACGTGAGAGGTTTTCTTCGATTACTTCGCGGGTTTCATAAACATCACATACTTCGCCGCGGGAACCGAAAAGTCCCACAGTGCCGCCCGGTTTAAGAAATCTAAACATGCAAGAATATATGGTGGGACGGAAAGCGGGTTTCACGTGAGGGATCATGAAGGAGCTGATGACTTTGTCGAAAAGTTGCTCCGGAACATAATCCTCAACGGATGTAGCATAAAACCTAGTATTGCTGATGTCCTGTTTCTGTATCTTTTCGATGGCGAGTTCGATCATATCCGCGGACAAATCGATGCCGATCACCTCCATGGCTTTCGGCGAGGCTACCACAGTGGCTGAACCCGTGCCGCATCCTACGTCAAGGACGTTATCCTGGTCTTCCACCACCAGGTCGACGAGCTTGTTGAGACCTTTTTTGTAGCCGGGATCCATTGACCACTGAAGATCATAGCTCTTGCGGCGATATTTGTAGTAAAGCTGGATCGCTCTCTCTGAAGGTAAAAGCTTCACCACCGTCGTGCCCTGAATATAGGCCGTGCGAAGGGCTCGTATTATCGGCCGTAAGAGCTTGGTTAGAGGAGCGTGATCCTCACTTACTATCGTTCCGTTCATTAAAGTACCCCCTGGGCAGCAGATTCACCATGAAAGACGAACCAACTTATTCTATCTATTTTTTTTTCGCAAGCGAATATCTCACTTGCTCGTAACGAATCACTCACAATGGGTGTTCCGGCGCAAAGCGACGGAGGAAAATCAAGTATGCTCATAGTAGCACGATCAGGTTGTATTGACACCCTTCAGCCGATAAAGACGCGGATTACTTCAAGGCATGAAACTCCGCCATAGCTTTTTCAGCGCCACTCTCTAAGACGGCGCGGACAGCGTGAACTCCTCTCTCTATAAGGTCTCTTCTAACTACCTGGTGTTCCGGAGAAAAGTTCATCAAAACGAATTCTTCCGGAGAAACGCCGTTGGGAGGCCGACCAATGCCGAGTCGCACGCGAATAAAATCGCGAAAGCGGAGAGAATCCGCAGTGGAACGAATGCCTTTGTGTCCGCCGTCGCCGCCGCCGACTTTAATACGGACTCGTCCCTCAACCAGGTCCAGATCGTCATGGACCACAATCATCTGGGACGCCGCCTCCGGATGCAATTTCTTGATGAGCGGCGCCACCGCTTTTCCGCTGAGATTCATGTAAGTCTGGGGCTTCACGAGCCAAACGAGGTCATCACCAATATCGCACCGGCATATTTGCGTCCGGTCTCCCGTGGTCTCCCATTTTGTTCCGTCGGCCAGTTCATCCACGACCATAAAGCCGACATTATGCCGATGGCCTGAGTAGCTGCGTCCGGGGTTACCTAAACCTACTATTAACCTGACCCGCTTCGGCGTCAATTCTTGTCCTTGTTCCATTTAAAATGCCGTGTTCTCAGTCGCACTCTCGTAGGGAGGCGCCCAACCCCTCGGAAGGACGACGGGGTGAACAATTAGCCCAAATATATGCGCGCAATTCACAATGTGTGTCAAGGATTTCACGGTTACATTATTGCTGACCGTTTACCGACAGCCTGCAATCAGTTGGACTCGTGTACACCGATGGTCGGGTGTGCAGCGACTCTCTTCTCACGCTCTCAACGGGCGCAAAGCAGTTATGCCCGGTGAACGATTACGATTCTTGTGATATACTATGGTTAAACACGGATAACCAGATCACTACTTGACATCGCCGAGAGTGGTTTACAAATGAGAGGCAGTCTGGAATGGATCTTTTTGAGAAAATCACGACGTTGGCGATCAAACAGCTCCCAAAGGAATTTCGGGACAAGTTGGAGAACGTTGAAGTGCTCGTGCTGGATTTCCCGGACGCGGACATCATCGAGAATATGAATCTCGAATCCAAATGGGATCTGCTGGGGCTTTATATGGGTGTACCCATAACCCAAAGGAGCGTCTTTGCAAGTCCCGTGTTGCCTGAGCGGATCTTCTTGTTCAAACGCCCCATCCAGAGCGTCGCCGGCAGCCCGGAAGAAATGGCCGACGTAATCCGGGATGTTCTTATTCACGAAATTGGACATCATTTCGGCTTCGATGAAGATGACCTGGAGAGACTTGAACGGCAGTAGAATTGTGTGCTGAAATGCTCCCTTCGTTGGACGGCCTCGGAGAGCGACCATAACCGTTTACGGGAGGTCGGCCCTCAGTGGAAATGACGAGGAGTGGCCCCCCGGAGGGGACAGAAATCTCCCATCCGGTGAACCATTATAAGCGATAGTGTTTCGTTATTACCCGCGGTACCGATTCGCTTTGAAAAAGTAGCTTGATGAAGGTTGTTTTCGTAAAATTAGGTTTGCCGATTTGCTTTGGCGGCAAAGGTTAATCTTCGCCGAAACCAAAGCATCCCGTGGAGAAAGGCCGGTTTCGGCAATGGAAAAGGTTTGGGGGGACGAGTTGGGAACCAGCCTTCTTACCGAAGGCGCCCCGAGGTTTTCTTTAATCCGAAATCGGTATACGTGGGTAGTAGTAGTAAGTTAACTCTATTCAAGTACAAAGATTACATCAGCGGTTACGCGATACTCTTGGATCTGACCGTTCTCCACCATGATCCTAAACTCAGTGATTTTGAGGCCTGTGATGTTTCTCAGCGTTTTGTTTGCACGTTCAAAAGCCAACTGCACTGCAGCGTCAAAGCTATCGGGCGAACCTGCTACGAGCTGCGTAATTCGGGCCACACGACCATCCGGCATGATAATCCCTCCGTTGTGTGATTCCTCATGATCCATCATTGAGCGGCGTAGGGAAATTGTCAAGCTATTTCATCAACCAATAGCTTTTTCCAACGGGAAGCAAAGAAGTGTCTTAGACTCTTCTATCACTGCGCCAAGTCTGATTTCCCGTGCTTGTCACCCGAACAGAGGGGGGAATGTGGCGCCGAAGGAAACATACATACCCGTGTGAATGTAAGCGTGTACCGGGAACAGCGCCGCTATCTCTACGGCTGAGTGGTGAACGACCACATGAAGAACTCATCTCCGACCATGGTGCGAGTCTTTCAGTCCGACCCGGATAAGACGCAGGTAAGCGACTTCGATTGGGATACTTCATGTTTACACGAGTAAGTGTGATACTATAACCCAATTTAGTTGTTCCGACGGCTCTGTCGGATAGCCCATAACGTATACTAATAGGTATTGCCGCCGCACTCCATGAAACAGCGCCCGTCACCGGAACAAGAAAAGATAAAACGCCGTCGTGAACTGCTGATCGCGTTGGGAGCCACCCTCATCATCGGCTCCATCGTGCTCATCGAGAGCGCAATAGTGAAGTCAGCGGGGGATCTGCCGTTCTCGGCGCATGTCGCGCTCTTCGCTTTGCTCGGTCTTGTCATCCTCCTGCTGATCGTCATCATCTTTTTTCTCATTCGCAACTTCTTCAAATTGATATTCGAGCGTAGAGGAAGGCTCCCAGGCGCTCATTTGAAGACACGGCTCACATTGGCATTCGTGGCCCTTACCTTGGTTCCTACGGTGCTGCTGTTCATCGCCAGCGCAGGGGTGCTTCACACCAGTATAGAAAGCTGGTTCAAGGCACAGGTCGAGGATTCATTGCAATCAGCCCTTGTGGTGGCTCAAGCCTTCTACCAGGGAGCGTCCGACAAAGTGCTGATAGCCGGAGCGAGAGTGGCTGCCTCAATTTCCCGGCAGGACTTGCTCGATCCGTCCCGGCGTGAAGATCTCAACCACTTTCTCGAGATTTCGAGAACCGTAGATGATGTAAGCTCCTATCAGGTATATTTTGCGGACGGCTCACCGCCGACGCTGGACAAAGACCCGAGCCTTGCAGGGCTTTCCCTTCAACCGCCGTTGCCGAGTTTTTTGAAGATCGGGTTTCAGGGCGAGAAAACATCCAAAATCGTGTCGCTGGACGGCGAAAGCGACCTCGTGAGCGGGATTGCACCCATTCGCGACTCGGCGACACATCAAGTCACGGCGGTATTGGTAACGGACTATTTCATTCCGACCTCGTTATCAACGAAACTCCTCAAGGTCTCAAAATCCTTCGGGGACTATCAAGAAACCCGACGCATGAAAGAGCCTGTGAAGATTGCTAATATCTTGATCCTACTCACCGTGGCGCTTTTAGTAATCCTCATCGGGTTCTGGTTCGGCATGTCCATTGCTCGTGACATTACGGACCCCATCCTCAACCTCGCAGCGGGCACGGAAAAGATTGCCGCCGGCGCCTTGGATATCTACATAGAGCCCACCGGCGACGACGAATTGGCGAGCCTTGTGCGCTCTTTTAACAAAATGGCTGAGGATCTTCGAAAGAATCGGGATCGGCTTATGGTCTTGAATGCAAACCTGGAAAGCCGCAGAAAATACATGGAAGCCGTGCTGAAGAACATTGCGGCCGGTGTGCTTTCGCTGGACGCCGACGGAAGAATTACCACAATGAATCTTTCGGCTATGAAGTTGCTGAACATTTCCCGAGACAGTCCATTAGATAAGTATCTTTCGGACGTTGCGGCGCCGGAGACCGTGCAGGCGCTGGAAGAAGCGCTTGGGCGCCTGAACTCGGATAGTGACTCCGTGAGCAAGCACCTGAAGATTAACCGCGCCGATAAATCGCTTTCGCTGCTTTGTTTTGCAAGTCCCATGAAAGATGACGAAGGCCGCGCAATGGGCGCTGTTCTCGTCTTAGAAGACATGACACACCTGGTGCGAGCGCAAAGAATGGCCGCTTGGCGGGAGGTGGCTAGGCGGATAGCACACGAGATTAAGAACCCTCTTACACCAATTCAGTTGAATGCTCAACGGATGCGGCGCAAGTATATGGCTGTGTTGGGAGATGACGCCGAAGTCTTGGATCAATGCACTCGCGCCATTGTTGACCAAGTCGAGCAATTAAAGAACATGGTGAATGAATTCTCTAAATTCGCTCGTATGCCCACTGCGCATCCGGTTCCCGGTGACGTGAACGCGCTGATCGCAGATGTTATCAATCTATATAGCCAAACACACTCCTGCGGCACGTTTACATTTCACCCCGACCTGTCTATTCCTACCCTTGAGCTGGATGGCGAGCAGATCAAGCGCGCTTTGGTAAACCTATTGGATAATGCGGTGGCCGCAACCGGCGGCTGCGGTGAAATTGCCATCCGCACAAGTTACGATGAGGGACTTGCCATTGCGACCCTGGAAGTGGCCGACAACGGATCGGGGATTGCGACGCTGGACAGGGACCGGCTTTTTGAGCCCTACTTCACCCGCAAAAAGGGTGGCACCGGTTTGGGGCTCACCATCGTAAGCGCCATTATCGCCGATCATAACGGTTTTATTCGTGTACGCGATAATCCGGATGGAGGAGCGGTTTTCGTGTTGGAATTTCCCGTGAAGAAGCGCCACACCACATGAGAGATCAAACTCAAGAAGCGGCTAGAGTGATTCGCTCCGGAGGAGTAGTAATCGCTCCCACGGAGACGTTTTACTGCCTAGCTGCGGACCCTCTAAACTCTCAAGCGGTCGTCAGGATCTTTGAACTTAAGAGACGCGCGACAAACAAGCCGCTCCCTTTGATTGCGGCTACGCCCGATGCGGCGCAAGCGTTAATCAAGCGTCCTACTCCTGCAATACGGCGCCTGATGCAAGCGCTGTGGCCGGGTAGCCTGACGATTCTTGCAGCGCCGAGTGCGGAATTTCCTCCCGGTGTTGTTAGCGAGGCCGGTTACATCGGAATCCGTGCGCCTATACCGAATCCGGCGACGCTGTTAGCTCATACTGCAGGCGGAATAATTACCGCCACCAGCGCCAATCTTTCCGGAGAACCGCCGCCGCCGCGTGTGCAGGAAATCTCCGTAGAGCTGCTCGAAGTCGTCGATCTCATCCTAGATTGCGGCGACACCCCCGGAGGACTGCCCTCTACCCTCGTTATAGACGTCGATGACAGTGTTAGAATACTCCGTCCCGGCGCGATTTCCCGAGAAGTTCTCGAGCGCGTCCTGGGGCGCCGAGTTTTCATGGAGTAGGACATTCACGAGGACGCGGGCGCCCACTGCAACCCCCTGAGGCGGAACAAACACCTAATGCAATCCCATGGATTGTACCAAACTGAGCATTATGGCCGCAGTCACTATCGAGCCGATTTGTCCACCGGTGTTTGCCCCCATGGCATGCATGAGGAGATAGTTCTTTCTATCGTGAAGGCTTCCCTCCACTTGAACCACCCTGGCCGCCATGGGATACGCCGAAATGCCCGCCGCTCCTATGAGTGGGTTGATTCTTTTACCGGAGAGCCTGTACAAGAGCTTGCCGAAGAGTACGCCGGCTGCGGTGTCAAAGCATATAGCTATAAAACCCAGGGCGAAAACGGCCAACGTCGGAGGCTTCAGGAAGGCGTGACCTTCCATGGTTCCGCCGATGGTGAGGGCTAAGAGAAGCGTAACCACGTTGGAAATCTCGTGCTCTGAGGCTCCGGCCAGCCGTGTTACAACGCCGCTTTCTTTCATGAGATTCCCGAGCATGATGGTCGCCATCAGTGGGAGCCCCTTGGGCGCAATGAGCCCATTGACGATCGTAACCAAAACTGGAAACACGATTCGCGCGGAACGCGACACGGATGAAGGAGCGGCCGCCATTCTGGTGGTTCGCTCTTCCCGGGAGGTCAACGCTCGCATAATGGGCGGCTGAATAAGCGGCACTAGGAGGCTGTATGAGTACGCCGCCACGGACACGGACCCCAGCAGGTGAGGAGCGTACTCTGAAGTGACGTATTTCGCAGTTGGACCATCGCATACGCCTATGATCCCGTTGTACATGGCGTCCAGTTTGGGGAAACCTAATGCGAGCGCCAGAAGCAACGTGAGAAAGATGCCGAATTGACCTGCGGCTCCCAAGAGCAAGGTGGTGGGGTTCTCCAACAGGGGTCCGAAATCCGTCATCCCGCCGATTCCGATGAAGATGAGCAGGGGGAAAATTTCCGTTTTGATACCGACGTCATAAAAGAACCTGAGAAATCCCCCTTGGTCCATGACTTCCGAGAAAGGAAGGTTCACGATGATGCAGCCGAAAGCTATAGGCAGCAAAAGTAAGGGCTCTATTTCTTTGCGTACGGCCAGATACAGCAACCTGAACCCTATGCCCAACATAATGAGATGGGGAATACCCTGGGTAAAGAGAAAAAGTAATCGTTCACCCGGCCTGAGGCCGCTGTGCGCCCGGTGAAAGCCGGAGGAGAGACTCATCTTCCCTCCGGACCTCCCCATACGTAATTACAAATAGTTGTCCTGTTCCTGGTGAACGGTTACGAGAAAAATAACACCGGAATAAGGGGCCGGAACCCCATCGGCAATGGCTCCAAATGTTTCCATATAAAATTAGACCTTTGATGTAGGTTACACATGCTGGAGCGTCAAACGGCAATTGATCAGCAGAGAACAGAGCTAAATTAGGGATCCCCTTTATTCGCATACATCGGATCGTTCCAGAGGCCATACCTTCTTCATTAGTTTAATGCACAGTACAATTCTGCCTAAGGTTACAAAAGATCCGCTCATGCTTACTATTGCGAGCGTTAGTCCGAAACTCCATTTGTCCATGAAGGCTTCCTCTCAACGTATGATCCGTATGGATGGCCTATCTGTCGTCTTCTCCCATACGATCCGTTCCTCGGTTCCCCAAAGTGACTCATTTTGGACCGAGTTTCAAGTGAAGCGTACAAATGTATCGGGAATTCAGATCTTTGTGAAGATGCAAAATATATATTGTAAATTGGGCGCGGGTTTTGCCGGATTGCGGCGCCGGCCACTGCGAAAACAGTTGCATTGTACCTGATCCACGACGTAGGATGATGTATCCCCCTCTCATATCTTTACAAATGGGGAGGCGGTTAGACATCCGGCTGGATGTAGGAGCCCAGGATGAAGAAAGTATTGGTGATTATCTCAGCGATTGCATTTGTCACCGCGGCTACGTTTGCCATAGCCGCAGACGGCATGACAACCTCTAAAAAGGCGGCCAAGGCTGATAAGAAGATTCATTGCTGCATTAAAGGTGAATGCAAGAGCATGACCAAGGCGGAATGTCTCAAGGAAAACGGACGGCAAGTGAAAAGCTGTAAAAAGTGCACGGCCGCTGCTCCAAAGAAAACTCCGAAGCCCACAGTAGAGTAGTCCCGGCTTCCAACAAGCTGCGGGAAAGGTCGTCGCAGGTAAGCCTAGACGTTTCCGGGGTCTGCGCAGCTCCTTAGGCGACGACAACACTTTCCCGGCGTCTCATAAAATCCGCAATTACGGAAGACAGAGTGGAAAGAGCCCTCTTGAACGAGGTTTCTTTCCAAACCCCCGTCTAAGTGATTGCGCAAGTGGCGCCGATCTTTATCTACAATGATGCGGTGTTTCTCCCATTGGATATCTCTACATTTGTTCAGGCGCCCGCCGGCATCCATTTTTTCCGCCGATAATCCATCACGGAGTTTTCGGTCTATATTACCGTAAAGGTGAAGGCGCACCCGCTTAAATACGCGCAAATGAAGTCGTACCGGCGCATTGCAAAGCTACAGGACCGACCGTCTCTTGAGCTCTCCTGAGGCCCACGTGCAAGAAGAAGTCAGCAAACCAAAGAATCACTTGCATACGGATGCGCGCCACGCTAACGTGAGATCGCTGTGACAAACATCAAGCGTCGTGTAAGGCCGCTTTGTACGAGAGGTGACCTATGATTCCCAAGAAGATAGTATTCTGCACCGACTTTTCAGGAAATTCGGTTTCCGCTGGAGAATACGCCGTCGATTTCGCAAAACTCTTCGGGGCGGAGCTGGTTATACTGCATGTGGTTAATTCTTCCAGGTTGGGCTTTCCAGCTTTTGAGCCGGGAGTTCCCTTTGACCTTCAGCAGGTTCTTGTAAGTATTGAGGAATCCGTCAAAAGCGCCTTGGCTCGTTTGGCTGAGGAAAGTGGACAAAAAGGCGTTCAAGTAAAAACGGTGAGTAGATTGGGTGTGCCTGCCGGCGAGATAGTACAACTTGCGGATGAGGAGCACGCCGACCTTATTGTCATGGGGACACACGGCTGGACCGGGTTCAAACATCTAGTGCTGGGAAGCACAGCCGAAAACGTGGTGCGAACGGCCGCTTGTCCGGTACTGACCGTAAAGTCTGCGGTGGAAGCAGAATAGCGGCAAAGCTCTCAGCATCAATATGCGCCTATCCTACGGCCGGCTCCGGCGCCTTGTTTTGGCGCCCCGGACAGGTAAACGTGCGCGTTGTTCCGAAAGATCCGGCTGGAAAATAGTTTTATAAGCTGATGACGTACGAATACCTTTTCCTACAGAAACTCGACGGCGCCGCGGTTTTGGGGCAGGTAATGTTACGAGCGCTACCAGCAGAAATTCAGACCATACAATGTGCGAAATTATTGGAAAAAATGTCCACACTAGACGTCTCTTCCTATATAATACTCTACGAAGTTCCGAGCATGTGGCCGGTTTGCGTGATCTAAAGAAAGGGCGGCTCCAGCCAAGCGCCACTGGCATATAAAGTCAAAACAACCGCACTATGGCAAAAAAATACAATTGCGTTTTCTCACGTATTCATTATACTCATGATATACGTCTCAACATGCTCCTTATGCATCCACGATCTTAAACAAAAGGTAATGAACTTTGGAGCAAGCTGCGATGGCCGATAGTTGAATGATATTTTAGGCGGGGGGTCGTCATGGTAACGCATGTCAAGGCTAAGGTCATGGTTTCGGAATTAAAACAAGGTAACAGTCCGAATGATCTAATGTCAAAATATGGATTATCAGCCAAAGGCTTACGAAAAATTCTATTTAAACTCATCGAATCACGTGGGGCATCGTTCGATGATCTTTTCGATAATTCCCCAGCGTTTAGAACTATAATCGACAAGTGGACGCCTCGCTCAGAAGCCCGAAGCGTTGTCAATATCCAGGTGCCGGTCTACGACATCAGTGACATGCGTTCGGGTCTGGTGAGAGACATTTCGCTCCACGGACTCAGAATTGCCGGGATCTGGTGCAATGTGGACGCAATCAAAGCATTTCAAATACCGGTGGATTTGTTTCTTCAAGCAGAGCCGATACTACTCACTGCCCAATGCAAGTGGACCCTCGTAAGAGGCAAGACAAACAAATATCCGGTGGCGGGCTTTAAACTCATCGAAATTAGTGATACGGATTCACGATCACTTCAGGCCCTAGTTTCTATGCTGAGGCTGAGTGAATCAGGGGAATGGATGACCGAACCTGATGCACAGCTCAGCACCGCCGCTTTACTGTTTGGTCGTGAGACTATTGAGGATGAGTAGGATTTAGGAAACGGAAGGAACATTCACGGGATGATCGCTATCTGTTTCGCCAGGAGCTAAGGGTAGCGTGATATGAAAAGTGACGCCTTTGCCGATCTCACTTTCCGCTACAATATCGCCGCCCATTTTTTTTATAATTCCGTAGCAGATGGATAAACCGAGGCCAGTTCCTTTGCCGACCGCTTTTGTGGTAAAAAACGGCTCAAAAATGCTACTGAGCATCTCAGGGGGAATTCCCGGCCCATTGTCCGCTACATCTACTAAGGCAAGCCCATCCTGTGCTTTTGTCGAAATTGTAATCGTTCCGCCCCGCCCATCTAGGGCATCGATGCCGTTATTTATGAGATTCAAAATAATCTGCTGCACTTCGGTCGGTGATATATTCACTGGAGGCAGATCAGGGTCCAGATGTGTTTCGATTTTTGTATTACTGTATTTGGCCCTTTGGCCGGACAGCGTAACAACTTCTTCGATGAGCTGGTTTAGCTGCGTCCTTCTTATAGCCTGATCCGACTTTCTTGCGAAGCTCAAAAGCTGGTGAGTTATGTCTCGGCAGCGTTTTCCTTGTGTCTGTATTCGTGTTAATGAGCGTGTAAACTCCTCTGTTGTCGATGGGGCATCGGTAACATCGGGGTTCTGCATGTCCTCCATTAAATCCTGCATCCACCCGGCTTCTTGAATCATAATCCCCACGGGATTATTGATTTCGTGGGCGATGCCCGCGGCCATTTCGCCTAGAGCGGCCAACTTTCGGGCCTCTATGAGCTGATCGTTCATACGATGCTTGTCGTGGTCCACTGATTCAATGAAGCGGACAATGCTCCTTGACACAAGCACCCCGACTAGTCCGATTACTGCAACACCAGCCAGCACCGTGAGGAGAACGAACAAGCGTGCGGAATACAAAGCTGCAAACGCTTCCGACTCCTGCTGAAAGTAGCCCAGAGCCCATTCTCCTTCTTTGAGCCCCGTCATCGCGTTGAGAGTTCCCGTCGCAGTGTCCGATAGGATTTCCACTCCACCGTTCTGACCGCGTTGCGATTGCAGAAATTCGGCGTAAAGATGAAGGGGAGGTGGAGCAACACCTTTCGGAAGCCTAGACTGAAGCTCCCCAGCGCCGTTTACTATAAAGGCATGACCCCCAGAGTTCAGCTGAATGCTCTTAATGAGCGACGCTAAAGCCTCGTAGTCAACTGCGGCTCGCAAGAGCCATTTCGGCTCTTCTCGGTCCGTGGCGGTAATGACAAAGTGAGGGGCCTGTCTCAGGCCGTAAAATACGTTACTCAAGTAATGCTCCCGCTCTACAGCTTTCTTGTACCACTGCGCCTGGGCATAATCCGCTCCGTGTAAGGGATAAGATCCTGCGTACGCGACCTGGATACCGCGCTCGTCAATTACGCCCAAATCCACCAGCGTCGAGCCGTACTCACTCTGCAATATACTAAGGCGTTCTTTTAAAAATGTTTCATCCATAAGTTGCTCAAACGTATATGACTTGCCGATCACACGTATGGCGCGTAGTCGGTCAAGCAGGAAATTATCCACCGTTTGCCTATTCGTCTTTAGCAGAGTCTTTAGATGGCTCTCCACTTTATCGCGATATGAAACTTGAAAGTATTGTCGTGCTATTCCCGAAACGATAATCAGAGGAAGGATGGACACAAAAAGCACAAGTGTTACCATGCGTCTCATCAGGCTCTTGTAATAGCTCTGGTTCTTGCCTTCTACTCTTTGCATGAGAAAGCCTCAATCGAAAGTCGCTCGAACCTCCGGCGTAGCTTCACTACCGAATTAAACATTGTGATTGCACGGTCACCCTGCATCTAGCCAAGCCCCAATGCGCCGGTAGTCACAGCGCCTGACAGATCTGCTCCGGTAAGAACGGCGTGCCGTAGATCTGCTCCCGTTAGATCAGCGCCATGAAGGCCGGCGCCGGTGAGATTCGCGCCTGATAGATTTGCGCCGACCAGCGCAGCGCCCCAAAAGGAAGCTTCCGTGAGGTTCGCGCCTGATAGATCCGCCTCATTGAGTATAATCTTGTAAGCTATGGAATTGGACAAATCACTATGGGAGAAATCCGCCCGAAATGCGTATGCGTTGGATAAATCGCTGCCGGAGAGGTCCGCATGGGCCACTTTGATTCGGTGCAAGTTGGTCCTATTGAGTCGCGCCTTCGAGAGATTTGCTCGATAAAGATTTGCATATGACAAGTCGGCCTCCCGCAGATTCGCTCGTAAAAGATTGGCCTTCATCAGCTTCGCCTGACGCATATCACTGCCCGACAAGGTCACTCGATTGAGGTCCGCCTCTGAAAGGTCCGCCTTAGTCAATAAACATCTGAACAGATTTGCCCCGGACAAATTAGCGCCTAGGAAGAGCGTGGATGCTAAGTGGGCTCCCAAGAGCCGAGCCTCCGAGAGATCGGCCTCTGAGAGATCGGCCCGAGTGAGATTGGCTTCGTAAATCTTTGCTTCGCGTAAGTTTACTCTAATGAAGTTTGCCTCAATAAAACTGCACTTTCCAAGATCGCACCGAGACAGATCCATGCCGCCAAAATTAGCGAACGACAAATCCACCTGAGACTTTGCAGCCGCTTCAACAAGTCCCTTGAGGGACTGAGACTCAGATTGGTACAGTATTTCTCTCGTAAAGCGATGTAGTATATGTAAATCCATAATGTGACGTATCTCTTTCACAAGCGTCGGTTCTTCATCCGAACGTGCAAAACTAGCATAGGATGGTTCCAGCCCCAACATAAATATACAAGAAGCGCTAACGGCGGGGAAGCATAGAGGGCTGGAAGAATGATCATAGGTTCCGTGACAAGAACAGGCGTTGTTTCGAGTAAAAAAGGTATGTGGCCCGCCGCGCTATATTCATTGTGGCTCAATGCTGAGAAGCTATGTCGGCCTGCAGGAGTGACGCTCTCAGTTTCAAATCTCCCGGATGGGAGCACGAAGAGGCGACGTTCGTCATTACTTCCACCGAGCTTATGCAGCGCTATATGTAGACACGTGAGCTTTTGCAACGAGCCATAGTCGTTACGCGGCCGATATGGGGATCAAATCATAGCGTCATCGGCTGCGCGGTTGGAAGCTTTACGATGGTGAACCAAAAGGCGTTAATGCCGTCTACCACGGAAGCAAACTCTTGAAGGTCCACTGGTTTCTTCATGTATAGTAATGGCTCTTGAATCTCGCGGAAGGCATCATTACATTTTGGAATGCGAATAACGGTGTTATTTTGCACAAAAAGTCACAGGAAAGGCCGTGTGCGGAGATGAAAGGATTGTTGTTGACACCGGATGAGCGCGATA
>JBBRBO010000115.1:0-13759 GCA_038205805.1 Desulfomonilales bacterium
ATTGAGGTGCGCTTTCTCTCCGCACACACAGGCGTTCTTTTCTTAATTTATGGCCGGCTGCGACATCTGCGGTTGTAGTTCTTCAAGTTCTACGTGAGACATGATACCGCTCCTAAAGTGGGTAAGATTTTTAATCCACAGATTACGCAGATTAACGCAGATTAACGCAGATACATACAGAGAAGATTGTTGATTTGATGTACTCATTGAGGTGCGCTTTCTCTCCGCACACACAGGCGTTCTTTTCTTAATTTATGGCCGGCTGCGACATCTGCGGTTGTAGCTCTTCAAGTTCTACACGAGAGATGATGACGACTCCTCACGCTAATATATATACCGTTCACTCTTGAGCCAAGACCCTTTCCATAGCAGCCGGCAGGCTCGATAGGAGATCGGCCACACTAGAGGCGGGTGTGGGATTCGAAAGCAAACCAAGGAAGCGGTTGATGGAGGCTCCGGTCAAGGCCGCCATATCAATCGGCATCTTGCCGGCAACGAGAGAAGACACTATTCCCGTCAGAGTATCACCGATTCCACCGATGGGTTCCATGTTCTCTGTGCTGGGTTCGGACACTTCGCCGATGATGCCTTCATTCCATGCGATTGTGTCCTTTTCTCCTTTACCAGCAGGTACCGAGCTGCATTATCATGCTGGTACGCTCGTTTGATGAGGTCGGAAACGTTATTGTGTTCTTGCAACAAAAAGCCCCGTGTATAGAAGGGGTGGGGAGCTGATTTATCAGCTAAAAAGGCCAATTCACCCGCATCCGGCGTAAACAAATCGTATGAAGCGGCCAATCCGCTCATCTTGGCCACATACATATATCCTGCGTCGGCAATCAACAAGGGGCGCTTCTGAACTGATTCAGCTTGAATCAGAATACGATTGTGCCAATCCACATCCGGTTGCAGATAATGAAATACGATGGTGTGCTCGTCTCCGTTCGGGAACTGTTTTTCCAGATAAGCGTAAACCAGGCTGCTTCCGTCCCCTTTCCCAATGTCTCCGGCTAGAATGGCCGTGGGCGGCTCTAAACCGAGAAAGTCCGCAGTTATGCACGCTGCGGCAATCAGAGCTGATGTTCCTCGTATGACGGAAACTCTATCGCTACCCAAATGCAAGCTTCCCTGACGAACGGCGCATTTGACCACAGTGAGAGGAAAACCTTTGTACGGCAAAGTGCCCACGACAGTTAGCGGCATAGTCGTTTCGTTTCCTCGTATGCAAGCTGAAGCGCATAGCCGCATAAGGTGCTGCCGAGAGCCTTCGGTTCGGGAGCGGCTTGTAGGGTTTTGCCCACCAGTTGTTCCGCAAGGTAAGGGACGTCCGGACAGCCTCCACCGGAGATGTTCACGATCATCTGGTCGCTCCAGCGCACGGTGATTTTCATGTTGGCGGCTCTGACCATAAGATAATCGCCGAAATCTTTCACATTGAATATCTCAACCGGCTCTAAAAGCGGGTCGTTTAACGGCAGAATCTGGAGCGGCTTGATCCGGTTTGTTTCCAAGATTCGAGCTATCTCAAGCCCGGAAATTAACGGAAACTCAATACCGAGATCACAGACGGTTCGCACTTGAGGAGGCGGCCCTTTGACGTAAACGCGAAAACCCGCGTGCTTCAGCAATGATTCAGCCTTTATACGAATGCGCAATAAAAGAAGTAATATGGGAGAGAACCTTCTTGAAAGAAGTTTCTCCCCAAACCCCTCTCCAAGAACTTTCAAATTAGCCGCAAGTGCCTTTTCTCAAGGAGAAAAAGCCACTTGCGGTGCATTTAAACATTCTTTGATAGTAGTTAGGGAAACCTGCTCTTACAAGAATGTCCTTCACCTATATTCCTCGTTCGACAGCACATTGGTATGAACCGCTGACGAGACTGCGGTGAGATGAATTTTCCATATCACGGAAGTTTTCATCGTCCGAGGCGCAAAAGACTACCATCGGAAATCCTAATACGTCAAATTATTTATACCTATTCAAGCGAATACCGAAAAGTTTTCCGCACTCTCTTTCGCGCAGAACAAAAAGCCGCTCGAACAGCAGGCTGGACGCAGGAGGAGTCATGAGTGGGCTCTGATTATAATAGTGTAGATCGAGTCTCTGATACAGTGGGGATCATGAGGCAGGAAGGTGTCTAAGGGATGTGGTACAATAGCTTCGGTTCGAGCTGAACGAGACCAACGGCAAGAGGCTCTAGCCGAATCACTGAGCAAACTGGAAGATGACCCCGAACGGGTGTATTCCAAGACTAACTCTCCGTGTTTAAGCGTTACTTCAAAGTGAGTGAAGTGGTATGAGCAAGAAAGCGGTGAATCTCCGTGCTCGGCTCATTCCGATATCTACCCCAACGGGGCTTTCATGCTAGGTGCGCCAATTCATCTTTGCTGATCCCCATTTGTTTTAGGTAATCGTTCACGGGCTTGAGGCAGCTCTGCGCCCGGTGAAAGCCGGAGGGGAGACTTATCTCCCCTCCGGACCCCCCCATACGTAATTACAATAGTTGTCCTATTCCTGGTGAACGGTTACTATTTTAGCAGGCGGCTTACAATTTCAAACGCCGCAAAAATTGGGCGTTCACGGCCACTACGATGGTGCTGATCGACATGAATACGGCCCCTAAAGCGGGGGAGGGCACGAACCCCCAAGGCGCCAACACGCCGGCTGCCAGGGGAAGCGCCACCACATTGTAGCCCGTGGCCCAAAAGAGATTCTGTTTCATCTTCCGGTAACTTGCTCGGCTGAGTTCTATGGCTTTTACTACATCTAAGGGGTTGTTTTGTATAAGGATAATTCCTGCGGATTCTATGGCTACATCCGTCCCACCGCCGATAGCTATTCCGATATCCGCGCGACTGAGGGCAGGGGCGTCGTTTACGCCGTCTCCCACCATAGCCACGGTTTTATCTTGCCCCTGGAGTTCGGCTATCTTGCTGTCCTTATTCTCAGGGAGCACTTGAGCGAAATAGTCATCTATGCCGAGTTGTTCCGCCACGGATCGTGCCACGGCTTCGCTGTCACCTGTGAGCATTGTGACCCCGATTCCCATGTCATGGAGGCGCCTAACAGCCTCTTTACTCTCATCTCGTACCATGTCCGCGAGGGCGAATGCTGCGACGGGCTTCTCATCCTGGAACAAGTATACGATGGTCTCGCCGTTGCGCTCTCGGTCTTCGGTGAATTGAGACAACTCGGAGGGCAATTGGGCTCCAAGGGCCTCTATTAAGCGAGGACCGCCTAGATGAATGACGTGGCCGTTCGAGTGGGCCTTGAGTCCACGACCTTGAATCGCCTCAAAGCCGGTCACGGAAGGCAGGTCGAGCCCCTTTTCTTCCGCGGCATGGCGAATGCCTTTGGCTATGGTGTGCTCCGAGTCGCCTTCGGCCGCGGCCGCAAACCCGAGAGCCTTCTCCTCCGTCCAACCGTTGGTTACGGCGACGGCGCTCACGCCGAATTCACCTTTAGTCAGGGTGCCGGTTTTGTCGAACACTACGGTATTGATGTTGCGAGCCTGCTCAAGGGCCGAGCGGTCGCGCACGAGTATGCCGTTTGCCGCTCCAAGGGACGTCGTTATGGCGATCACCAGCGGGATTGCGAGCCCGAGGGCATGTGGACACGCCGTCACCAGCACCGTGGCCACACGGGAGATCACATCCACATTGAAGCCGTAGGCGATCCCCCACACGATGCCGGTTATTACGGCGACGGAAAGCGCAATGTAAAAGAGCCAACCCGAAGCCCTGTCGGCAAGTAGCTGAGTGGCGGATTTGCTTTGTTGCGCCTCCTCTATGAGCTTCATTATTCCTGCGAGGGCCGTTTCATCGCCGGTGGCGGTGATCTTCACCCGAAGGCTACCGTCCCCATTGATTGATCCACCTATCACTTTGGCGCCGGGTTCTTTTACGACGGGTTTAGATTCGCCGGTGATCATGGCCTCGTTTACTCCGGACTCCCCTTCTTCCACTTCGCCGTCCGCAGGGATTGCCGATCCGGGCCGAACCAGCACTCGATCCCCTTTCCGTAGTTCCGTGGTGGGGATTTCCTCGGTCTCGCCGTCAGGGAGAAGTCGCTCGGTTGTATCCGGAACAAGCTTTGCCAGCTCCTGAAGGGCGCCGGACGCCTGCCGAACGCTCCGCATCTCGATCCAGTGCCCAAGGAGCATAATGTCGATAAGGGTTACCAGCTCCCAGAAAAAGGGCTTCTCATTCGGGAGGAAGAGCGCCGCCAAGCTGTAAATGAATGCTACCCCGATGGCCAGCGAGATGAGCGTCATCATGCCGGGTTTACCGTTCCGAATTTCGGGTATGGCCATGCGCAAAAACGGCACGCCGCCATAGATGAAGATTATCACGGCGATAATCGGAGTCATCCACCGGCTGCCCGTAAAGGTGGGCATAGAGTACCCGAACCATTGTTGCAGCATTGGACTGTAGAGTAAGACGGGAATACTCAGGACCAGACACACCCAAAAGCGCCGCCGAAACATCATCTCGTGTCCCGAATGATCGACATGAGCGCCGCCTGAACCGTGACCGCCATGCCCTTTGTGGGCGTCATGTTTCAGGGGCTTGGAGTGGTCGCTTTCCGCAGAGCGCTCCTCTCGGCCGTGAACCGCCTTGTCTAAGCTTTGTTCTTCAACGGGCTCCTGGTCTTCATGGCCCATATCGGTCTTGTCGGTTGCGTTTGGATTGTGTTTACCGTGAGAAGAATGCTCATCCACAGATCACCTCCTGAAGCGACCACGGCCGCGTAGTTGGCTGATACGACAGCCGTGGACCACAAATGGTTCGGGAGAGGGGACAACCGCGCTGCGCTTAAGGTCCCAAAGACCGTAGGGAACGTGGAGCTGGGAGCGGTTACGTTCAGTTCACACTTGGGCCTTTGCCGCGGTCGAGGAAACAAGAGCGCCGACCGCTGCGCTTCAGCCGTTTACTTATGTTGGCTGGCTATAATAGCGAGCACGAGGGCGCCTAGAAACAGGGTCCAGACGAGAAAGGCTATTGCCGTGTATTTCCTCGCGGCGACTTGGTCTTTTTCCATGCTGGGGCGAATTCCAAGAATCCACAGGGTGACGATTCCCGTGAAATTGATACAGATGAAGTTCGTAAGGAACAGGAGCATGGCTTTCCATGCAAGGGCGGTCATTCCTGCGCCCAGCAACAGACCCACGCTTACAAGCGGCGGTAGCAGAGCCACAGCCACCATAACGCCGACTAAGGCCGAGGCTAGTCCCGCCGCCAATCCGAGCACGCCGGCCGCGCCTGAAGCCAAGGCGGTTATGACATCAGCGAGACCCACGGATGTGCGCATGGAGAGTTCCTTGGTTACTTGATCTATCCCGAAGGTCCATCCAATGGTCCAAGAAATCGCGGTGATTACAAGAATATCCGCAAGAACCAGTTTGACGACGTTGAAAGCCAGGAAGCGATCCGCCAGAATGTTAGCGAGAGACAAAGCTACGGCGGGCGCAAACAATGGAGCGATCACCATAGCTCCGATGATAATCGTGGAGCTGTTTTCTAAGATACCTATAGCCGCAATGAGAGTGGCGAATACGAGGAGCGCCGTGTGCGTCCCGGAAATCCTCGATGCGTCCGTGAGGTCTTGGTGAAGCTCATCTCGGCTGAGGCGCTCGTGTTTTTCGTTTTCTTCATCTTTATTATTGTTATCTCCGTTTTCTTCCTTCGGGAGTCGGGCCAACACCGGCATCATGATAAGGGAGAATTCGCTGAACTCGCCGTACTTCTTGGTCAAGGTATTGATTACCGGTTCGGCGTGTCCGGCGTCGAGGACAATCTTGGCGAGCACTGATCCGTCAGCTACGGCCTGTAGCGAAATAGTGAAGAATTCATGGTCTTCCAAAGCTTGCTTAATTTCCGTGGAAACACGTTCAGGAACCACAACTTCAATTAATCGTAACGGCATCCATAGGCTCTCTTTCCGCTTGAGGTGAAGCCCGATAACGGGGTTGGTGCGGCGTGTGGGATTTCTCTTTATGGGTCATACGCCTACTCGGCCGGACGGGCGACCTCGGCGCCGGCGATGTCCGACTGTAGACCAGGGCTATGCGCAGCTTTTCAATACTTGTCGGCAATGGTAAAAAGAAGAATCATGGCGACAATATCACTAAGGAGCATGCCGGCGATGACAAAGTGGATGATCCACATGGGCGTCGCTTGAATGCCTTCTCTGTTTAAGGCGTCGTAGACCTTTTTGTATCTCCATAAGGCGAGAACGAACACGACCGCCGACACCATGATACAAGAAACGCCTATGAGTCTCGTGAGCGTCGGAGCGCCCATGGAGCCGAGCAGTTTGCCGATACCCAGACCTGTGGCGAGAGCGGCTAAGCCCGTGCGCATCCATGCGCTGAAATTACGCTCATTGGCCAAAAGGGTTCGTTGTGCGGCCCAATCGGTGCGTTGCAACGCCAGTTCTTGTCGACTTTTATCTTCATAGTTATCCATACTAATTCATTCAGCCTTTGTGGTTGATTCGCAGCAATTCGATGGAACACGCTCACCAAGCCGGCCACGGCTCTGCGCCTCGACAATTTTGCGCATGTACATAATTTGCGACGTACGGTTCTGCTCCATGTGACCCTCACGTGGAGAAATGGTTCGCTGTTTTCGTACGGCGGTTGCGTGGCCTGGGCATAGCTGCTCAGGGAGCGCTCGGCACATGGCGCAGCCGAGATGGGCCGCCACGCTGTTGAGCGCTCCGGATGTGTTGCATAATGGGCCTCCATACGCGAAGCTTGTACCCGGAGGATTCGGGTGTTTGCCGCCGGGGCTTGGGGTCCGAGCCGCCGCTGCGTGTGATGAAGATAGGGACTACTTTTCCGTAAATCACTCATTCTGATTCCAAATGGTTGAGCCATTTGTGTTGAACAGTGCTTATAGTCATTGAACTACTCCAGAAAGGGGGCGCAAAGATGGTGATGTTTAAACATGTTTTTATGGCGCTACTTCTCGTGATCGGTATGATTTCAGGAGCGATCGGCGCTGAGCCCGCCAAACCCGAACAGCCGCAGGCCGCCGACGAAACGGCCATTCAGCAGGTAATTGAGGCATACGTTGACGCATACAACAAGGGTGACGCCGCAGCTGTGGCCGCGTTCTGGAGCGATGACGCCGAATACGTAAGTCCTTCGGGCGAGCGGTTCAAGGGGCGCAAGGAAATCCAAGGCTCTTTGGAAAAAACGTTCGCAGAAAACAAGAACGCCAAGCTTGAGGTTACGGTCTCTTCCATGGAGTTTCCTTCGGCGGATAAAGCCGTAGAGCGAGGAACAGCGACCATTACGGTCCCCGACACCGACCCTGATACAAGCCTGTATGTCGCTGAATACGGTAAGAAGGACGGTAAATGGAAGCTCACAAGCGTCCAAGAAGAGGAGGTTTGCCTTGCGTACCCGCACCTCAAGGAGCTGGAGTGGCTCATAGGAGAATGGATCGACCCGGATGAAGATTCTTCCGTGCAGACGACCTTCGAGTGGACAAAGAACAAGAGCTTCATTACGGGCTCTTTTGTCGTTCGCGTGGGTGATGAGGTGGATCTTCAAGGCACGCAGGTCATCGGCTGGGACCCCGTTCACAAGACCATAAGATCCTGGGTGTTTGACTCCAAGGGCGGCTTTGGTCAAGGGAACTGGCTCAAGCAAGGCAACGAATGGATTGCGGAAATGAAGAGCGTCCTGAGTTCCGGCGAAAAGGCGTGCGCAGTGAATATTTACACCTATATTGATGGAAATTCTTTTAGCTTCCAGTCTATTGGTCGCGAGATCGGGGGACAGCCCGCGCCTAATATCGAACCGGTGGTCGTCGAGCGGGCGCAGCCGCAAGAATCCGCCGACTCCGCACCTGAAGAGGTGAAATAATGAATAAATCAACAATCCTCCTTATAGGCATTGTAGTGAGTTGCGGGTTCCTGGCGCAGGATGTCTTGGCCCGCGGGGGCGGCAGGGGAGGTGGTGGTCGAGCCTCTGCCGTGCGCAGTGGCGGAGCAGCGAACCGCAGTCCTTCCATGAGCCGACCCACCCCTTCTCGGCAGCAGAATCGGCAAGCGGCAAGACCCGCACGACGCGAAGCCGTGTCGAGGCCGAGCGGCGACACGGCTCCCAGACAGCAAGTGACTTCCGTTCCCAGAGACAGGGCCAATCGCCCGGATCGCGGAAGCGCCGGCGAGCGCATAAACCGCGACAGAGCGCAATCCGTCACCAGGCCCGACCGCAGCGAGCGGGTTCAATCCGTCCCACGACCGGGTGGTAACCGAGGGGATCAGGCGACCAGACCTTCGGATCGTGATGTGCAACGATTTCTGAATCTACCGCGAGGCTCGGAATCCGACAGAGGATCGAACGCAGGACGCATAGCCGCCGGCGCCGCAGCCGGAGTCTTGGGCGCCGAAGGAGCGCGACGTCTCGTGGAGGGACGCGATCCAGGCGGCGAGGGCCGACCCGTTACGTTGCCCGGTAGACCCGGAAGCGGTGAGCGTCCGATTACACTCCCCGGTAGAGGGGATGTTGGTGATCGCCCGAGTATAGGTGACCGCCCCGGCGGTGGAGATAGACCCGGCGTCGGAGATAGACCGGGAGTGGGAGATCGTCCTGGTGTCGGGGACAGACCGGGAATAGGCAATCGCCCAGGTGGTGGAGATCGCCCAGGTATCGGCGACAGGCCGGGAATAGGCGACAGACCCGGCGTCGGAGATCGCCCTGGTGTCGGCAATCGACCCATTAGACCCCCTGATAGACCGAATGGAGACCGAATACGTAACAATATTCGCGACAGGCATAGTGATGTTTTTACTCCCCGATGGTGGCGAAACCATCCCGGCCGTTGGCATTGGGGTCCCAATTACGATCATTGGCGGCGTTGGTGGCGACCAGTCGGGTGGGCCACACTCAGCGGCTTTTTCGTGGGTTCGACCATCACGATCTCCAGTGCGCCGATTAATTACGACTGGGGCAATACGGTCTTCTACGAAGGTGACGATGTTTTCATTGACGGCCGAAAAACCGCCACCGCCGAAGAGTTCTTCCAACAGGCGAATGAACTGGCCGGGTCCGCTCCAGTGATTGATAACCTTAACCCCGACGATTGGTTGTCGTTGGGAGTGTTCGCCCTCACCCAAGACGATGCTGCGTACTCCAACATGGTCCTCCAGCTAGCCGTCAACAAAGACGGTGTGGTCACGGGGACTTTTTTCAACCTCACCACGGATGGGGTTCGACCCATAAAGGGCATGGTAGATAAGACGACCCAGCGGGCCGCCTGGACCTTCGCAGACGGCAAAGATACCGACATCATAATGGAAGCCGGGTTGTACAACTTGACCCTGGATCAAACCGAAGCGCTCGTGCATTTCGGAAAAGACACCACCCAACAGTGGCTGATGGTCAGGCTCGAAGAACCCGACGACCAAACGCAGCCTGAGAGCAATGCTGAATCAAAGAAGTAATATTGGGGAGAACCTTCTTGCAAGAAGGCTTCTCCTCCACCCCTCCAATAACGACCATACTTGCGGAAACTTCCATTTCTCCGAGAGAAGTGGAAGTTTCCGCAAAGGTTCCTAATCTCTTTGAAAGAAGTTAGGAAAACTGCCTTATACCAATGCGTGATCAAAGAAGTAATTTGGGAGAACCTTCTTGAAAGAAGGCTTCTCCCCAAACCCCTCTCCAAGAACTTTCACAATTGCCGAAACCGGCTTTTCTCAAGGAGAAAATGCCGCTTCCGGCGATTATCACAAATTTCTTAGAAAGAGGTTGGAATAACCTGCCTTGCAAAAAAGCTCCGCCGATCCTACTCTTTTGAAAGCACATCGGTATTACAACCTATCATCTTTACCAACCTTACTTTTCGTAAACGTATAGGAATGAACGCATGAATCACACAGTCACGTAGAATTCTCGCCACAGCCTGTTTCGCCTGCTGTTGTGGGGTTCGCCTCGTTGCAGCCTCTTTCCTTGACCTCCCGTCTTTACTTCCCCCACAAAAAGTGTAAAAATGCCTATAGGTTAATCAATTAGTACGACGCATAATTATTTGCTCAGCGTCGTTTGCATGGAGTTAGTATGTTTTTTTTCAGCGATTGGTACGCCATTGAACGGCTGCTCGTTGTTGGAGTCTTAGCCTACTTCAGCCTAGTGGTATTGTTGCGTATATCGGGAAAACGTACGCTCGCCAGCATGAACGCCTTCGACTTCGTGGTTACCGTGGCTCTCGGCTCGACGTTGGCGACGGCGCTTCTTTCTAAGGATGTTCCACTTGCGGAAGGGTTGCTTGCCTTCGCGCTTTTGCTTTTTCTCCAATATGTGGTTACCTCGCTGTCGGTGCGGTTTCCCTGGGTGAATAAGATTGTGAAATCCGAGCCCACGCTTCTGTTTCATAGGGGCGAATTCCTCCGGCAGGCTATGAAGAAACAGCGCGTGACTGAGGACGAAATCATGGCCGCCATACGCCAAGGGGGAGCGCTCAATTTGATGAATGTGGCCGCTGTGGCGCTTGAGACGGACGGCTCATTCTCAGTAATAGCAGAGCCCTCAACGGGGCCGGGTCACAGCCGAACGTCGCTCGACACCGTGGGCCTCGATCAACCGCCTGTAGCGTGAGGGGCGGCGGCGCTCCATGAGAGACGTCGGCCCGGTTGAACCGACTACCTGATGTAGACTTCTCGGCCATTTTTCGCGAGATTCCCTAGACGACGTACGCCCCGTCATGTATGATGGCCCGGAGTGGCCGACCGCTCGAATCAATACAGGAGTGGTCCATAGGTGAAGTGAGTACGCCGGCCGTCCTCTATAGGGCGAAGCGCCGTCGCGACCCGGTGAACCACTACCGATGAATATGGAATCAGCGGTGATTAGCTTTAAACCCATAGGAACAATTCACACCCCGTTTACAAAGAGCGCAGGAACCCCCATACAGCCGATCGCAGCGGTAAGTGTCAAAGGCCACATCGAAGTAGACCCTGAATTCGCAGATGGTCTCAAGGATCTTGAGGGGTTTTCGCACATCATTCTCATATATACTTTTCATAAAGCAGATGGATATTCACTGCATCTGAAGCCTTTTCTGGATGATGAGCTTCGGGGAGTCTTCGCAACCAAGGCCCCACGACGACCCAATCCCATCGGTCTTTCGGTGGTCCGACTTACCCGCGTTCATGGAAACATCCTCGACATAGAAGAGGTGGATATGCTTGATGGGACCCCTTTGCTCGACATAAAGCCCTTTATCCCCACATTCGATAATCGCAGCAGCGACAGGGTCGGTTGGTACACGGGCAAGGAAGAAAAGGCTCAAGATATGAAGGCCGACGGCCGCTTTGCAACCGACGAGTAATAGTAACCGTTCACCCGGCTCAGAGCCGTCTCACTCCAGGTGAACGATTACGCCTAATACTCACGAAGGCTCTCGTCGGCTTGGGAGCTGTTGGGCGGCGGGCATCCCTTGCTTGAGTGGCCTCCCCAAGTGTGGAGAGGGGGCTTTTCGGTTCCACTCGTTTGCGACGAACGGGTTATGGCGCCGATGAGACTCATGAGCTTCCGTGATCGTACCGGCGGAGACGCCGGTTGTCACCAGGAAAGCCTTCTGGGTAACGAGCATCCCTTGGTGAACTGAAATAACATATTCTATGGATTCACAACGTCACAACGTGAGGTCCTCAGCATGGTCGATAAACCGGTGGTCATAGTGGGCGGCGGAATTGCAGGTCTTTCCGTTGCCAAATCGTTAACGGACAGCGGCGTTCCCTGCGTGCTTACGGAGCGGGAAGCCTCATTGGGTGGTCAGGCGCGGAACTGGGCATGTATGGCGACGGATCAATGCCAAAGGTGTTACTGCTGCCTGGTCGAAGACCTTATCGCCGACGTGAGCGCCTCAGAGCTTGCCGACGTGCGAACCGACAGCGAAGTGGCGTCCGTCCAGTGGTCGGAACCCCTCAATGGGCGGGTCCAATTCAAAGCCGTCGGTTCGGGTGAAGAAACCGCGATCGACGCCTCGGCCCTGGTTTGGGCCACGGGAATGGAGCCCTACAACCCCGCGGAAAAAGGTATGTTGGGTCACGGCCGTCTGGAAGGCGTCTACACGTTGGCCGAGGTGGACTCGTTTGCCCGCCGCGACAAGCTTGCGCAGTTCACGGACGGTATCGAGGAGCCCAGGGTGGCCTTCTTTCAGTGCGTAGGTTCCCGGGACAGCTCAATAGGCGCCGATTACTGCTCCCAGTATTGTTGCAAGGCTGCGCTTCGTATGGCCCTCAAGCTGATTCATGAAATCCCGAAGATCACATGCACGATGTTCTATATCGACCTCCAGATTGCAGGTAAATTCGCAGGCGATCTCTTGAAACAAGCGCAGGACAAGAACGTGCGGCTCGTTCAAGGCGTCCCCGGCGAAATCGTCGAGAAGGGCGATAAGGTCCTCCAAGTGATAGTCGAACGTGACGGACGCAACGTGCGGGAACAGTTCGACAGGATTATTCTCTCCATCGGGCAACGGCCCCGAACCATCGATGAATCAGTGGCGGAACAATCCGGCGTTGAACGGAACCGCTTCAACTTCATGGCGCCCAAGGATGACCCTGAGGGGAGCCGAACAGCGACACCGGGCGTCTACGTCGCCGGAGCGTGTGTAGGCCCCAAGAACATCGAGCAAACACTTGAGCACGCCGGTCAAACGGCCTCGGCCGTGTTGGCGGATCTTCGGAAGGGGGCGCAGTCATGAACGCACAGCAAACAGCGGGTGTTGATTCCCGTGCGCCGGAGAGCGCAGCTCCCCAACGAGCCCTCGTGATCGGTGGCGGGCCTGCGGCCGCCATAGCGGCGCAAGCCTTGGCGGACATGGGCGCTGATGTGACCCTCGCGCGACTCAACGCAGCGAAACCCGCGCTCTTTCACACGCAGCCGGGCTCCGATGGGAACGGCGATCAGCTCCGTCAAGCGGCTCCGGATCTTGAGGGGGTCAATGTCCGCGACGCTCAGGAAGCGCCTACGGTGAAGAGAGAAAACGGCCGCTTCCATGTGGAGTTTGCCGACGGGACTACCGCTGATTACGAAAGCATCCTAGTAGCCGCCGGTGTGGGGCTCAGGCCCAAGTCCAAAGCGTTCCCGGCCGGCGTGGAACTCTTCACCCCCGAACTCGAACTGAAATCGTCGGCGAACGTGGCCTTCATTTTCGACTATGATGCGCTCTCGGACCCCGCAATGGCCTGCGCCGCTACGAAAGCGGCTGCGTTGAACGCGTCCAAGGGCGGCGCCTCGAGCGTACTTTTCCGGCACGCGGCGGTTCCCCACCTCTACGGAGAAACCATATTAGGGGAGGCCCGGGACGCCGGCGTTCGCTTTATTCGCTATGCGGATCGGCCGCTTGTGCAGTCATCCGAGGGCGGCCTTCAGATCGAGGTCCGGGACGTCATCGATGTAGACGAGCGCGTGACCCTCAATCCCGATAGAGTGATAGTCGTTACCGGCCCCGACCCTTCATCGGTTCCCGAGTGGCTTCGGATGCTTGTCCCGGCCGGTGAAACGGACGACGAGGGATTCGCCCTCTCGGACAGCATTCATTCGAACATGGGGCGCGCCTTCGGGAGCGGCCTATTCATCACGGGCGAGGCTACCGGCAATGTGGACATGGCCGCCGTGACGGCCCAGGCTCGGGCCGCAGCTTCAGCCGCTCACGCGTGGATGCGCACATCACGGGACAAGGCGTCGGATCAGCCCATGACCATCAGTTGCGCATGCGTGGGGTGTCTCACTTGTTAC
>JBBRBO010000116.1:0-13596 GCA_038205805.1 Desulfomonilales bacterium
GAATTGGACGCATTGGCGCTCAACTCTTCAAGAAAGTCCCAGAAAACGGAGTCTTCAGATGATGGACCTGTTTGACCACTTGGTGGAGGAGATAAATCAAAGTTAGCGCGTATGCCCCAAACCCCTCTCCAAGAACTTTTAAAATAGCCGAAACCGGCTTTTCTCAAGGAGAAAATCTCGCTTTCGGCGATTGTTAGAAATTCTCAGAAAGAAGTCAGGAAAACCTATTTTACAAAACTAGTTTCACAAAGTTTACTCGCTATAGTAGCGAAGTAGTATCACGCGGTACGCCGGTGAACCCTCCGGGCACGGCGGCCGCCCGGATCTTACTTCTCCTTGTACTTTATTAGAGGACCGAAAAACTCCGTCTCGCAATAATGGCACCGCATGGTGAGGGGATTACTCGCGATAACGAGAAACTTGCCCGGGATCTCCTCGCTATTGGTGATGCAGAAGCGATCGGGGCATTTCACTACATCCCCAACTCGCTCGGGTATTTCGACCTTACGCTTGTCCGTTACCTTCCCTTCTTTAATCACGGAAACCGTGGCGTTCGGCGCCATCAAGGCTACCAGGTTAAGCATGTCCCGGGTGAGATAGAGATTCTCCACCTTGATGATGTCTTTCTTATCCATGCTGTTTGAGGAAAAATTCACACCCATAGCGATGATTTCGCCGGTATCCCGAGCTAAGGAGTTCAGGCCGAGCACCTTCGAGATGAGGAAGGCCTTACCTGCGGGGATGTGGTCAATGACTATCCCCGATTGAATCTTTGCGATGGTGATCGGTCGTGTGGACATCACACCACCCCCAAAATAAGAGCGAGCAAGGTTTCCCTCACGAAAAGGCCGTTTTTGGCCTGTTGGAAGTAGTAGGCATGGGGGCTGGTGTCTACATCCGGGGCTATTTCGGTGACCCGCGGCAGCGGGTGCATTACCTTCATAGTGGGCTTGGCGTCTTTCATCATGTCGGCCTCGAGTCGGTAAATACTGCGGAACTTCTCGAGCATGACCACTCGATCATCGAAGCGCTCCTTCTGGATCCGTGTCATATAAAGAATGTCGATATCGCCTATGAAATCTTCTATTCTGCGCCCTTCCACGAAGGAGACGCCTCGGTCCGCGGCCTTTCCGCACTTATCCAGGATGTAGCTGGGCATAGCCAAATCCCGGGGCGAAATAAACACCATTTCGCAATTGTCGTATTTCAAAAGTGCCTCGGTCAACGAATGGACCGTTCGACCATTAGCCAGGTCGCCCACCATAGCGATCTTCAGGCCGTCCAACCGCCCTTGGGTCTCCTTTATGGAGTACAGGTCCAGCATGGTTTGGGTAGGGTGCTGATTGGGACCGTCCCCCGCATTTATCACGGGAATATCGGCCGCTTCGGACGCCAGCCGCGCGGCGCCTTTCAGGGGGTGCCGAATGACGATAACGTCGAAACCATAGCCATCGTGCATCTTCACGGTATCCCAGAGGGATTCTTCCTTGGCAATGGACGTGATACCCGCGTCGTAAAAGCCGCCCACTTCACCACCAAGGTTTCGCATGGCCACCTCGAAGGAGGTCCTCGTTCGGGTTGATGGCTCGAAGAACATCATGGCGCAAACCTTACCCTCGCATAGGCGCCTCTTTTCCGGGTGGGTTTTCACAGATTCAACTGTGTCCAGGACTTCATCTATGTCCGCCCTGGTGAGGTCGTTCATGGAAATGAGATCACGGCCTTTGAAACTCATAGGGTTCACCTTTTGTTTCTAGTAAGTCATCGGGCTTGAGACGGTTGAGCGGCCTAGAGCCTGGTCTTTCGACTCCCGACGGCGCCTCAGACACACGTGTAACTTCTCCCCTGGATGACTACGGAAACGGCCCGACCTGGAAACGTGAGTCCCTGAAACGGAGACCAACCGCATTTCGTGCGGAACGGGCCGGCGCCTGCTATACCGTCTGCAAGAACAGACGTGGGATTACCCATGTCCAAGATCGTGAACTCCGCAATCCCACCCACTGTTATTCGCCCGTATGGTCCCGTTAGATCGGGGGCGAAGAGATCCGCAGGACGGCCGGAGAGTATTTCGGCCAAACGCTCCGGCGAGAATCCACCGTGCTCTGCAAGCCAGGTAACGAAGCCCCCTAGAGTGTCCAGGTGGGGCGTCCCGGGCGCACCGGCGATCTTATCCGAAATCGTGTGCGGCGCATGGTCGGTGGCGATCATGTCGATGGCTCCTTCCGCCAAGGCCGACAAGAGGAACAAGCGGTCCTCTTCGGTTCGTAAGGGAGGATTACTCCCTAGGAACATGGGATCAATGGTCGCTCCCGGCAAGGCCGCCGTTACGGTCCCGTCATTCACGCTGAAGAAGAGATGATGAGGGGTCACCTCACATGTAACGCGATTCGACGACGAGCGGTTGAAGTCCGCTATAGCTTCCACAGCGGCTTTTGTCGAAATGTGACATATATGTGTTCGAGAGCCGCGCTTGGCGCAGAGTTCCAGGATGCGCCGGACTGCGGAAAGCTCAGCCTCGGCCGGACGGGTCACCCATCTGGGTCCGTCGGACGGGTTCTTGCGCAGGATTTCCGGGTCCTCAGCGTGGAAGAATAGACGGCAGCGGCTGTATCGCTCTACCACGTCGGCGACGTCATCCCAGACCGTGAGCGCCGTCGAGGAAGGTTCGGCGTCCAGGTAAACCTTGTACGGAACATCAGCCCAAGGGGAACCGGACTTTACGGCAACCGCAAACACGATCACGGGACATGGGGATTCCTCAGCCAGTTGGCGCTTCCGTTCGTATGTATCGCGATCGCTAGGCGGATTCGGATCATTAGGCATTGCCGCAAATCGCGTGACTCCGCCTCGAATGGCGGCTTGTCCGGCTGATGCAAACGTCTCTTTGGCCGTGAGGGCCTGTTCACGCGTCAGATCAGCCCGCGTGGGTTCGAGCGGTAACGGATACGCCCGAGCGTGTACATGGGCGTCGATGAACCCTGGGTAGATAATCGTGGGACCGAACGGGTCTTCACTAGGTTCCACCGCCAGGATTCGCGCCGTGCTCGGGTCCCATTCGATGGAGACGTTCCGAAGTCCCTCCGGTGTTACGGCTCGGCCCTGAAGTTTTGCAGGAGAAGGCATTCGGGTACTCCGTATGTGGTAGACAGCTTTTATAGCGTTTCAGAATCAAAGCAGTAATATTGGGAAGACCTTCTTGAAAGAAGACTTCTCCCCAAACCCCTCTTCAAGAACTTTTGCACTTGCCGAAAGCGGCTTTTCTCAAGGAGAAACACCGCTTCGGTGAGTGTCATACATTCTTAAAAAGAGGTTGGAAAAGCCTGCTTAACAATAAAAGCTCCACCGATCATACTTTTTTGAAAGCACGTGGGTATTACACTGCCGAAACGTGTGTTTCTCAAGAAAAAATATTTTGTTTCGGCCACGATAAACGTTTTCAAATAGATGGTGCGATAACCTACTTTACAAAAACGATCTTCACTAAAAGTATTGGAATCGTTCACCTGGCTCGGGAAGGCTCTGCGCGGGTGAACGATTCCTACTCTTTGTAAGCAAAGCGGCGCCGCGCATGGCTGACTATCGCTTCAATGGTTCACCAGCGCTCCTTAGCCGATCTTCTTTCAGGGCGCCGGCGGCGCGTCTGACGCCGATTCTCTACTTGTCCGCGAAGGCTTTGATGACGGCCTTACAAAACGCCGGCAGGTCTTCGGGCTTTCGTGACGTGATGAGATTACCGTCTACGACGACTTCCGAGTCTTCCCAGTGGGCGCCCGCGTTTACAAGATCATCCTTCACCGCCACGTAGGATGTGCATTTCTTCCCTTTGGCGATACCGGCGCTTGCGAGCATCCATCCCGCATGACAAATGGCCGCAATGATCTTGCCTTGGTTGAAGCAATCACGCACAAGATTGACCATTTCCGGATGAATACGCATCTTATCCGGGGCGTACCCGCCGGGGATGACGATGCAGTCCAGCTCATTGGGGGAAACATCCGCAGCGTTTTTGTCTACCTTGACGGGGATGCCGTATTTTCCATGGAACACGTCGGCGGTTCCGGAGCCGATAATCACCACCTGCGCCCCTTCTTCCAAGAACCTGTAATAGGGGATCCACAGCTCAAATTCGTTGTAGATGTCTTCCGCAAAAATTCCAACAGTCTTTCCCTGTAACGGCATGATGTTCTCCTGTGTATGGGATTGAGCGCTCACACGGCGGCAATTCGTCTCATGGCGCAGGCCCCGGGGCGGGGTCTTCCAGCTCCAGGGACGCCACCCGCAACTCATTGCGTCCTTGTAGGAAGGTAATCAGTTCCGAGTTACAGAGGGGGCATGTGGGTTGATAGTCCTCGAGTGTGGATTCGCCTGCGCAATCCAAACACTTTATCTTGAGCGGGATTATGGAGATCGCTAGAACCGCTCCCTCAGCCACGGTGTTCTTGGACAGCACCTCGAAGGCAAACTCGACGGCTGACGGCATTACCCCCGATAGGGCGCCGAATTCCAAGCTTACGGTGACCACCTTGGGCGAGTTATACAATCGGGCCTGATCTTCGATGATTTCCATGATACTTTCAACTATGGACATTTCGTGCATATAAGCGTCCTCTGTCAACGCGCCCAGGCGGGAATGGTCCACTGCGTGCCACGGGGGAGTTCCTGAAAGCCGCCGGCGCCGGTTTGGTCCATAAACAAGCGATAGGTCTTCTGAAGATCATCGTTTCTATGGGTACTGAACACCACCGGCTTACCTCTGTAGGTGTAGATCGTCACAATCGAACCGTCGCGCGCCGTGTAGAAATCCATGACCGTGGCGCCGCCGCCTTGATCTCCGCCGCGTTTGACGTTCTTACTGGTGAGATGCTTCATGCTTTTTACATCAGGGAGTGCATACATTTGTTGGGCTCCGCATATATTCGTAAAGGCAAAGATCACGAGAGTGAACGCTAACCAAACCGTCTTCATACAAAGGCTCCTTGAGATTCGCTCAATTGTTCGCCGGGAGCAGGCAATCCCCAGGGAATCCCGCCGCTGATCGGTCGGGCAACGGGTTTTACCTTCCCGTTCGTATGGGCGCAGAACCGCCTTAGGCCCCGTGAACGCGCACTCGAAAATACCTCTTTTGACGAAGTCATGCAAGGCTGGGGATTCGGTGCGCGAACGTCGGCTTGTGTGTGTCTATTCAGAATGCCGAAGAGCCCAAATCGGCGCTTGGGCCAAAGCGCTTCACGTAAAAGGGACACAAATTACACTGATACCCTGTCCTGAGCGTAATATCGGTAAAGCTTTTTTGCAAAACAGGTTTTTCCAACCTCGTTCTAAGAAACTTGTGATGATCGCCGAAAGCGGTATTTCTCCTTGAGAAATGGCTCTTTCGGCAATTGTAAGAGTTCTTGGAGAGGGGTTTGGGGAGAATCCTTCTTTCAAGAAGGTTCTCCCCAATATTACGTTTTTGCTTGGGTAGTGGTATTAGATGATGATCTTTATGTCTCTGCTTTCCGCACGGCGAGCATACCAGTCCATGAGGTTCTTGGGCGGCGCCTCACACGCGTCGGAGGGTTTCCTCACAAGTTGTACGGCGCCGACTTCGCAACCGGTGGTGCACGCCCCACATCCGATACAACGGGTGGGATCGACCTTGTAGGCGTCCGCCGCTTCCGTTATAGCCGTGACCGGACAACGTTCGTCTGCGCACACACCGCACGACACGCAAGTGTCCTGATCTATCAGCGCCACGAAATCGCTCTTGGCGAGAAGGTATGGCGCATGGAAGTTATTGATACCCCGCAGAATTCCGCAACAGCATGGACAGCAGTTACAGATATACATGTGACCGGCTTGCACATTGTAGCTCGTGTGCACGAGGCCTTCTTTTTCGGATTGCTCCAGAACGGCGACGGCTTCTTCTTTGGTAATGACGCGGCCAAGGCTGTGCTCGTCAAAGGCGTCTTCACTCCGAGAAAACGAAAGGCAGCGCTCCTTGGTATGTTTGCACTCCTCGCCTTGAAGTCCCCTTTCCTTGGTACAAATACATTCCATCACCTGAAACGACTTCGCCTTATCAAGAACCCTGCGCACGTCCTGATGCCTGAGCACCTGATGTTCCGCGTCTAAGGGGGCGTTGATGGGGATAACCTTGGTAAGGGCCGGCGTAAACCCACCCACGCGTTTCATGAGGGCTGGGGCGTACTCCTCGTTGAGTTCGGCGAATTCCTTGTCCATGCGTCTGAGCTGAAATTCGTAGATGCCCACCACGTATGGAACGAGCGTATAGACGCGGGCGCCGAACATCTTGAGGGAAGCGATTTGGCCTTTTTCAACCATCGCCTTCAACATGGTCGTCATTTCTTCTTCAGGTTTGCCGAGCCGTTCGGCTATCGAGGCTACGGGCTCCGGGATGGGGCGCAGTTGCAAAGCCATTTCAGCTTCCTCGGGAGTAAAGATCTTTTCGAGGATTCGTAGCTCAACACCGGAAGGCGTTTCGGGGAATCCATTGGGTAGCGAGTCAAGCTTTTGCTGCAATGATCGGTAAATCTCGTGCATGAGGTCTCCATAGAGTGATGGACGGGGAAAAGGGTTTCACATTAGTAAAAATAGGTGTTCTGTATTCGGAATAGCGGAGATTACACCGCCCGTCGATCTTAGAATGGAATGAACGGGTATCCGACGATATGCGCGTTTGTACGCGTGTGCCTATTCACTACACCGGAACTATAGCACGGCTGATATGCTTGGATCAAAGACGTACCTGCCGGTAGAGGTTGTCATCGGTGAAAACAGGCTGTCCTGAGACGGCTCCTCGGGTCCGATGATCGGGTTGAAGGGTGAGGCGGCTCCTATTTACAGTATAGGAGAACAAATGTTTTCTTGTCAAGTCAAAAAAGCAAAATCCCAACTGATGCGGGCCGGCGAGGGGTTCGTCGCCGACAGGCCACCGGGATCGTCCACCGGGCCTGAGACGCCTCACGTGCGCCGATCCGGGGCCGAAAACAGTTTGTTGTGCATTTTGCGCTCACGCATAAATAATATTGAAGAAATCGCGTTCCGCGTATACAGTGATCGAGTGGGATATGCGCCCTCAAGGCGTGTTCGTCCGTTGGGTAGACGCTCAAGAACACGTGATTTTCCGAACCGTCGGGGACCTGACACTAAGTATTTGCGAAGGAAGAGTAGAGAAATGGCTTTAGAGTGTCAAAACTGTGGCTTCGTTGAGGGGACAAAGCAAAACATTCCATCTCGTATTCGAAAATATGGTCGGGAGATCGTAATCGTTATGGCCCAGGTTCTGATGAGTTATTATCGTCCATTGTCCCCTACAGACCGGTTTCGAGGTGGGCCTTGTCCCAATTGTGGAACACGAAGCTGGGTTGATGGTAATTAGGACGTAATGCCGACACTTGAACGCACAGCTATGGGGTCGAAACAGGTCATTTTCCTGCTCTTGGCAGCACTTGTGACCTTTATCGCCGCGTACGGATACGTGCTGTTTTTAGGCACAGGCTGGCGTGCGGCCTTCGTCGTCTTTGTGGGCTCGTTTCTTTTCGCGATCGCGGCTTTTTTCCTAGGTGACCTGCGAAAATTTCTCTTGTTCTTCCTGATCTTCGCTATTCCGCTCCAATTTGGTTATCACATTCTCTACCGACCGCTGCTGGACGTTGAGAGTCAACCCTTTGCTTCCGGAATCGTCATAGACACAATGGACGTTATGCTGATTCTCCTCTACGCACATTGGATTCTCATGTCGAGCATGGCAAAGGGTCTAGGGCCGAAGTTCACATTCGGCGGTCGGTTAGGTTTGGTGTTCTTGGGATGGATCGCCTATGTCTTTGTGGTGAGCGCGTTTACGGCCTTACGATTCGAATACAGCGTCTATGAAGTGATTACCTATCTCAAGGGGTATTTCCTTTATCTTTATCTTGTCAACAACGTGCGCACGCTCGAGGACTTTAGGATCGTCATCTATTCAACTTTTGCCGGAGCGGTCGCGCATTCATTGTACATAGCGGCTCAATTCGTTCTGCGATCCAACTACACGTTGCACGGGGAGCTTACCACGTACATGGGACCTGAGGGTTTTCGATCCGTTGGGTTCTTCGGGAGCCCTGATGCGGCCTCGGTTCTTTTGAGCCTTGTTTTTCCCGTTTTAGCGGCCTACTTCATCGTTGCGACGAATGTCCGTTCGCGTCGTTGGGCCGGTTTGTGTTTGGCTTTGATTGTTCTTGCGATTGCCTTTACCAAGGTTCGGGCCGCCGGTTTTGCGCTACTGGTGTCCACGTCACTTGTGACACTATTGTCCTATTACCGCGGCTGGATAACTCTACGAGTTGTGGGGAAAGCGCTCTTAAGCGCCTTGCTGGTAATAGGTTTGGCGGCGCCGTTTATTCTCATGCGCTTCGAGAGGGGCACATGGGGAGAGGATCGTATTCCTTTGCTGGAAACAGCGTGGAACATGATCAAGGCTAACTGGTTATGGGGAGTGGGCGTCAACAATTACCCCATGGATTTTATGAAATTTGTGCCCGTCAAGTTACGACACACATGGGAGTACACCGTCCATAACGAATACCTCCTACGCTGGGCCGAAACCGGCCTCATCGGAGCGATTCTTTACTATTCCATCATCATTCTGGCGCTCACAGGACTTTACAGGGGAACGCGTTCCACAAACGCCTGGATTTACAGCGTATCCGTGGGACTTTTCGCTGCGCTGATAGGCTCATTACCCCACAGAATCTTGAGTTTCTACCATTACGTCAATGTGTTCTGGTTTACATGCGTGATTCTGGCTCTCGTGTACTTTGTTGAAAACGCGGGTCGTGAGGAAGTGCGCGGACGGATTTCGTATACGGCCCCGGCGACTCCTGCGGCAAACGGAACGTGAAATAGTATGATCGTACATTTACTATGCCCTCATCAGCTCAAAAACTCACGCCGCCGAAGCCATTGCGGACAAGGACGCCGCTCATGAACGTGTCGTTCGTTCCAGCAATGCTGTTCGTAGTGCTTGTGCTTGTGACGCCGGCTACTCCTTGCCTTTCAGCCGAATACCATGTGAACGTCGAGCTGGGAGATGACAAAAACCCGGGTGATCCACACAAGCCGCTCAAGTCCATCACAAAGGCATCCACTTTAGCGCAGCCCGGTGACACGGTCATCATCCACCCAGGCGTCTACCACGAGCAAGTTGACGGCGGGCGTTCAGGGGAATCGGGCCGGCCCATCACCTACAAAGGTGTTTCAGCGGATTCCGTGATTCTTCGCGGCGCCGTCCGCGTTACTGATTGGCTTCCCGGCGGTCGTTTGTGGCACAAGATGGGTCTTCACCCCATTACCCCCGGAAACGCATTCGTCATGGTGGACGAGTCTCGTTTGCTCAAGCGTGTAAATAAGCTCGGTGAGGTGGTGGAGGGCTGTTTCCATTTGAGCGACGCCGGCGTGTACGCAATCCGGCTGCAAAAGGACGCTGATCCCAATAAAGACCACGTGGTCGACGTGTATGAACTCGATTTCGCCTTCCAGTCCGGGGATCGTTGGGGCGGCACGGCCAAGCGTCACATTGTCCTCAGAAACCTGACACTCGAAAAGTACGGAGCAAACGGCGTGTCAACCGACGCCGAGCATGCGCAAGCCAACAGCCACTGGGAGCTGGATACCTTGACCGTACGCTTCAACCTGGCGGAAGGCGTTTTTTATTGCCTGGACCAATGGCGTGTGCATGATTGCCGCTTTGTCCGCAATCGTGGCCACGGGTGTCAGCTAAACGGCAAGGAAATCACCTTTGAGGGGAATTACTGCGCGCAAAACGAATGGTTCGGCCCACACGAAGACGCAGGATGCGGAATTCTCGTGGGACCCACCGCTAACGCCGCGCAATCGGTCATACGCAATAACATATTCGAGGCAAATGGGGCGGAACGTGGCTTCGGCTGCGGAGTGTACCTGGAAGGCCAGTGCCGCGACAATATCATCGAAAAGAACACATTCATCGGCGGCACGGCTGCAGGCGTGGCGTTTTTCGGTTCACGATTCAATGTGGTCCGCAACAATATCCTCATAGGGGCTCCCGATAGTGCACGGTGGGACTATCCTGCGGCGTTCGTGTTCGGGCTCAGTCACGAAGGCCCGCCCACCCCTCCGGAGGGTAATCTCATTGCGAATAACACCGTCGTGGGGACCATTTCGCCCGTCTCGACTGAGGCCGCACTGCCTACGGCTTCCGCGCCGAATCGCATGGTGAATAATGTGTTCGTGCAGTGCCGTTTCCTGGCTACGGCGCCCGAAAATATAGAGTTGGCGGCGAACGTCTGGTATGTGTGTCCCGCGATTCCCGATGGAAGCGTCGCTCTTGCTCGATGGTTGCGGCGTTTCCGGTCACAACATGATATATTACTTGAGGCTGGTGAACTACCGGGATTTGTGAACGAACAAGCGCGTGATTTTCGCCTTACGGAGCGGTCTTCGTTGGTGGGGCGAGGTTTACCCCTGGCCAAGGTCACTGACGACTTTTTGGGACGCCCACGACCCGTGGACAAAGGTACAAGCATAGGAGCCTTCGAGTATTCACTCAAAGATTAGGAGCCGAGCATGGACGTAGATGAACAAAGACCTGTAGCGCCCCTTCGTGAAGAAGAAGGCCCCTCTTTGAGAGATACCCTGAATGTTCTTTACAAGAGAAAGTTCATTCTTACGTTTTTGAATATCGCCTTGCCGCTCGGTGCGCTTCTCGCGTGTTTTCTGGTGGATCCAATCTACGAATCCACGGCCAAGGTCATGGTGACGGCGAAGAAGGAAAACGCGACACTCTTGCAGACGCAACGGGACTCCAGCGCCGCTTTGAACGTTAATCTCAACGTGGATGAAATTGATCTGAACAGCGAAATGGAGGTCTTGCGCAGCCTGGATTTGTGGATACGCACGATAAAGAAGCTCAATCTCGATCAGCAGAAGAAACCTCAAGGTATATTAGCTCCAATAAAGATCTTCATCAAAGGGCTTTTGGGCCGCGACCAAACCCAAGCAGCCGGCGGTGCGGATGAAAGCGTGAGAATTCGCAAGATAGCGGAGAACAGCCTCAGGAACTTCAAGGTGACGCCGGTGCTGAAATCCAGGGTTCTGGATCTCTCGTACCGCGACTCGAACCCGGCGCTCGCTCAGCAAGTTCTGCAAACCCTACTCGAACTGTACGTTCCGTATCATCTGGAAGTCTATGCGCTCCCCGGCGCCCAAGGCTTTTTCTCCGGCCAGGGGGATCTTTACAAGACAAAATACGACGAAGCCGACCAGACTCTAGCGGATTTCAAGAAGCGATGGGGAATATCCCTGCCTGAGAAGCAAAAGAGCGAACTCATTACCACTATTCGTCAAATCGAGGATAGCCTGGTGGATCTGCGCTCGAATCTCAGTCAATATGAATTCATGATTAGCGCTTTGAAACAAGGTATGCTCCCGACAGGGCAGCTCGCCGCCTCAATGCAACGCGGGAACGAAAACACCGTTATCAATATCATCGTCACGCAACTACTTCGAGCGGAGCAAAAACAGCTGCAATCCACCGAGACGTTTTCGCGTGAGAGTCGGGACAACCGCGCCACCGGTGAACTTGTATCGGAACTCAGGAAACGCCTCTTAGACGCCTTGAACACGGAAGTCTCCAATCTTACCGCCAAACGTGACAGTCTCGATGCGAGTCTCAAGGCCAAACAGAACGAGCTGCAAGTCCTGGAAGAAAAGGCCGAAGAAGCGCGCAGGCTCAGCTTGGATGTGACAATCGCCAAGGAACGGTATCTTCAGTACATCTCCAAGGAAGAAGAGGCTCGCCTGGAAAACCTCAAGGCCGGCAAGCACATGGAAAACGTGTCCATAGTGGCTCGACCGTTTCTCCCCTCGGATCCTATTTTCCCCAAGACACTGTTGTACGTATTGGGCGCCTTATTTGCGTCTTTTCCCTTGGGCATTGGTCTCATTCTGTTGGTCAACTTTTTCGACCATACCTTCGCCAACCCCGCGGACGTGAAAGCGGCCTCCAAGTATGACGTGCTTGCATCCATAGGCAAACTCAGGAAAGGCCCGACATGAAGGGCCTATTTCTGGCCCTGAGCCTGCTGTTCATTGCCGTGTCGGCCCAGGCTCAGTTATCCACCGAGTATGACAGCGGCCCCATTGTTTCGATGCCTGAAGGGATGATCCACATCAAGGGCAACAGGGGAGATCACGTCATCGAGCCAATCGGCGTATGCACATGGTGCGAAGTGGATTTGGAGGTGTTGATAACGTTTAAGAGGTACACTCGAGTTACCCTCAGACCTTACGTAGGCGGATCTTCGAGGCGCGAAATCAAGGCCTTTCTGGTGCGCGACGGTCGCCCTTAAAATATTGGCGCTCCTTCGCCGCGCTTGAGTCGTCTCTACGCTCCCCAAGCGCTCACCGTAGGTGATTATTCCAGGGCGAACCGGTCAAAGGCTTGAATTCATGCAGCGAAAAACACAAATTGACGTCATCGAAGCAATAGCCGGCATTAAATCAGGGTTGTCGGATGCGGCTATGATGCGCAAATTCGGGCTGTCGGCTCAAGGTTTACATAGTCTCTTTTGTAAGCTCGTCTCATCCGGGTATATTCCTCAAACGGATTTGGACGCCCGTTCCGCCGGCGAAAGCCTCGAGTTCGATTTGGTAAAACCGGTAAGGGCTCTCGCACGTCGCCCGAGTGAGCGAGCATGGCGTTGCGCCCTGGCGGTCACCATCAACGCCGACATATTGTCCGCGGTCAAACGGATGTCCCGTGAGGTGAACATCGAGGTGGCGAACTGCGGTGACGGGGCCTTGGCCGCAGAGTTGTGCCGTATGACCCGACCCAATCTCATTGTAGCCGAGGCCATGTTGTGCAGCACCGACGATATTCGCTCGATGCAGGAATGCAGCGCCGACAGTCCCATCATCGTTGTTTCCGATCCTGAAGACCGCAAGCGTTTACTGGAATTCCTGGAGCTTGGGATCTTCGGGTTTTGTGAAAAGCCCTCCAATGAGGCGATGTTGATGCACGAAATGCGTAAAGCCGTGCGTTTTGAACTCCTGAACAGCGCCCTGGAACGCATGGTTGGCGATGGTCGCAAACTGACGGAACCTGCCGTCGGCATGGACATTTTGAGCGGATTGCTGAACGGCTCCACATCGGCGACGGTAATCCTGCTGGATCTCACGTTCAGTATAACCCTTTGGAATTCAGGGGCTGAAAGAACTCTGGGCTACTTGAGTGAAGACGCGGTCGGCAAAGATTTTGTCGGACTGTGCGTAGCGGAATCTCACGCGCATTCAATGGGGCGCGCCTTAGTCAATGTCGCTCACAAGCAATCCGGAGGGCAATGCAAGAACGCGAAGATGCGTGCAGCGGATGGCCGAAGACTTAACACGCCGCTTGCTTTGTCACCGGTGCTCGACGGAGCGGGAGAAGTGAAAGGCATCCTTGCGGTGGGCTTGAATCTCTCGAACGGCGCCGGGTCGAAAACGAAATAGCGCCTCACCCGACCATTGCGGCGGCACTCGATGCCTGAGCAAATCTGCCCGACTGCCGCACTGCGCTTCCATGTCACAGATCCC